>CAYVSQ010000582.1:0-12739 GCA_964453815.1 uncultured Acidobacteriaceae bacterium | reverse complement strand
AGCAGCCAGCTTGTCAGGGTTACGCGCTACCAGAAAGAATCGTGCTCCACGCTCAGCGAAGAGGCGAAGCGTGGCTTCGGCGATTGCCGAGGTCGCGCCCAGCGCGAGGATGTTTGAAGGAAATGCCTTGTCTTTACTCATCGAGAGGCCTCCGCCCGGTGACGCGCTGCCAAAATGCGGAATCGAACGATGGATCGATGTAGCGAGCGAAGTCCTGCCACTGCGGATAAAAGGTCTGATACTGCTCCGCGGTCATGCGCGCATCCTTGGCCGAATACATGCGTCCTCCATGTTCGAGAGTGATGCGCGCCAGGCGGTCGAGCAGGTCAAAGCTGACCTCGGGACGAATCGGGAAATCGAGCGCGAGCATGATGCCGGGCTGCGGAAAGGACATCATTCCCAGTGAGGGCATATCGCCGAAGAACTTGATCACCGCGAGGAATGATGCCAGGCCGGAACGTGTGATCGCCTTCAGAATTTCCACCATGCCCTCGCGTCCGCTGGCATGCGGCAACACATTCTGGAATTGCAGAAGTCCATTCTTCCCATACATCCGGTTCCAGTGCAGGACGCTGTCCAGCGGATAGAAGAACGGCTCGTAATCCACTTTTGCCGTCTTCTGCTTCGGGAACTGCTTGTGGTAGTAGGCGGTGTTAAACGCAGCCATGGTGAACCGGTTGAGCGCGATGGCCGGCAGGTCGAAGGGGAAAGTGAGCCACGGCTCCTTGCTCTTTTTCAGCTCACCGGGCTCCTTCGCATGCTCGCCCTGCATGAAGATGCCACGCGCGAAGTTGCGTCCGGTGGCGACGCAGTCGATCCACGCCACTGTGTACTCTGCCCTGGCATTCTGCGCCAGAGTCAGAAACTCGTCGATGCCGACAAACTTTTCGCCGTGATAATCGATGCGGCGCGAGACGATGGGCCGGAGCCTGACTTCGGCCCAGGTGATGAGGCCAGTGAGTCCCATGCCGCCGACGGTAGCGGCGAACCATTCGGCATTTTCGGTCGGGCTGCAAAGGAGGCTGGATCCGTCGGAGCGCACCAGCTCGAAGCGCAGCACGTGGTGGCCGAAGGTCCCGGCTGCATGATGGTTTTTGCCATGGATGTCGTTGGCGATGGCTCCGCCGACGGTGACATACTTCGTTCCCGGCGTCACGGGGAGAAAGAAGCCACGCGGGACGCCGAAGTCGAGAATCTCCGCAAGCGTCGCTCCCGCTTCGCAGCGCAGAACGCCAGTTTCGGGGTCGAAGGCAAGGAGGCGGTCCATGCCGCGTGTCTGTAGCAGAGTACCGTTTTCGAGCAGGCAGACGTCGCCATAGCTACGACCCGCGCCTACGGGAAGCAGGCGGGTCGCCGGGGTCTTGGCAAGAGGAAAGTCCGTGGACCAGTTGAGCGGGACGAGGTTGGCGTCCAGCGTTGGATATCTGCCCCAGCTTTCAAAACGGGGACGGGGAGATGGTCGCGCCATGCGGGTGGTCGTGCTCCTCTTCTGTGCTTATTTTGAGGTGATTTTGAGCTTATAGGGTAGCGAGAACAGCGATGAGTGCGATGGCCGCTCCGATGAGCAGGCTCATGCGGTCGGTGACAGCAAAGATGACGGGATCCTCGTCGAGCTCTCCGCGGGAGGCGAGCAGCCACACCCGGCTGAGCCAGAGGATCATGAGAGGTGTCATGAGCCACATGCGGGCGGGATGATGATAAAGTCCGGCTGCACCACTACCGTAAATGTAAAACGCGAAGACCACGACCGATGCATAGGCGCTGGCGGTGCCGAAGCTGCGAATCTGTTCGATGTCGGCGAGCAGATAGCCGCGGCCGTTGGAGGGCACATCGCCCTTAGCACGAATATTCTGCAACTCGCTGAAGCGCTTGACCATGGCCAGGGACAGGAAGAAGAAGATGGAGAAGGCAGCCAGCCAGGGTGAGAATGCAACGTCGGCGGCGGCTACGCCAGCGAGCAAGCGGAGGGTGTAGAGGCCGGAAAGCAGGATGACGTCGATGAGAACAATACGCTTCAGGTAGAGGGAGTAGGAAAGCGTGGTGACCAGGTAAACCAGCAGCCAGGCGAGGAAAATGCGAGGCAGGAACGCCGCACCTGAAAAGGCCAGCGCCAAGAAGAGCACAATGATGCCAACACCGGTGGCCGGCGAGAGATCGCCCGCGGCGAAGGGACGGCGACGCTTCGTAGGATGACGGCGGTCAGCCTCGATATCGAGAAGATCATTCACGATATAAGTAGCTGAAGCGCAAAGGCTGAAGCAAAGGAACGCCACCAGCGCATTGAACAGGAGCGGGAGTTTTAAAGCATGCGCCAGCAGCACCGGGATGAAGATGAGAATGTTCTTCGCCCATTGGTGCAGACGGATCGTCTTAAGGAAGATTTTGAGAGGCGCAGCGCGGTCATCGAATTGGCGGCTGACCGGGATCTTCCGTGATTTGAGCATGGCCCGGAGTGAAGGGCTGGGATTGGCCACCATGGCCTCGCCGGCCTGTTCGAGCAAGGGGACATCGGGCGGCGCGTTGCCGATGTAGTCGAATCCTTCTTGGGGGAAGCGCTTTTTGAGGCTATTAAGTTTGTTGTCTCCAGTCAGATTTGTAGTTCCGTCGCTGGCCAGGACTTCCTCGAAGATGCCGAGCTGCTCCGCGATGTGACGGGCAAGGATTGTGTCGGCGCCGGTGGTGAGATACAGCTTACGGCCTTCGGCGTGCTGTTCTTCCAGATACTCCAGCAATTTGCGGTTGTAGGGCAGGTGTGCCGCGTCCAGCTGGACCTGCGATGCCACGCGTGCCTTGAACGCGGCCTTGCCGCCCTTCAGCCACAGAGGGGCCTGCAAAGAGCGCAGTGGATGTGTACGAACCAGCAGGAGCAGGGAATCGACCAGGGTATCGCTCTTGACCAGGGTACCGTCGAGGTCGACACAAAGGGGTCGCCGGGAGGTAACAGGGACCAATTCCTCAAGAATTACCTGGCTCACCGTTTGTTTCTCCTGTGGCTTTCATCAAGGGCCGCGAGACACGGCTGCTGGCAGTTTGGAGTCCCTGAGTCCTGGAACGCCGGGAGTGTTTCAGGGGAACTGCAGACAAACTTTCACTTAAGTATATCAGCGACCCTCTTACTCCGGAAGACTGACGAGCCGCCCATGTCACCCGGAGCCCAGTGCGAATTGGTTACTTGGCCAGAATAGGCTCGAGCGTTGCTGCCGGAGACTGCACCCGCGTTTCGGGGAAGTAAGAATTCTGGACATATTGCTCGAGCATGCGCTGGGTATTGAAGTAAGACCCGTTGAGCGCAATGGTCGAGCGCATAATGCGCCGCCATTGGTCCGGCTGCCGGTAATAGAGCGGAAGCACGATATGCTCCAGGTGTTCATAGAGCGAGTTGGCCTCGCTGGCATCCTCGTCGTGGTCGGCGATGGCCCAGCCGGTTACGCCTTCAATCCAGCCCTCGATCCACCAGCCGTCGAGAATACTGAGACTGGGGACGCCATTGAGGGCAGCCTTCATGCCGCTGGTGCCCGAGGCTTCGTAGGGTCGTTTGGGCGTATTCAGCCAGAGATCGACCCCACCGGTGAGCAGCGCCCCCAGAATCCACTCATAGTTTTCGAGATAGACGATCTTCAGCACGTCGGATTCGAGCTGTTTGGCCAGTTCGATGACGTGGCGAATCATGGCCTTGCCCGGTTCGTCCGCAGGGTGCGCCTTGCCGCTATAGATCACCTGTAGGCCGCCCGATTCGCGGGCACAGCGCACGAGGCGTTCGGGGTCGTTGAAAAGCAGGTCGCTTCGTTTATAGGTAGCGGCGCGACGGGCAAAACCGATAGTGAAAATCTCGGGCCGTAGCTCGACGCCGGTGCGTTCCTTTACCGCCGTAATCAGGGAGAGCTTCGAACTGAGGTGCGCTTCTTCGATCTCGGCTTCGGGGATGTCGATGGCATAGCGCAAGGCCAGATTATCCTGACGCCAGCGGGGCAGGTGTTGATCGAAAGCGAACTGGAATGCCGGGGATGTCCAGGTGGCGGCATGCACGCCATTCGTGATGGCCTCGATCGAGTATTCGGGGAACATTTCGCGCGAGACGATGCCGTGCTGCATGGCAACTCCGTTTACGAAGCGGGAGAAGCGCAGCGCAAGATAGGTCATGTTCAGCAGGTCGTCGTGGAAGGCTCCCACGCGCTTGAGCAGTTGAGTTCGCTCCGTACCCAGGATACGAAGGGCCTGCTCAGGCGAGAAGCGGTCGTGACCGGCGGGAACCGGCGTATGCGTAGTAAACACGCAAAGCTGGCGGACGGCTTCGAGATCCTCTTCGGTGGCGTTTTCGAAGGGTTCGCCCTGCAACTGCTGCCCAAGCAAGGCTACGCTGAGCAGTGCAGCGTGGCCCTCGTTCATGTGGTAGACGGCCGGATGATAGTTGAGGGCATCGAGAATACGCACACCGCCCATGCCGAGAACGGCCTCCTGCCGCAGACGATAATCACCATCGCCACCGTAAAGGTGGTCGGTGAGCGTCTGGTCGCCGGGGTCGTTCTGCTCCAGTTTGGTGTCGAGAAAATAAATGGGAATGGTATGACCGGTGACACCCTCAAGGTCATAGCGCCACGCCCTGATGGCCACCGGCCGGCCTTCGATGGTCACGGTCACGATGGGGGCTTCCGGAGTCAGCATGCTCTCCGGGCTCCAGGGCTGCGATTCTCCAGTTTGCAGGCCGTCTGCGTCCAGGTGCTGCCGAAAATATCCGAGGCGGTGTGCGAGGGTGACGGCGGCCAGGGGCAGGCCCATATCCGCTGCGGCGCGAAGTGTATCGCCCGCAAGTACGACGAGACCGCCGCTATAAGTGGGTATGGAAGGGGTGACGGCGATTTCCATGGAGAAGTAAGCCACCAGGCCGCTGTCGTCTGCGCGCTCCAACGAAGCAAGTCGCGGTAAATTATTGAATCTCATTGCATCACTCCGTATATCTTGAGCCGCAGTTTTCGGCGGCCCTCTATTTGTAGATCCAGGGGACTGAACCCTGGATCGTGCCACTCGTTGCTCTGTGGAGCGGCACTCCGCTGGAACGGAAAATGAATCAAGAAAACAGTGCGGCTAGTTTAACAAGCGGGCCGCCAATGAAGAGCGAAAAAAACCGCCTGCTGTTCTGCAAAACCTGGTCAAAAGTAACGGCGGAAAGGGGTTAGCTCGTTTTGATTCCCCTGCCGCTTAAATCTTGTGGGCTCCCGCCGAAGCATGGCAAAGATAGATATCGGCCGCGATGCCGGTGGCCTGACGGTAACCCTCACGTAAATTCGCTGAAAACGTCTCGGCGCGGGCGTTCTCGACGAGGTTGACGGTGCACCCGCCAAATCCGCCTCCGGTTAGACGCGCGCCGATGCAGCCGGTCTCTTTCGCAGCCAGATCGACCAGGATGTCAGCTTCCGGGCAGCTGGCTTCGAAATCGTCGCGATAGCTGGCGTGGGCTTCATACATCAGGCGGCCGAGGGTCTTGAGATCGCTGGCCTCGAGGGCATCGGCAGCAGCGACGGTGCGGTTGTTCTCGGTGATGATGTGGCGGCAGCGCTTGAGGACGTCAGGGCGCATTTCGTGGCCCCATTTCTTCAGGTCATCCACGGTGGCGTCGCGCAGGAGTCTGATTTCCGGACGATGGCTATGCAGCAGCTGTGTGCCTTCCTCGACCTCGGCACGGCGGGTGTTATATTCACCCCCGGCGTGGGAGTGTTTGACCATGGTGTTGGCGATCACCAGGCTTAGATGCGAAGGTATCGGCGCCAGCCTATACTCCAGCGTCCGGCAATCGAGAAGCAGAGCATGATCCTCCGCTCCGCAGCAGGCGATGAACTGATCCATGATGCCGGTAGAGGCGCCGACAAAGTGGTTCTCGGCCCGCTGGCAAAGCCTAGCAACTTCGGGCAGTGGGATTTTCGCGCTGGTCAGGCTTAGGATGGCAACCATGCTGGCCACTTCGACGGACGCGGAGGAACTGAGTCCAGCGCCCAAAGGCACATCTCCGTTGAGCGTAAGACTGAAGGCTGGAATCTCCACTCCGATCTCACGCAGCGCAGAGACGACACCCAGCGGGTAGTCGCTCCAATGTTGCGAAGCCCTTTCCGGCAGGCTATCGAGCGAGTGAACTACCTGCTCGTCAAAATTCGCGGAATAGATAGCGATGCTATGGTTGTCGCGAGGGCAAATAGCAGCCAGAGTTGCGAAGTCGATGGCCGCCGGCATCACGAAGCCATCTGCGTAATCCGTATGCTCGCCGATGAGGTTGACGCGCCCAGGCGCGACAAAAACGGTGGAGTCCTGTCCGAAGCGCTGCGAGTGGAGAGACTTGGTAACGGTTACACTCAGCATTCTAAGACCTCCACCAAGATATCGTTTCACTCCACAACAAAAGTTACGATACAACAGTGATGACAATTCGCATCCACCATAAGTCGCATTGACCCGGTGCAAGCGTCTTTGCCCATCCGCTGGCCATGGCCGTGGCCAACGAGTCGACGGGAGCCGTACAGGGCTCGAGGGCGACACAGTACTGCCTCTTCGGGTGGCCTTCTGGCCATCCTCCATAGCACAGCCATAATCCCAGGAACGGAGACAACGACGGGTCGAATTCGACCTGGATACGGAGGCCAGCGCTTGTACGCTTGATCGCGCACCAGCCCTCGGGCGAAGCCACGGTATAAATCTTGTCAGCAGTGTTATCGCTTACATTTCCGACCTGATCAAGCTCCGCCAAATCTCCAGAAGTCAACTCCACGAGCGGCCAAGGATGGATCCTGCCGTTGGCCCCAAGGCGATCTCGTGCCGAGCCCTCGACAGTCATTTCGATCACTGAAGCTGGCAAAAGGATCCGGTCGCCGGGATCGACGGCAAAGAGAGGATGCGCCGACCATGTGTAGTAAACGTCGGTTTGACCCAGGTTTTCGATCCTGTAGTCGATGTGGAGCGTTTCAGTTCCGGCGTCTGCCAAATTGGGCTCGAGGCGTAGTTTTCGCTCAAAGCGCAACGGAAGCACAGTGCCCTTCGCCGTAAGTTTGACCTCATGCTGGGTCTGCGATGCAATCTCACAGGGCAAACGCCAGAACTCTCCATGATCCGGAATCGTAATCCTGCCGGACGGAGAATCGATTTCGCAGGCCGAGACCGAAGGCAGACATTCGTCGAAGCCGCTGGCGTCGCTTTCTTCAAAAGCCGTAAGAAGGGTACGGGGTGCGTAGGACGCGAGCGGCTGCTGGAGAAGTTCGATTCCGTTCTTTCGCATGGACGCGATTTTCCCGCCCAGCGCGGGTAGCACTTCCAGTGCGAATGTATCCGTTTTCAAAACTAGACGCACGACTTTTGAGTCGTTCAATGTTTCCTCTTGGAAATCGCCCGCAGTATAGCAGTGCTCTACTTCCCGTTGCCACTTCTATCCGATACTTTGCATCAACGGCCTAAATTCTGACGGATCAGGTTGGTCAGGTGGCGGCTCGATCCAGACGCTTCCAGATTTCCTCCACCCAGGCCAGGTGCTCGGGCTTCATGAGCACGGATCGAAGGCATGTGACTTTGGTATCGGCTGAAGCAGCGGGCCATGTTTCCCGATCCGAACCGGTTGCGGTTGTCAGAAACCCGACCGGCAACTGCACGAGGGCCAGATGCAGATCCTGCTCCGCGGCGCGGTCGAAGACCTGTTGCGCCAGGCGGGAAGACTCCTCGATGCTTAGAGCCTTTACGGCCCAGACGAGAATATCCAGTTCGGGCTTTGGGCCCGCGATGAACCGAGGATCAGATTCGATCCGTGAATAAAGGGTGCGGGCGGCCTGGATGGAGCGTTCGAGACCCCGCGCGAATTCGCCGCCGGCAGTGAGTGGGAGCAGCCGCTGCGTGGTCCAAAGCGCGACTGCCGAGGCTCCGGCACGCGAGCACTCCAAACTGATCTCACCGAGGTGCAGCTCGGCGGAGGTGAAATAGGTGTAGGGCGAGTCGTGCTTATAAAAGCGGCCCATCTCCGGGTTGCGGAAGAGGATGCAGCCACAGCCATAGGGTTGAAGACCGTGCTTATGGGGATCGACCACGATCGAGTCCGCCTCCGCGATGCAGGCGAAGGCTCGCGCGGCATCGGCATCGAGATTTGACGCCAGCTTGAAATAGCCGCCGTAGGCCGCATCCACATGCACGCGAAAGCCGTATCGGCTGCGTAGGGCGAAGATTCTGTCCAGCGGGTCGACCGCGCCGAGGGCCGTGGTTCCTAGTGTCACCACGACTGTTCCTACGTCGCCACGGCTAAGCGCCTCTTCAAGCGCATCGACATCCATGCGGCCAAGGTTGTCGGTGGCGATGCTCCGAAAGGGCACTTTCAGCACTGAGCTGATGCGCGCGTGGGTATAGTGAGCCTGTTCGGTGGCGATGATCGTCTTACCGGGAGCGAGCTGCCCCGCTATCCACAACGCCTCGAGGTTGGCGAAGGTTCCGCCACTGGTCAGGTGGCCAAGGTGTTCGTCCCAGCCGCACATGGCGGCAAGTTCGCGCACCGCCTCGATCTCCATGCGGGAGCTGGCGCGGCCACCATCGAGAGCGTGGTTATTGGGGTTGAGCCACGAAGCCATGGCGTAGGCTGCGCGTGCGACAGGGTGGGGAGGCTTGAGCATCTGCCCCGCGTACAGTGGATGAAAATAGGGGTAATTGTCCGCCATGCGGCGGGCGGCTTCTTCGAGCACCCGCGCCATGGCAGCTGTGTCTTCGGAGGGGGCCCCGTCTACGAAGCGAGCCGTGGGGAGAGCCTCGAATTCCGTTTTCAGACGGACCAGGGCCTGGGCCAGCAGATCTGTAGCTACGTCGGGGGCGATGTTGGGGTCCATGAGGCCAACAGGATACATGGCTTCGGGTCTATAGGGGCACTACCTCCACAAATGCGTTTCCGTTAAGTCTGTCCTAAATTTAAGGATATTTTTCGGCCACCTTGCAAAGTCTGCTAGACTGGAGGCGCGCTAGAAATCGAACCGGCTTATAGCAGTCCTGCCGTCCAGCAAGAATCTGTCAGTTCGCACTCCAGCGCAATTCACTCTAGGAAATAGCATCAAATGGAACAAGGTACTGTTAAGTGGTTTAACGACGCAAAGGGCTTCGGTTTCATCTCCCGCCAGAATGGGGAAGATGTCTTCGTGCACTATTCTGCCATCAGTTCAAATGGCTTCAAGAGTCTGCAAGAGGGTCAAGCCGTCCAGTTCAACGTCGTTAAGGGGCCGAAGGGCTGGCAGGCATCGGATGTCCAGCCTTTGTAATTGACGCAGACAGTTGAAAAACAGTAGCAAATAAAACGGCGAGGGCGGGCTCAGGCTCGTCCTTGTTGCATCTGCGTCGGGATCAAATCCCAGCGTTCACCCTCTCCTCGAGCGCGTCGCAGGCGGTTGCTACTCCGTCCTCCTGCGCGATGACGCGCGCGACTTCAACCGCGCGTTGGGCATAAGTGTTGTCATTGAGCAGGTCTTTGATTTTCGTCGCCGCTGTCTCGGCGTGATACTCCTTGCGCTGAATCACCTTCGCAACTCCGAGATGCCACACCCGCCGTGCATTGTCCGGCTGGTCGTGACTGTAAGGCATCACCAGCATAGGTCTGCCCGCTTTGAGCGCCTGAGCGGTCGTTCCCACTCCTCCCTGATGAATGATGGCCGCCGCGCGGGGAAAAATTTTCGAAAAGGGCGCGTAGGGTGCGACGTAGATCTTGTCAGAGAGGGCCTGGCTGGGGCGATTGTGCGGATCATTCCCGACCAAGAGAACCGCGCGTTCACCGAGCAACTCCACGGCGTGCGCGCTTTGTTCATAAAAATCGCCAGCGGCCATGACTGCAGCCGAGCCCAACGTAAAGACCAAGGGCAGCGGGCCGGCGGCCAGGAATTCCTGGAGTTCCGGTGTCAATTCGGTCTTTCCGGCGTCGCCGTCGTAGAAGGCGAATCCTGTGATGAGAGCACTGGCCGGCCAGTCGGGTTGCGGGCCGCCGAGTACCCTGGAAAACAGCGCCAGCACCAGACGTTCAGAGTGCTTGGCGTCGAAGATGGGATTTTTGCCGCGGCTCAAACCGAGTTCGTGCCGCAATGCATAGACTGGCGCCGGCCAGTTGCGCGTGATCATGCGAGCGAAGCGCGGCACCATTCGGCTGACTCCCGGCACCAGGGACTGCAGTTTCGACAAGTTGGGATAAGGAGCCAGCACGGGCGGGTCGTATCCTGAGAAGAACGAGAGGGGCGCCAATACATACGAGGCCCACGGGATGCCGGTCTTCTCCGCGACAATGGGTCCGGCATAGGCAAGTTCGCCGGTGACGAGCAAATCCGCACCCCCATTGGCGGTGACCGCATCAAGCAGATCGTGGTAGCTGTCACGAAGAGCGGGGAAGAGAAACTCGCGCAGCCCGCGCTCGGTGCCCTTCTTGATGTCCCAGATCAATTCAACCATGGTCTTGTCATCGGGGTCCTGATTCGGACGCACGGCGGCAAACTCGATGCCCAAGGGCTCAATCTTTTCGGCAAACATTGCGGGCACGGCAAGCACGGGCGTATGCCCCCGCCGCTTTAACTCAAGAGCCAGCGCGATGAGCGGATTGACGTCGCCGAAGGTTCCGAAGGTGGAGAAGACGATGCGCATGCTTCAAAAGTTTGACTCAAACGCATGAAATCTGCGTTCAAGTTCCCATTGCTGCTGCGCTTTTTCACTTCCTGAGACAAGGTCGGCGCACTCACCGGCTGGAGTGTCCTGCCCAACTTGCGAGGCGCAGGCCGTTACAGGCCTATCCAGCGTCTCGGGAGTCGATTGCTGCCATAGGCTCGCGCCTGGCAAGAAGCTGTGCTCGAGACTGGTCCGCGCCATCTTTTTCAAATCGTGATAACTTAGCGGATATGTAACCGCCGCGCGCACATATTCATGCGTGAGATCGATGCGCGATACTCCTTCGTCGTCGGTGGAGAGCGCGACCGGAACCCCGTATTTGCGATAAATCTCAAAGGGATGGTCATCGCCCTTGACGTTTAGGATCACGTCGTTGCTGGTCAGATTTACTTCGACCATCACGTGCTTCGCCGCCATCTCCTTCAGCAACTCGTAGGGCCGATCCTCGTACATTACGTCTACGCCATGGCCGATTCGCTCCGCTTCGCCCTGTTCTACAGCGAGTCGAATGTGGAAGGTCAAGCCCTCCGGAGGCACCATGCCCGACGCGAGCTCTCCGGCATGCAGGCTGATATGCACTTGTGGATAGAAGCCATGCACGGCATCGAGCATCTGCATCTGCAGGCGGTAATCGCGCATGGAGATGTAACCGTCCTCGGGTTGCACAAAGTTCATCCCGACGAAACGAGGGTCGGCGGTCGCGGCTTCGGAACCGAGCACCACCTGGGCGAAGACCGTCTCCGGCGGCAGGCCGCGCAGAATCTGATAGATATAGCGAATCTTAACGTCACAGGCCGGTTGCGCATCGGGTTGACCGCAGTGCTCGCGTTGTTTGCGGTCTTCCTCGGCGCGGTCCAGGGCCGCGCTGATGGCCGGGATACTCTCCTTCAGGCCCGACGACAAGAGCTTTCCGCGGTATTCGACGAAGCTGGGGTTGTAGCCGATGCTAGCCGCGAGCGCCGCCGCGCTTTTGAAGTCGGGCGTGTCCATGAGTTCGAGATATTGCTCATTCTGCGCCGCAGCTCGTGTAGCTACCTCGTCGAGCCATTCACCCATGTGCTTTTTATCGGTGCCTCCGAACTTGTCGAAGGTGGCAAAGAAGTGATCGTGGCCAGAATCACTGGTCACGGGCACGAAGGTGCGCATGGAGAAGGCGTCAATCAGCTCGTCGTATAGGTGCTGATCCTGCGGCACAGAACTCGCCGGGACTTCGCCGGCTTTGCATATTGGGATATTGTTTCTCACATCGGTTGGCCTGGCGAAAGCCAGAGTCTTCGTATCAACGCATAGATGATCTTCACCCGCGGCACGAATCCAGGACTCGGCATAGACTGCGCCAGACAGGTGATTGTGAAGGTCGGCCCCTTTGGGCATGCGATAGAGAAATGCGTGCAGCGCCTCCGGCCCCTGTTTACGCGCCTCTTCAAAAGCCTTCGCGGTGCGTGCCTCGGCACCTGACGAGGATGGCGCGGAAGGCCGTTGCACGGATGCTTTCTGGGCGGACCGTGCCTGTGCGTCGACCGAGCGCGGGGCAGCCAGAGAAAGGGAAGCAACCAGGAATAGGACGAGCAGCCAGTGGCGTGGAGTGCGAGTCATCAAAAGCGTCCTCGAGGAATGCGTGGAGGAATGTGTGTCCCCCAGTGTATGGCATGGGACGATGGCCAAGATTCTTTCTGACGGCTACACGGGGCTGCCGGTCAATTGTAAAGCCGCATGGCGATTGGAGAATTCGTACGGTTAGGCCGCGGTTTGTTATACTGGCCGAGGTTGTTTGACGCTACGCAGTTGCTGGCAATCCTATTTTTCCGGCCCACAGCAGGTTCAGACAGACCTTTGCGCGGTCCTTCCGATCGCCCTTGGATCCACGCCAAGGCCAGATAGCTCAGTGGTAGAGCGCGGCCCTGAAAAGGCCGGCGTCGGCGGTTCGATCCCGTCTCTGGCCACCACTTAAAATCAACAACTTAGCCTAGAAACTGCGGGTAATCCGAGGCTCATTGGTCCATTGAGTCGGACTTGTGTATTCCGTGCCCAACCTCCATTCCAGGGCCCCCCACGATCTTGGACAGCTATGACATGACGCCCTTACTCAAACTGCCCC
>CAYVSQ010000581.1:0-8242 GCA_964453815.1 uncultured Acidobacteriaceae bacterium | reverse complement strand
GGTCTGCGCGGTGCGGATGTAGTCTGCAGCATCTTTTGCTGGACCGTAGGCGGATTTCATCGCATCGTCAAAGACGGCCAGCTCTTTGAATTCGCCGCCGCCGTAGTGGAAGCTCCAGGTGGCGTTGGGAGGCCAGAGTTCGTTAGCGGGGATGAATTTTTTGATGCTGCTCAGCGTCGGAATTGCGGGGCCGGGGCTGGTTTCCGTATTGAAGCCATAGGCGCCGCCATATCGATTCGTGTCGACCAACCAATAAGAAGGCGCAACGTAATCGTAGGGACCGGTCATCTTGACGCCGCTCTTGCCGGTGACCGTGGTGGGTGTCGCGGAGGCTGAAGACAGGATCGGGTTCGGCCAATGAGTAGCTGATTCGACGGCGAGATAGGCGCTTTCTACGTTCGCCGGAGGCGGATTGTCGCTGCCGTTGAGCCAGACGAGCAGGCTCGGGTGGTTGCGTATACGCAGCAGCTGCGAGCGAAGAGATGCGGTTGCGATGTCGAGGGTTCCCGGCTGCCACTTGTCCCAGTGCTCCCAGTGATCGCAGCAGCACCAGCCGAGCATGACGAGGATTCCCTGCTCGTCAGCTAAATGGAAGAATTCGTCGGTCTCCAACTTGCCCTCGAGGCGGATGGCATTGAGGTGCATGTCGCGGACCATGGTTAACTCATCGCGAAGCTTTTGCGGGTCCTGGCGGAGCAGCATGTCCTGCGACCAGCCTGCGCCGCGGATGAGGATCGGCTTGCCGTTGATGCGGAAGAGGCGGAAGCCCTTGTCAGTGAGCTCGGAGGTGATTTCACGGATGCCGAAGCTGACGGATTGCTCGTCGGAGGCGTGTCCGCCTTCGGTGAAGCTGAGCGTAAGCGTTTCGAGATTGGGGTGACCCATCTGGTATGGCCACCAGATGCGCGGATTGCGCAGGCGCAGTTGCGGAAACTGCTCGGGCGAGAAGGCGACGGTTATGTCTTCGTGCGGGGTCAGATCGATTGGTTGCTCGATGCGGATTCCTGCAACCGTGCCGGTTACGATCCCGTGGATGGAACGATCGGATGCGTTATGCAGCTCACCATAGACGGTAAGGTCGGCCTCTTTGAGAGACGCGTCGGGAAAGTGCGTTGCGGCGAGCGGCGAACGGACGGATACCGCGCCGCTGGCAATGAGATCGACGGGGCCCCACAGACCCATGTCCTTATCGGGAGGACAGGGGTTCCAGTCGACCCAGTTGATGCCAAGGTCAGTTTCGGTTGGCGCGAAGGTCTCGACGGCGATGGTATTTTCCTTGCCGGGAATCAGATCGCGGGTGACGTCGAAGTCGTAGGTTCGATAGGCTCCGGCAATCTGCTTGTCGTCGGCGATCTGTCGGCCGTTGACCCAGAGATTCGCGCGGTAGTTGATGCCTCCAAATCGCAACGAGAGCGTCTTTCCATGCTCCGTTGCGGGAACGACAAAGGCCTTGCGATACCACCAGCCGCAGCGGTAGGGACTGTCTTCGGGCATGGGCAGATTCGAGAAATTCTGGCCGATGGGATAGTTTGCACCGGGAATCTTGCGGAGGTTAATCGCGTAGTATGGCTGCTTGATTTCTCCGGCTGCAACCTGCGCGGCGAGCACGGTGGACGGCACTGAGACTGCATACCAGCCCTGCGGGTGAAACGATGGAGAAGAGATCGTGGCGCCATCCGCCTGCAACTTGCATGCGGATTGCAGATTCCATCCATCATGCAAAGGGGTTTCACCTGGAGTGGTGGCAGAGGCTCCTGTGGATACGAGCAGGCATAGCACGACGGACGCCAGATTAAGGCTGGCGAGGGAAAGGCGGGTTGGGCGAAGCATGAGTACCTTTCTATCAGAAGCGAGGAAGCATTGGCATCGGTTCCCGGTCAGCAGCGGACGACTTTGTCCGACTGAATGCCCTTTGTCGCGTTGCGTGTGTCCACTACCAGCTTTGACTCCCGGACGATACGGGGGTAGTCGTAGTCTGAGTGATCGGTGACGATGAGGACGCAGTCGTACTGCCCGGGATCATCGAGCGGCGTGCAATGCATGTCGAGGTGGTAGTGGCGGCCGCGGCCCACGTAGGGAAAGTACGGGTCGTTGTAGGAAACGATGGCGCCACGCTTGCGAAGCAACTCGATGATAGTGAGTGAGGGGGACTCGCGCAAGTCATCGACGTCTTTCTTATAGGACATGCCGAGCACGAGGATGCGCGAATCTTTGAGCGGCTTGCCATGTTCGTTGAGCGCGGCGGCGGTCTGCTCAATGACGTAATACGGCATGGCGAGGTTTACTTCACCGGCGAGCTCAATAAATCTGGTGCGGAAGTCGAACTGCTTCGCCTTCCATGAAAGGTAGAAGGGATCGATGGGAATGCAGTGACCGCCGAGACCGGGTCCTGGATAAAAAGCCTGGAAGCCAAAGGGCTTAGTTTTGGCGGCGTCGATAACCTCAAAGATATCAATACCCATGCGCTGGCAGAGCTGCTTGAGTTCGTTGACGAGAGCAATATTGACGCAGCGATAGATGTTCTCTAGAAGCTTTGTCATCTCAGCTGCAGCCGGTGTAGAGACCGGAATGGTGCGGTCGAAGATGGTAGAGTAAACAGCCGATGCCAGGTCGAGAGCAACCGGGCCAAGGCCACCGATAACCTTCGGGATGTCGCGACGGGCGACGGTGTCGTTGCCGGGATCTTCTCGCTCGGGCGAGAAGGCCACGTAGAATCCCTTTACTTCAATGTCCGGCGCAACCTTCAGACCCGAAGGATTCTCTTCAAGGATAGGAATGAGCACTTCTTCGGTAGTTCCGGGATAAGTGGTGCTCTCGAGAACAATCAACTGGCCTTCCCGGAGGTACCGCGCGATGGCCTTTGCCGTTTCGCGGATGTAGCTGAGGTCGGGCTCGTGAAATTCGCTGAGCGGAGTCGGTACGCAGATGGCGATTACATCCATTTGGGCGATGTCGGCGTAGTTGGATGTTGCGGAAAAGCCTCTTTGCTGCGCGGACTGGATCTCGGCCGCCGGGATGCGCACGATATAGGATCCTCCGCTATTCAGAGTGGCTACTTTATTGGGATCGATGTCGAAGCCGGTGACGCGGAAACGCTGATCGCTGAAGAGTAGAGCAAGCGGTAAGCCGACATAACCCATGCCGATGACTCCAATGCGGGCCGTTCTCGATTCGATCTTTTGCTTCAGCTGCTGAGCTTCGCCGGTGTGCGCTATCGCCATCAAGAATCCAAGCCCCTTCGTGGTCGCGGAGATATCTCCTGATTTTATCGCGCGATGGAACCTGGATATGGTCAGCGCCCCCGGTACGGAGACGCGATGGAAGCTGTCGGGGCCGGCTCAGGCGGAGGGGCGATGCGCAGGAGCTTGAGGAATTGTTCGAAGTCGGGTCTGACCTTCAGTAATTCCGATTCGAGGGTGGTGAGCGTGACAACGCCGATCCATCTATCGTTGCGCATGTAATGCTGCACCTGAAAAACGGACATTTGATTCATCGGCTGGTGTTTAAGCATGAGCATTGAGCTGTCCTCGGCACCACGAAACTGGGACGGCACTGGTCCCGCGATGACCGGGTCCTTGAAGGTGCGTTTCATGATGGCGATCTGGGCATGAATGTAAAGGACAAGCTGATCGCCGGCAAGCAGCTCATCTTCCTGTAGATATACATTGCTTGGGGTTACATTTTCTCCGCCCTTCTGGATGCCGAAATCAGGGATCCAGGTCCACCCAAAGGGAATGGCCGGAATGATCCAGCGGCCGATGCGAGCGGCAGTGGAGTAGCTGGCGGTTTGTCCCGGATCGATACTCATAGTTCGACGTTCATTGACTGACACTTATTTGAGGATGCTGGCGAAAGCTCTCTATACTGCTCCTGCGGATTGGCAGACCTGCCATGCTGCGTACACCACAAGCTGCTGTTTCTCCTTCAACTGGACTGCAAACTCCTCCCCGGCAAAATCGAGCAGGTATCCGTCCATATCGCGAGCCAGAAAACGGGAATGCAGGGCGTGAGCTATGAGCGGGTTTTCATCGCCGATGGCTAGGTGGGCCATTGCGGTCTTCGCGGCGAACAGACGGGTCTCCAAAAGAGGCAGCAGCTTTTGCCGCCAAGCCTCCGCTTGGGGAGAATCGCTGGCCTCGACGGCCTTACGTGCCAGGGAGATCAGCTCCGCCAGCACCGCGACGTAGCGGTCGGCTAACGGTTGCGGAACTACCTGGGGAATGATTTCTGCTCCCGTCATTGCAAAGCCCTATTGGCTCAACCCGCTTTCGGCGCGGCAAAGTTTTGAATCGCCTGACTTGCGGCAGATGTGGCTGAGGTGCAAACCTGCGTCGCCTGTTGGCCCGCCTGACCCGCCGCTTTTTGGGCCTGTACCGCAGCCTGTTCCGCCTGTTGCTGGGCTTGTTTTGCCTGCTGTTGGGCCTGCTGCATGGTCTGCTGCGCCTGTTGTGCCGCTTGCTGTGCAGCCTGCTGCGCCTGCTTCTGAGCCTGCTGGACAGTTTGTTGCGCCTGTTGCTCAACTTGCTGTGCCTGCTGCTGCGCCTGGTTCAGGGCCTGCTGGGCGGCAGCCTTTCCTGCTGCGGTTGCCTGATTGAGCTGCTGTTGCGCCTGCTGTTGAGCGGCCTGCGCAGCCTGAACCTGCTGCTGGGCCTGCTGTTGTGCCTGATCAAAGGCCTGTTTCGCCTGTGCCGCAGTCTGTTCCGCCTGATGTTGAGCCTGGCTTGCCGCCTGCTGCATGATCTGCTGTGCCTGCGAGGCATACTGCGTGGCCTGCGAAGCCGCTTGACCAGCCCACGCTTTCATACCGGCCGGATCGGTCACCGTGAGAACCTTCATCAGATCCTTCGATGGATCGGTGATCTGCGGCGGAACGGTCGACCAGAAGCTCGGCGTGGCGCTGCTTTGCGAATTCGCAGCGGCGAAAAGCTGTGTGCCTTGGGGCAGCGTGACGGGCTGCACACTTTGGAACGTAGCAGTATTTTCCGGGGAGAGATCGGGCCATCCTTTCTGGGTGAGCGGAATGGGAGGAAGACTGCTGGCTTGCGTGGAGGTGTTGATGGTGCCGTCATACTGCATGGCGGCTTGCGGGGTACCGGCCGGCGCTGAGGAAGCAACCATGGGAACGGGCACTCCCATGGCCGCGACACCTGCCGCGGCTCCGGCAGCGCCGCCGGCTCCGGCCATCCCGACCAGGACGGTCATGACCCCCATGACACAGATGTCTGGCGGCCCGACGCAAACAAGCGTGTCGGTGACGCGTGACTGCGGCATGAAGCCCGTAAGGACGGTCGGCGAACCTAGTATGAACGGGCCGCCAACGTGAGGGACTACGCCAGTAACCATGGGGCAGACGTGCATGTCGCCGATGCGCGAGGCAGGCATGAAACCGATCAGGACCTGAGGAAATCCCACCACGACCACGCCGCCGTGGGCAGTCATGCTGGTGATGGTGGCGGCAGGCATTCCCATGGCTGGTTAGAACCCTTTCGTTGCTTGGCCGATGGCCTGCTGGGCTGACTGCTGCGCCTGTTGGGCTGCCTGTTGGGCCTGCTGTTGCGCTCCCTTGGCTGCCTGCTGCACCTGCTGTGCAGCCTGTTGAGCCTGTTGCTGGGCCTGCTTTGCAGCCTGTTGCGCTTGTTGCGCCGCCTGCTGAGCTTGTTGCTGGGCCTGCTGAACCGCCTGCTGTCCCTGCTTCTCTGCCGCCTGCGCAGCCTGTTGCGCTTGCTGCTCAGCCTGCTGGGCTTGTTGCTGCGCTTGTTGAGCGGCCTGCTGAGCCTGCTGCTCTACCTGCTGGGCCTGTTGTTGGGCCTGTTGCACGGCTTGCGCGGCCTGTTGAGCGGCTTGCTGAGCCTGCTGTTGAGCCTGATTAAGCGCCTGCTGGGCGGCTTGCTGGCCTTGCGCCGCAGCTTGGCTGACGGCCTGCTGGGCCTGTTGGACAGCCTGCGCCGCCTGCTGATAAGTCTGCCGAGCCTGCTGTGTGACCTGCTGGACTGCCTGTTGAGCCTGCTGCTGCGCTGCCTGAGCGGCCTGCTGCGCTGCCTGAGCAGCCTGCTGCGCCTCGTTTGCGACCTGTTGCGCTGCAGCGGCTGCCTGCTGCGCCTCGTTTGCGGCACCGGCGACTGCGTCCTGAGCGGCGGGCGGAGCGGCCGCGCCGGGTGGCGATGGCGGCGCACTTCCAGAGACGATATTTGGCGATGTCGGAGCTGCGCCTGCCTGACTCGTCGCGGCCTGCGACGGTGGCTTGTCGCCCGGGAACTGCGGAGCCGTAGGAGCACCTGGCGCATTGGGTGCTTGCGGAGACTGCGGGCTGGCCGAATTGGCCGGCAAAGATGTACCACCGCTGTTGATGTTAACCAGAAGGCCCTGAATCATTACGCCTGCGGGGCTGATGAAGACAAAATTGCCGCTGCAACTCAGGCTCACGCCCATAGGTGCGTCGATGGCTATCGTGGCCCCGGCTTTAATGTTGATCATCGCGCCGGCATCAATGTTGTAGATTGCCCCGATCTTATGGTCTTCATTCGCGCCGACGTTGAGTGAATACATCGCGCCAACGTTTTCGGCGTGGTTAGCGCCGACACTTACGTTCGAATTCGCGCCGACCTTCAGCATGACGTTGCCGCCGATGTCTTCCTGCTGGTCCGCAGAGATCTTGACTATCTGGTTGCCCTTCAGAGTCTGGTTGACATCACCGTCAATTTCTTCTGTTTGCTTTCCTTTGACGAGCAGATGAGCGTCACCATCGACTTCCATAAAGTGATTCGAGGTGATCTTTTCGTGCTGTTCATTGCCGATGAGGGTATGGTGGTCGTGCTCGACGTGCAGATCATAATCACGCTCGGCGTTCATGTAGATCTGCTCTTTGCCCTTCAGGTCTTCAAAGCGGAGCTCGTTGGCGTTGTCAGCGCCTCCGTTTTTCGAACTGCGTGTGAGGATGCCGGAGAGTGTGTATTGACCAGCTGGATCGTACTTAGGCAGGTTGACGCCGTTGTAGACGGAACCCACTACGATAGGCTGATCGGGATCGCCTTCGATGAAATCGATGAGGACTTCGTCGTCGACACGCGGCCAGAAATACGTGCCCCATCCCTTGCCCGCCCACGACTGCGCGACGCGCAGCAGAGTGTTGTCGGGAGTATTGGGCTTGCGCTGGCGATCCCACCAGAACTGCACGTTGACACGGCCGAACTTGTCCATGAAGGAGTCTTCGCCGGAATTCACGACGACCTTGCCCGTGTGCATTCCGTTTACGACGGGCTTGACGGTCTTGATTGACGGGCGGTAGGGGATGGCAAAAGGAATCGCCGTGAACCTGTTGGCGTAGGGCGCTTGTGGAGTCTTCGTCGTTCGTGCCCGGTAGGACGGCATCTGGTGCACGTTGTGTTCTACCCGGGTTACAAGATATTTCGTATTTAGGCTGGATTGCGAATACTTTGTAAGTTCGAAGCTGTAGCCAGTTTGCAGTGTGATGGTGTTCGACTCGCCTTCGGCTATCACGGTCCCGGCATCGGTGCTGTCCCGGCGAATGTTCATGAAGAACGATGCGAGATCGCTGATTTTCGGATCTGATCCTTCTTTCTTCAGATAAGCCGCAGCGCTGTCGGCATAGTCGTACTCTTCGTTGCTGTTCACTCCCAGCGGACCTTTAGTTGCGGCTTTCGTTCCGGCATCCGGTACAGTTTTGTACTTGATAAAGCTGTAGTCCCAGATGCTATGGTTGCCGGTTACCAGGGTCGATTTCGAGGTGAACTTCTTGATAACAAAATCGTAGAACCCCTCCGAATCTCCCGGCTGCGGCGCATAGCGGAATGAGCTTTGAATCGCGCATGCGCTCAACTTACTGGACGTGTCCTGCAAGGTAAAGGTGTGATCGTCCTGAGTGTGCTTGAAGTAATACAGGATTCCATGCTGCTCCATCAGCCGCGAAATGAAATCGAAGTCCGTTTCGCGGTATTGCGTGCAGTACTCCATCGGAGTGTAAGTATTAGATGTTTCAATCGCAGGGCTTATCTTGTAAGTGCTCAGGACTGCCTTAATGACATCAGTAACGGTCTGATTCTGGAAAACCCGCGTGTTCTTGTTGAGCGTAAGTACCCAGATATTGGGAACGATATAGACACGATAATTGTTGAATTCTTGGTCGCCGCCGCACATTTCAAAGCTGGAAACAAAGCCGTTAATGTAACGCTGCGTGCCTGAGTCATTGGCCTGAATGCCAACACTCACCTTTTGACCCACGATG
>CAYVSQ010000580.1:0-9917 GCA_964453815.1 uncultured Acidobacteriaceae bacterium | reverse complement strand
GCCTCGTGCCGTCCGGGGGCTGGTTTTGATGGCGCAGCGGCGAGAGTCTTCTTTCAAGATCGGGAACGAATCCCTGGTGTTCGCTGGGGCCACGTCTTGTCACTGACGCGCAGCGTCCCCGCAGAGTTTCGTAAGACACTGTGCAGCGAGATATATTTCAGCGAGCCTATCGTAGCAGTGCTGCCACGCGGTCACGCTCTGGACGATATCGAAGCAATTCAGCTTGCGCAACTATCCGCGGAAAAAATCATTCTTCATTCGCGCCAGGGTGCTCCCGAGCTATTCGATGCAATCATTGCCATGTGCAGGAGAGCAAAATTCTCGCCGAACATCGTGGATACCCCGTGCCTTTGGCAACCTGTCCTGACGATGGTCGAAGCGGCCGAAGGTATCGCGCTTGTGCCTGCGTGTGTTCAGCATCTTCGCTCGAACGGCTATCATTCAGAACTTTGCGTGACAAAAGATGTCAGGTGGATGTGGTGCTGGCGTGGCGTCAGGGTGATCCCGACGCGATCCGCGAAGGCTTCCTGAGCCTGCTGCGAAAGAGCCGGCCAAACCGCGAGCGGGCCATGCAGGAATCTATCGGTGCTGGCCCAATGGTATGATGCCCCCGCCGAGACAGAATTAGACTCCGTGGGTTATGTGTGGCCCTCCCAGGTAGGTGGGCTTAGCCGTACATCTATTCCTTTACTTCCGTCCCCTTCGCCATCAGCGTCCACATCTGATTGTCTGTCGAAAACTCCTGCCGATACTCAATCTTCCCCGGCGCCGTAAACACATTCACCACCCGAAAGTAAGTCGTCTTCCCCTGCTCCGTGTTTTCCCAGGGATACGTCCACACATTCCCGTCAATCACCAGCTTGCCCTTGCCCGCCGCGCCTCCGCCCGCCAGAATCGGATAGGTTGTGTATGTCTTGTCCTTGTTATTGTAGGTAAAAACAATCAGCGCCTTCGACTCGCCATTCACATACTGATTGCACGCAAAAAAACCTCCGTTCTTCCAGCATTCGTTGCGCAGCATCGAGGCCTCTCGCCCTGCCTTGCTGTACGGCGTATCAAAATGCTCGGTCTCCGTCTTCCACGTGCCCGCATACGCCTGAATCGCGTCGATGCCGAACGCTTGGGCAAGGGCAACCGATGCCGTGCCCGTCAGCCATATGCCCGCCACCACCATCACTTGAGCCCAATACCTCACGCACCACCTCCAATCTGCTAGTGCAGGCCATCTTACTTGCATCCCGCAGAGTTCTGTTCGGCCTCACACTCTGTCCAGCTCATCACATCCGAATCTCGCTGGAAGCCATTCATCCCAAAATGGGAAGCATGCGGGATATATATTTGGCTGAGAATTTTCCTCTCGCCGATAAATAGAAATAGAAGGTAGACAACAGTTGCCTCGATCCGGTCCGCATCGCGATAACTGCAATGAATTGAATGATCTTTCGCTAAACCCTTCGCTTTGAAGGACGCGATGTAAGCCTTGTCTGCTCTATGAAATAGTCGCAAGGCCTTTGTAAGCAATGAACCGCCACAACAGGCGGCATAAAAATCTTTTAGAATCAATGATTAGCGCGGATTCATGGCAGGTGAGAGGGGGGTACCCCTAGTGCGGCTGGTTCTTCCACAGCAGCGGAACGTAGTATTCCTCGAGATACCAGCAGAGGAAGAATAATAGCGCCATGCCCGCCAACGACCACAAGAACAGACGCACCGGAAGAGTGCGCATCAGAGGAACCTCAGCGCGCTCCGCCGAGCGGAACATTAGCCCGCTGGCAAAACACACACAGCCGGCCAGTGCGATCCGAAGCAGGGAATCCACCAATCGATCTTCCCAGGTGCTTCCAGGAACTAAGAACGCACTCACCAGCAAGGCATAGAGAGACAGAATACTGATGATGAACGAGAACGCCTTGCCGACTTCGAGAAGCATGTCTGCCTCCCTCAGGCTCAAAGTTTTATCCCTGAATTCCCCTTAGCGCTGGGTAAACCTTCCGGAACGCCTGATACCCAACAGCATACCGCTCTACAGCGTCCGCGTCAGGCACAATCTGCTGTGCCACCTCAATCGCTGCTGCGCACGCCGCCTCAAGATCGACCCACACGCCCACGCCGACTCCCGCCAGCAGCGCCGCGCCAAAAGCCGCGCCCTCCTCGGCCACCAGAATGTCCGAGGTGTATCCATAGACCGCCGCCTGAATCTCACGCCACAGCGGCCCGCGAGCGCCGCCACCGCCCAGCCGTACTCCCTTCACCGGAATCCCCCGCTCGGCGAAGAGTGTGAAGGTGTCCTTGAGCGAGTAAGCCACACCTTCCATTACCGCTCGAACCAGGTGCGCGCTCGTATGACTCGCCGTCAGCCCCACGAACGCTGCCCGTGCGTTGGAGTCGAGATGCGGAGTCCGCTCACCCAGCAGGTACGGAGTCCATAGCAGCCCATCGCTCCCCGCCGCAATCTGCGCGGCTCCGGCCGTAAGAGTGTCGTAGTCCACACCGGGAGCGATCATATCCCGCAGCCAGCGCAGCGAGAGCCCCGCCGCCTGCGTCACTCCCATCACATGCCACCGCCCCGGCACCGCATGGCAGAAGGTATGCAGCCGCCCCAGTGGATCGCGCGTGGGCGCTGCCGTCGCCGCGAACACAACCCCCGATGTCCCGATCGTAGCCGACACCGACCCCGGCGCCAGAATCCCCATACCGACAGCACCGGCCCCCTGGTCACCGGCCCCTGCCACCACCGGCGTCCCCGCCGCAAGCCCGACATCCCCGGCACCCCCTGAAACCTTCGCGCAAACCTCCTGCGATTCAAACAACTCCGGCAGCCAGCTTTCAGGAATCCCGGCAATGCGCGCAACCTCTGAAGACCAGCGCCGGTGCGCGACATCCAGTAGCAGGGTTCCTGAAGCCTCCTGAACATCCATCGCATAGATTCCCGTCAACCGATAGCGAACGTAATCCTTGGGGCAGAGCACATGCGCAATCCGCGCAAAGATCTGCGGTTCGTGTTTCCGCACCCAGAGCAGCTTGGTCAGCGTGAAGTTGGGCAGTGCAGGATTTGCCGTCAGTTCGATCAGCCGATCGCGCCCGATCTCCGCGTGCAGCCAATCGCACTCCTCGTCTGTCCTCTGATCGCACCAGATCAGCGAAGGCCGCAAGACCTCGCCGGCGGCATCCAGCATGACTGCCCCGTGCATCTGCCCCGTAAGACCGACAGCATCAATCCTGGGCGCCCCGGCCGTGGCGATCACACTGCGAATCGCACTCTGTGCCGCGCGCCACCAATCCTCCGGATCTTGCTCCGCCCAACCAGGGTGGGTGCTTCGAAAAGCTACATGTTCCACCGCCGCTGAGGCGGTAAGTTTTCCGCGCTGGTCGACCAAGACGGCGCGGGTACCGCCAGTGCCTATGTCCAAACCGAGGAGCACGCTTGAAACTCCTGAAGTAAATCGATGTATTGCGTGAACACTCTATCACCAGCGACAGTCTCTGGTGAAATCTGGACAATGAACAAGATGTTTAGTGAGCGGGCAAAGAATCTTCTTGCGCTGTGCGATACATTTCGACTATCCATAGGTGGACCTTCAGCGGACCGCTTCCCCTCTCCGACTGCGCTGCTTGTTATCGATGGAGAACTAAATAATGAAGAGCTTGATCGCAACCACAAATGACCACACCGTCGCCTTGGCTCGTCTGGTACTCGGCCTTGTCTTCTTTATGCATGGCGCGCAGAAGGCTCTTGCCTGGTTTGGCGGTTATGGCTTTCACTCCACCATGCACTTCTTCACCGGGATAGGGATTCCTACGCTATTCGCATTTCTTGCCATTTCGGCCGAGTTCCTGGGCGGGATCGGACTGATCGTCGGCTTCCTGTCGCGGATTGCCGCCTTCGGTATTGCAGTGAACATGCTCGTTGCCATCTTTATGGTCCACCTGCCGAATGGCATATTCATGAATTGGTTTGGCAATCAGAAAGGTGAAGGCTATGAGTACCATCTGCTGGCGATCGTTCTCTGCATTCTGATCATGGTTAAAGGCGCCGGCGCACTTTCAGTTGACCTAGCTCTTACCAAGGCCTGAGACGGTACGCGATTTTCTGTGCCAACCCTTCGAGGAGAAAGCCTCGTCTTGCATGAGGACCGTCCGCAGGCCAGGGTTTTCTTGACAGAGATCTATGTAAGTAATAACTTACTGTTAGTTGTGACTTACGAGTGAGCTATCTTCTTTCTCTATTCTGGAGATCGCAATGACACCAACGCTCTTTCTGCGTATCGCGTCCATCCTCACCCTGATCTTTTGTGCGGGGCACACCGTCGGAGGTGTTCTGAGTCCGCCAGCTCCCGGCGTCCAGACGGATGTTGTCCAGGTTATGAAGGCCGGTTCATTCAATGCGATGGGTGCCATGCGCACATTTTGGGACTTTCATGTCGGCTATGGAATATTGATCACCGTTATTCTTCTCGTCCAGAGCATCTTTTTTTGGCAGCTCAGCATTCTCGCCAAGACCAATGCTCCGCGTCTGCGGCCCATTCTGGCGCTGTTTGCTCTCCAGTTTCTGGCAAATGCCCCGATTGCCATGCGGTATTTTTTTCTCGGTCCTGGCCTCATCTCGGTGGCAATTGCCGCGTGCCTCGCCGTAGCTTTCTACGCCGCCGGCGCATCCGGATCTGCCAGATGATCCACAACGCTCTTATAGATGGAACCACCGGTCCGCACCCAAAACGAGCCCCAGCGTAATAAGGGCAATGGCAACCTCGCCTACCGCGCCGACGATGAACGGCCTCGCACCCTGCCTGCCCAGCTCGCGCAGATTCGTTCTCAGCCCGACACCGGCGAAGGTGAGAAGAAAAGCCCAGCGGGAAAGATTCCCCAGCGCCGTCAATTGTGGCTTGGTAAAAACGCTCAAGGTCGCCAACAGAGAAATCAGCAGGAAGCCGAGCACGAACTTGGGGAATTTGCGCCACAGAAACGCGCCCTTGTTCTTTACTTCGGCAGCCTGACCCTTCGACGCCCAATAGAGCGCGTATCCCAGTACGACGAAACCAATCAGTGCATTCCTGCACGTCTTTGCCAGCACAGCAATCTTGCCTGCCGCTTCGGAATAGATTGCGCCCGCTGCCGTTGCCTCTGCGGTATTGTCGACTGCCAGGCCCGTCCAGAGGCCATAAGCGTGATCGTTCATATGCAGGGCGTGCCCAACGAGGGGGAAAACCACGAGCGAAATTGCACCAAGGGCTAGAATCGCCGCAATGGCAAACGACGCGTCTTCATCATCCGCATCGATTGCGCCCTGAGTAGCGATAATCGCTGACACGCCGCACACCGAAGAGCCCACAGCGAGCAGGGTGACGAGCTTTGGAGAAAGCCTGAAGCGGCGTCCCAGGTAAGTCATGAAGGTAAGTGCCAGCGCCAGCTCGATAAAGACAAGCACAAGGCTCAATCCGCCCAGCCGCAATACATCGCCGAGGAGGAATCGTGCGCCCAGCAGCACTATCCCGGCCTTCAGCCAGAACTCGTAAGTCGCAACGCCCGGGCGAAAGAGCGCCGGTACGCCGATAGTGTTTGAGATCACGAGCCCGAGCAGAATGGCCCACAGCACGTATTCGATATTGGGAAGGATCAGGTGATGCGCCTTACCGTAGTGAGAGATCGATTGCTCGATGAACTTGCCGGCATAACCAACCGCCAGTAACAGCAGAATTCCCGGAATCAGTTCGAGAAACCGGCCAGAGAGCGAAGTTGCGCGAGTCTGAGGAAGTGCGACTGAACTTGCCATGATCTTCTCCTTACCAGGGAACCGTTTTAATAAGGCCAATGCGAATCAGCAGAGCAGCGACCAGCGCGAGCAAAACAGCCCAGCTATCAAGGGAGAACCGTCGAGTAGTAGAAGGAGTGGACATGAACCTATGCTCCGGAAAAATTGTGGAGGCGATGAGAATCGCAGACCATTGAATTTAGATTTCAGGGAATATGCGGAAGGGAACTAGCGACGACAACAGGCGCGCTGGTCGAAAGAGTCGACGGATTGGAGCTGCGCCTGCATGCTTGAACTATTCAAGCACGATGGGCGGCTATCCGCAAGCAAAGACCCGCAGAGAGCGGGGCTTATTCATGAAATATGAGTCAGAGGTCTACTACTGCAACCTGGTCATGATTTCCTGCAGAACCTGCCTCGAAGGCCGCGTCTGTTCCTCCGGCAGCGAGGCCAGCGGTTCATCCACCAGGTTCAGCAAATCCGTAAAGCTCGGCTTCTGTGTGTCGACGTAGAACACGCCAGTCAGCACCTCTCCGCGCTCGTGCGCATCCATCAAAGCTTTAACGGCCGTGATCCGGCTAGTCGGGTTGTAGTCCTCGTGCAGCTTGCGCAGCCGCAGGTGTGATCCGTCGTGCATGGTCACGTCGTAGGTAGATCCCGCGTCGTATTCGATGGAAATGTCCTCAAAGTGCGGGACGAAACCAACCTCGCTGATCGCCTCTTCGTGCTCCTGCATGTACCTGTAGCTCTTCGTTGAGCCTTCATGATCGTTGAAGGTCACGCACGGCGAGATGACGTCGAGCATCACCGTGCCCCGGTGAGCAATCGCCGCCTTCAGCATGGCCAGCAGCTGCTTCTTGTCGCCCGAAAACGACCGTCCGACAAAGGTTGCGCCCAGCTGAACTGCCAACGCACAGGTATCGATGGCGGGAAGGTCGTTGATGACTCCGGTCTTCAGCTTCGAGCCAATGTCGGCGGTCGCCGAGAACTGTCCCTTCGTCAGGCCATAAACACCATTGTCTTCGATGATGTAGATCAGCGGCAGATTGCGGCGCATCAGGTGTACAAACTGCCCCACTCCGATCGAAGCCGTATCGCCGTCGCCCGAGACGCCGAGCGCCTTCATCGTTTTGTTTCCGAGCAGCGCGCCAGTTGCCACCGAGGGCATGCGTCCGTGAACGCTGTTGAAGCTGTGCGCACGCGACAGGAAGTAAGCCGGGCTCTTCGACGAGCATCCGATACCTGACAGTTTCATCAAGCGTTCCGGCTGTACGCCCATTTCATACAGCGCATCGATAATGCGTTCGGAGATAGCGTTGTGGCCGCATCCCGCGCACAGTGTCGTCTTGCCGCCGCGATAATCGAGCACCTGCAGGCCGAGGCGGTTTACCTTCGGATTCGGTTTTGTAACCGTCGTCGTTGCCATTAGATCTCCTCCTGCAGAATCAGCTCATCAGTGACCGAACGCGCATCGATTGGCAGGCCGTTGAAGTGTCGCACGCTGCGTAACTTCACGGCATCTTCGGCGGGAAGATCGAGCTTGAGCAGGCTCAGCATCTGTGCATCGCGATTTTGTTCGATGACGTAGACGCGATCATGGGATGCAACGAAGTCATGCACCTCATGCGTGAATGGAAAGGCGCGAATCCGAAGGTAGTCGGTCTCAACGCCGTATTCCTTCTTGAGCTGATCGCGGCTTTCGGTCACGGCGAAGTCTGACGTGCCGAAGGCGATGAGGCCCACCTTCGACTTGCCCGTCTGTACCACTATCGGCGTTGGAACCAGCGTGCGAGCCGTCTCGAACTTCCGGTTCAACCGCTCCATCAGGTTCTGGTAGTCGTCAGGACGCTCGGTGTAGAGGGCCTTTTCGTTGTGGCCGCTGCCGCGTGTGAAGTACGAGGCCTGCGGATGATCCGTACCCGGAAGTGTCCGGTAGGGAATCGCGTCGCCGTCTACATCCTTGTAGCGCGAAAATCCGCCCAGCCGCGTGAGATCCTCGGCAGTCAGCAGCTTGCCGCGATTCAACGGCTTCTCCGGATATTCAAAGGGTTCGGACATCCAGTTGTTCATGCCGAGATCCAGATCCGATAGCACGAATACCGGCGTCTGCAGATACTCCGTGAGATCGAATGCCGCCTGCGCAAACTCGAAGCATTCGCGGACACTCCCGGGCAACAGCATGACATGTTTGGTGTCGCCGTGCGAGAGATAAGCGATCGTGAGCAGATCGGCCTGCGCGGTGCGCGTTGGCAATCCGGTCGAAGGACCGACGCGCTGAATGTCAAAAATCACTCCGGGCAGCTCGGCGAAATAGCCAAGGCCGGCAAACTCCGCCATCAGCGAGATGCCAGGGCCAGAGGTCGCTGTCATCGAACGCGCGCCTGCCCAGCCTGCACCTAAAACCATGCCTACTGCGGCAAGCTCGTCCTCGGCCTGAACTACGGCAAACGTCGCCTTGCCGTCAGGCTCAACGCGATACTTCTTCAGGTAATCGATAAGCTGCTCAACCACAGACGACGAAGGTGTAATGGGATACCACGTAACTACGGTAACGCCCGCGAACATCGCGCCCAGCGCGGCTGCCGCATTGCCGTCGATGATGATCTTTCCATCGGTCGCGTGCATGCGCTCCAGCACAAAGGGATCCTGCTTCGTCAGCGATTCGCTCGCGTAGTTATAACCTGCTTCAACGGCCGCCCAGTTCAGGTCCGCGGCCTTTTGTTTTTTGGCAAACTGACGGCGCAGTGCGTTTTCCACGGCCTTCATATCGAGCGAGATGAGCTTTGCCACCACGCCGACATAAATCATGTTCTTCACCAGCTTGCGCAGTTTCGCTTCCGGGCACACCGTCGCAGTCAGCTTGTCAAAGGGAACCGGGTAACAGACGACATCGTCGCGATATTGCTTGAGGTTCTGCGAATCTTCATAGATCGCAGCCGCACCTGACGGCAGCGAAAGAATGTCTTCCCGTGAGGTCTCGGCATTCATCGCCACCAGAACGTCGATTTCCCTCTTGCGCGCGACGTAGCCATGCTTGCTGGCGCGAATGGTGTACCAGGTGGGCAGTCCAGCGATATTCGAGGGGAAAAGATTCTTGCCGCTGACAGGAATTCCCATTCCGAAGATACTGCGCAGCAGAACGCTGTTGGCCGACTGCGATCCGGAGCCGTTTACAGTTGCTACCTGAATAGTGAAATCGTTTATGACCGGTTTCCGTGAAGCTCCGGAAATGCCTTCCTTCGTGCCTGCGGTGGGCTGCGCGGCTTCTACGCCCGCATTGCCCAAGGCAACGTTTCCTGTCGCCATCTGGCGGGATTCCCTTCGGATTGAATATCGAACGAATTTCGCTCTAACTGACTCTTAATTATAGCCATCACAGGGGACGATGGTCGCGCTAGGAGACTCAACGGAGTAATTCACGTTCAGGCGGCGCAAATCGACCCTTGAACGGGAATCGACAATTAATTTCGCAAATCCGACATCACGCGCGCGACCTCGGCTTGTCGTTCCGCGTCCAGCGTCAAGAGAGGAATCCGCGGACGGCCGCCATAGTATCCATTCAGATCACAGGCATGTTTGATACCCGGAATGCCCAGCGTACCGCCGACCAGCTTTGAAGCCTCGATCACGCGTCGTTGCTTCTCCCGTGCCAGTTTAGGATCGTTATCCTTCCAGGCGGTGTAGATCTCCTGACAGGCCTGTGGCGCGCATGCCGCCAGCGCCAGCACGCCACCGGATGCCCCCGCTTGCAGCGCATCGAGAAGCCCATGAGCCGACCCGCTCAGCACCTGGAATCCCACTTCCTTTTTCCGGGTCACCTTTACCCTGGGCAGCGGAGGCGCGACCGCAATCGCCGCAACCCCCCCCAGCGCCTCAGCCGAGATGAAATTCTCCGGCGGGGTCATTGCCAGCATCATGCGATTGGTGAAAGCCGTGAAGGTATGAGTAACCATAAATTCGTGCCGCGCCGCATCGCGTGTGGCGGCCACAACCTCTGCAATGCGCTCCAGGCTGCCGCTTGAATCTTTCAAACCAATAATGTTCGGATGCTGCGCAAGCTCGGTGATCACATCGACGGGAAGGTCATAGTGGGTGAACTTGGGGATGCTGTAAAGCACGACCGGTAGCGGCGAGTGATCGGCGAGGGCGCGATAGTATGTCAGCATCT
>CAYVSQ010000579.1:0-4492 GCA_964453815.1 uncultured Acidobacteriaceae bacterium | reverse complement strand
ACAGGCAGAAGACCCTCATCCTTCACCGAGGCCACGGTCGCAAAACATGCTGTACAGATCGAATCATAGCCGCCATCGCTGTTACGTCTACCGGGGAACTTCGGCTGAGAGAACATCATGTGCATCTTTCTGTCACTCGAGTCCGGGTCGGGTGGCAGCAACCTACTGAAAAGTCCGCAAGATGGTCTGTTCTCTTTTGCTCAGACCGCCAGAGATTTTTCTGAGAGTGTTCAATATTGCTCAGACCAGGCCGCCGGATTGGATCAAAGACGATCTCTAGCAACTCTAAAGGCAACTGATTTGGGCGCCTCCCAGGCGCCCTTCTTTTAGCGGGCGATCACGGTCGTGGAGATCACACCACTGCCGGACGCCATCACGAAGTTCCCATCGATCTGGCGCCACTCATAGCCACTCGGCGGCCGCTTCAGATGATGAGAATGCCAGTCGACCTGCTCGCCGCGGGACCAGTCCTCCTGCCGCATGTGGTAACCCTTCTTCCATTCCTCATGCTTTACGTACTGCGTGTGGTCTGGATGGTCTGAATGATCCTGAGCAAAAGCGGCGGCAGTTCCGCCGGCCAGGGTAAGGGCAAGTGTGGAAAGAGCCAATGTTCTGAATATTGGTTTCATAAATCTCCTCAGAACGTTTGGAGTCGCCCAGACCGCATAGTGTTGTTTGGTGGGCGCCTGTTCTATTTATCTGTGATCCACTGCCACAGCTTGAACGCCAGCGCCTATGACTCCCCCAGCGCCCGCATTCAGGGCAAACTGTGGAGATGCTCAGATGTTCTTCAGGCGCGTATTGATATCTATGTTTTCTGCTTTGAGGTTTTGGTACTCGTCCAAATATCTTGAATGTCTTTGCGCCTCTCCGAGATCATGCTTCGGGGGATTTTGCCCCGGCTCGGGATCCAGTTCCCAAAGCCTTATTTCGTTTTGGTGCCGACGATCGAGCAGTTCCTGCTTCGTCATGGTATCGAGTGTCTTCTCCATTTTCCCGTTGACCCCAATGCACTGAAACCTTATCCAGCCGAGCCGAAAAGATAGGGCGCCTTTAGGGGCGCCCAAGTCTGTTTCTATTTGGAGTTCCAGATCTATCCTGTACAAATGCACCGGCCTGGTCTGAGCAATATTGCACACATCCGAGAAAATTTGCTTCCTAGCGGTAAACCAAAGAAAGGGCGCATCTATCTGGCTTAGCCTGCTACCCAGCTACCCAGTACAAAATAAGCCGAGCAATTCGAGACCCGATCCGTCGGTCCAAATGCAATCATCACGATTGCGGACAATGGAACTGGGATTTCCGAATCGATACGGGAGACGCTCTTCGATTCCTTCAAGAGCAGCAAATCTGAGGGAAACGGACTAGGACTTTGGATCGTAAGGGAGATCGTGCACGATCACGGGGGACAATTCAATTCTGGAGCAGCAGTGTTTCAGGCAGGAGCGGGAACATTTTCTGCATTTAGTTGCCCATTCGACCCTTGGCGTGCACGCTGATCACCGCTCGACCAGGAAGCTCGACGTGGATCGCGCCTCCCGCCGGCTCGCAACTTCTGTCTGTCTGCTCTCTTCTCCGGAGCTGGTCACCGAAACCGGGATCAGCGCCATACTCGGCTCGCTCAGTTCGCCACGTTCAAATGCACGACGCCACTTGAACACCTGGTTCGCGTTCACACATGTGCCCGCGCCACTTCAGCCACGCTAGCGTAAGGCTTCAGCGTCAACTGCACAATCTGAAGCTTCTCTGAAATCGATCGAAAACGGCGAACACGACGATCCGTACTCAACCCCACTGCGTCAGACATGAGCCGATCTTCGGCTCTGTACTACGGCTCTCGCTAGTAGGGAGTCGGCGTGCGCTTACACTTCACCCGAGTCTCACCAAGAACCGATGAGTCCTGGTCGGCCAGTGTTTACCGATCGGTTCCGTCTCCAGAGTGCACGCCGAATATCATTTCGGCAATATCAGGGCTTCACAAAAATTGACTCGAGCGAGTGAGCTGTTCAGCCCGATGCGGACCATATACGTGCGTTGGATGACTATCGAGTGCAGTCACTAAGAACCGCATTTAATCGTTGACGTCCTGCAACTTGCCGGGGTGATTCCGGCCCTGCCGCTCATCGCATTCTGCCTTGATCTTCTCGTATTTCGCCTGGAGTTCGTCCAGCTCCAGGTCGCTTAGGTTCTCGATATCAATCATCTGATCGCGTGCCTTATCAATGGCGCGGATGAGCTCGTTGAGCTTCAGATTGATCGCCCTGGCGTCACGATTCTGGGTGTTCTGTATTAGAAAAACCATGAGGAAGGTGATGATAGTGGTACCGGTGTTAATAACGAGTTGCCACGTGTCCGAGTAGTGAAAGATCGGACCGAGTGCTGCCCAAACGACGATGACCAGGCCCGCTCCAGCAAATGCCCACTTTGATCCCAACCAGCCTGAAGCGGAGGCCGCAAATCTCCCAAACCAATCGTTTGTGGTCCGCGTCTGAACCTCAATGGGGGGCTTTTTCACTCGACTGTCCTCTATTCTGGCCGGCGTTGACAGATACGGCGACTTGCCTCGTCAGATGCGCCCTACTCAGCCGCTGAGGTGTCGTAGGCCGTTGATATCGGTAGAAAAATGCGAACAGAAGTGCCGTGATTTTCAGGATAGTTGCTGCTTTGAATCTCAATTTGGCCGCCGTGGCCTTCGACAAATTGTTTCGCGACGAACAAACCGATGCCTGTACCCACGGTACTGCGGGTCGTGAAGAAGGCGTCGAACACTTTCGGCAAATGCTCGGCAGCGATCCCCGACACCGTCATCCTGGACGGTCAAAACGATGCCATCCGGTGAACCCACCGCATCCTGCACGGAGACGGACAGGACACCGCCCGCCGGCATCGCCGAGATGGAGTTCGCGATCAAGTTCGAAATCACCTGCATCATCTCCCCGCGCCGCAACACAACTTGCCTCGACGAATCCAGTGACCTGCTGATTTCAATACCTACGCCTGCACAACGTGGCTCGTAGATCGTGATCGCGTGCAAAACGATTTCCGTGAGAGAGGCACTCCTCGCCGACGCATGTTCTCGATAATAGCCAAGCGTCTGCTTGGCTATGTGCGAGACGCGGCCTAGTTCGTCTTCGGCAGAGCTGAGGTAATTGATGCCCTCCGGATTAATAATCATGGGACGGAGAAGGTAGAGGAGGTTGATCACCGCTTCGAGAGGATTATTGATTTCGTGCGCGATCGTCGCCGCCATGCGGCCAGTCGCCGCAATCTTTTCGGCTTGTAATAAGGATTGTTCGAGCCGCTTGCGTCCCGAGATATCACGGAGAATCTTGGACGCCCCGATCACGTGTCCCTGCTGGTCTCTTATCGGGGAAACGGTGAGAGAAACATCGAGCGAGCGACCGTCTTTTGTGAGACGCACGGTCTCGAAGTGCTCGACCCGTTTCCCGACCCGAATGCTTCCGAGGATAATCTCCTCGTCTGAATGGAGGTGCTCGGGAATAAGTTTGAGAATTGACGTTCCGATCATTTCTTCTGCCGAATAGCCGAAGAGTCGCGTGGCGGCCGCATTCCAGCTTGAAATAATGCCGTTCAGATCCTTGCTCAAAATCACATCATCGGAGGATTCGACAATTGCAGCGAGTTCAGCGAGGCGCTTCGAACTCTCGCGCAGAATCTCCTCACTCCTCTTGATTTGCGTGATATCCCGTACGGTGCCGAGGATTTGTCCTGTCGAACCGTCCATCTGCACCTGAAGCTGCCCTTTCACCTCGATCCAACGGAGGGTCTTGTCCGGCAGACAGATCATGCCCTCAAAATCGAATGCCTCGCCTCTTTGAAGAGTCGATTCCATGGCCCGTTGAAAGGCTTTCCGGTAATCGGGATGCAGGACCTCGCTCATGAAGACGGCCCCATTGACCGGGCCATCTTCGGGTTCCCGTCCGAAGATCTCATACATGAGGTCGTTTTCCCAGATTGCACGGTCTTCGACGGTTTGCCACACGAAGACTCCGAGCTTCGCGACCCCGGTCGCCAGCTTCAGCCTCGTTTCGCTTTCACGAAGCCGTCGAGCCCCGATTACGAAATCAGTGGTGTTGCGGAAGGCATCATAGACTCCTCCGATCCTGCCATTTTCATAGACGGGGATGAGGGAGTAATTCCAATAATGATCCTCAAGCACTCCGTTGAACAGGATGGGGATGAACACATTGTCCCGAACCGCCGTTTCACCTCGGTAGAGACAGGCTTCGAGATCAGCACTCACCAGGTCCCATGCCTCGTGGAAGACGTCACGGTACAACGCCCCAAGTGCAGTCGGATGCTTTACCGTCAGAGTCGAAATGGCTGCGTCGTTGTACAGAAACACCATCTCCGGCCCCCAGGAAAGAATCGTTGGAAATGGCGAATGCAGCATCAGATTGACGGTTGCGACCAGCGTCTCCGACCAGGCCTCGATCGGCCCAAGCCGCGTCGCGCTCCACGGGTGAGCGCG
>CAYVSQ010000578.1:0-4407 GCA_964453815.1 uncultured Acidobacteriaceae bacterium | reverse complement strand
CGGCTGCGATGGAGATTGACGGGTTTCAAGTTTTCCGATCTTGCTTGAGTGCTAACTCGATAAAATCCATTATCGCGTCTGGCCCTTTTGCGGTGAGATCAGGTAAGCCTTCCGTGGCCTGAGACTCGAGTGATGCTCTCTCTACCGCTGTCAGTTTAGCCCTCAAAGATGCTTTGAGGACAGACTGTCGATCTGTTGCTGGGCAACCTCAATTTGAACGGCACTGGAGTTGTCGAGGTGTCGGAAGCTGGCCGCTGCTCTGGGCGTTACCAAGGATGCCGTGCATCGTGTCTGGCAGGAAGCCGGTTTGAAGCCGCACCGCCTGGAGCGTTACATGGCCAGCAACGATCCTGACTTTGAAACCAAGGCCGGCGACATCATCGGTGTTTACCAGGACCCGCCCGAGCACGCCGCCGTCTTTTTTGCGTCGACGAAAAGACCGCGATTCAGGCCCTGGACAGGCTCGATCACGTTGAGCGGCACCCCAATTTCTGACACACAAGGAGAGTGAGTTTCCGGCAAAATCTAATACCCAGGGAAAGGGGATTTGCCGTGAAGAGGAAACGTTTTTCAGTGGAAGAGATTGTAGGCGTGTTGAAGCAGGCGGAATTGGGAGTGCCGGTGGCAGAGCTGATCCGCCAGGTAGGGATCACGGAGCAGACGCTGTATCGCTGGAAGAAGCAGTACAAGGGGCTGGAGACCGATCAGGTTCGTCAGTTCAAGCAACTACAGGAAGAGAACAGCCGTCTGAAGCGGCTGGTAGCGGAACTGAGTCTGGACAAGACCATGCTGCAGGACGTGTTGGCAAAAAAACTGTGACGCCCTCGCAGCGCCGCCCGGTAGTGAGCTATTTGCATACGACCTATCGGGTGAGCGAGCGGCGTGCGTGCGGTGTGGCGCGAATTCCGGTCTCGACCTTTCGCTATGAAAGCATGCAGGAGCCAAGGACAGCACTGCGCCTGCGAATACGCGAGATTGCTCAAACCCGTGTTCGTTACGTCTACCGAAAGATCCGGGTGTTGCTGAACCGGGAAGGCTGGAAGGTAGGGAAAAAGCTTGTGTATCGCCTCTACCGGGAAGAGGGTTTAACGCTGCGACACGCTCCGCGAAAGCGGCGTCGAGCGGCACAGCATCGGCGTGAACGTTTCCGTCCAACCGAACCCAACCAAGCCTGGAGTCTTGATTTCGTGGCGGATCAATTATCGGATGGCCGGCGGTTCCGCGCCCTGACAGTTCTGGACGTATTTACCCGCGAAAGCTTGGCCATCGAGGTCGGTCAACGGTTGAAGGGCGAGGATGTCGTGGGCGCTCTCAACCAGATCCGGACGAAGCGAGGTGGACCCAAGGTGTTGTTCTGCGACCATGGGACGGAATTTACCAGCCAGATTATGGATCTCTGGGCATATCACAACCAGGTACGAATCGACTTCTCACGGCCGGGGAAGCCGACCGACAACGCATACGTGGAGTCGTTCAACGGCACACTGCGCGCGGAGTGTTTGGACGTGCACTGGTTCGCGACGCTGACAGAGGCTAAGCAACTCATCGAAGCCTGGAGGCAAGAATACAATGAGAGTCGTCCTCACAGGTCTCTCGGAGAAAGGACACCATACGAGTTCGCTAGACAGGTCGCGGCTAGCCGCGACCTGTCTAGCCTAACAACTGCTGGAAACTAACTCTGGAGTTGTAATAGAAAAAGGGGACCGATCAGACGGGCTAAATTACTACAACACCGCGTGCGGAATTTGGGGGGGCAGGTCATCTTGAAGACAAGGTGCGAAATGCTGCTCCTTCAGAAAGAGCGAAAGAGCCTACAAGATATACACAGTTTCTCGCGATGGCGGGATCCCTGAACAATTGACCCCCAATGATTTCGGCCCTCAAACCGATCCCAGTCGGTCACCGGATGGCAACAAGATTCTCTTCGCGGGCGGCTTGAGTGTTCGTAAGCGTCGGCTAAGGTGACAACCGGACGCTTACGAGTGTTGAAGAGTCCTCAGCGATTCACGTACTCGATCTTGGAAGCCACCAAGTCTCTACGCTGCCGGAATCCCAGAGATATTTCTCGTCCCGTTGGTCACCGGATGGGCGATACATTGCGGCGATGCACAAAGACCAGACCAATATAGTCCTCTTCGATCTCCAGACCCGGACGTGGTCGGACTGACGCGAGCGCGAATCGGCTTCCCCAACCGGTCAACTGGTCAGGGGATGGGGAGGTTCATTTATTTTTTGGCTGCATGGGAGGAGAACCGCGCGGTACTCAGAGTTCGCATCAGCGACCGCACTGAGGGCTCGACGCTCACTCCACCCTGCTTCGCCAGAGTATGCCGTCGGGATAAGAAACGTATGCCAACCATTGGCCGTCTCTCGAAAATGCGACCTGTTCGGCTGCAATTCCTGAGAGAAAGGGCCGGAACGTGCCGGACTTTGCGTCGTAACGCACCAGTTCACCCAGCGACCTTTGGCCGACTACAAAGACTTCTGTCGTCTTTGCTCGGAAGAGGCGAAAGCGAGGTTGAGCGGGCTATCGGTCTCCTGCACGGGCTTCTCTGTCCGCTTTTGGCCAGAAACAAGCCGCTACTTGTAATAGACAAGTATTTTCTCTCGGGAGACCATGCGGCCCTTGATTCGTCAAGTATAGTTATACCTTTGTAACTTACTTTGAATCAGACACTTGTCAAAATAAGGGGTGGGTAGGAGCTAGTTTGGCCTGCCGATCCACGAATACTGCCAGCCCACGGAGAGATTCTGATAGTTTCCGCCGAAGCGGATATAGGTGCCATCGCTGTAGCTGATCTTCACGGACTGGTGCTTGCTCAACGGGAGGGAGCCTGTACACCCAATGCGAGAGCCGGTCTGCTTGGACTCGAGATTCCGTATGCCGTTTAAACTCGTGACGCCGCCCGTCCAGAAATTGCCATCGAGCGATAACCAGCGCCGGTCTTTGAAGCTATAACTCAGATGGCCTTCGAATGAGCCGATCGGCTCCTCCGTTTGGGGTTGGGGGGCGGGGACAGCAAGGGTCGCAGGGTTCGTGGTGTAGAACCATACTCCCGCGTAACCATCGAGAATCCAATGGCCCCAGCGTTCCGAGTAGCCGAACTCCGGTTTAAAGGCCCAGCGGTTGATGCCCCAATTCACGAGTTTCGTTGGGCTATATTGCCCCGTCGGGGCGACGACCTTCAGGCTTACGCCGAACAGCGTCTTTTGCTCCCACTTCACGAACTCCCGTGGCGTCAATGCCGGACCGCCCTTGAGGTTTACGGAAAACCGGATGGTTGTGTCCAGCAAACCGGAGCGGTAGATCGATCGTTGCGTGCCAAGGTCGTTTCCCGAGAAGTTTCCAACCCCGTACGGCAACGCGGCCGAGATGTTAGCGGAACGTCCAAAGAAGTCAAAACTATGGTAAAGGCCGAAGATCGGGACATTGTAAGTCCCCGTCGCGCCTGTTATAGGCACCGTGCCGTTGAAATTCACGCCTCCGTCGAAGAAAGACCAGGTGAGATTGATCGTGCTCGCATGAACAGGCGTAATCACATAGGCCCGCGGCGACAGGTCCTGTGCATGAAGCAGCCCTAAGGGGCACGCCGCGATAACAAGCCACCGCGCGAGCCTAGTCAAAATCTTCTTGCTGATCTCAAAAATGGCCACGATGGTGGGATCTATCCGGCCTCCAGTTTGGCACTGACCATTATCCCTTACGCCCCCGAAGCTCCGTTACAAGAAGATATTGAGTATGAGCCCTCCGGCGTTTACCTGCTGATTCGGACGCTTTCCCGTGTTGTTCTGGTGTTGATAATACGGGTCGAGCTCGAAGTGCTTGCTCAACGGTAACAGGCAGCCCGCACTGAGTTGGGCGCTACTCCACTTGGCGTATTGGCTTTCGTAGAAGGGCTCGGCGCTGACGTAGGGCGCTGGGTGATAGGAGTGAATCGTAAAGCGCCGCTCGACCGTTAATCGATTGCGGTAGCGCCAGGTAAAAACGCCTTTGGACCAATCCAGATCGGCGCGATTCCTGTCGGTCATGAGTATCCGACCCGTCAGCGGGAAATGAATCGAAGCTACAGGCTCCATGCGATTCGTGCTTGCCGTATTCGGCGATGGCATATACCGATATCCGATCGCCAACACGAATGGCCTAGACTTCGCTTCGTCCAAATCAAAAACGGTGAGATCTTCGAGCCTGACCAAAGGCTTCAGGTAAAACTCTGTGCTGGGCCCCAGCTCGGCTTGAGTGGGGCTTCCTCCCTCTCTCGTTTCCTTTGCCTGAAAAACAAATCGAACATTCGAATTTAAGTGGTAATTAGCGTCGATCTCGGGGAAAAACTCAGTTGTCGATGTTTGTGCGCGCGCCGGCACACAGGGCAACACCATGAAAAGTGCCATCATCAGCCGCCTGTTGCG
>CAYVSQ010000577.1:0-4184 GCA_964453815.1 uncultured Acidobacteriaceae bacterium | reverse complement strand
CCCACGGCGGGCTTGCATTTCACTCCAGAAATACTGGAGCAGATTCGCGCGCGCGGCGTGGGCATTGTTTACGTGACACTGCATGTAGGACTGGGCACGTTCCAGCCGGTGCGCGTGGAGCATGTGGAGGAGATTCATCTGCACGCGGAGCGGTATACGCTGCCGCAGGCGACCGCTGACGAGTTGAATGCAGCGCTGCACGCTGGCCGGAGAGTGGTCGCGGCTGGCACCACGACAGTAAGGACGCTGGAGCATTGCGCGCGGCAGGGTTCTGAGTTTGCGCCGCACTCGGGGGGCACGAATATTTTCATCTCGCCAGGATTTGAATTTCGCGTGGTGCAGGCGTTGCTGACGAATTTCCACTTGCCGCAATCAACGCTGCTAATGCTCATTAGCGCATTTGGCGGGCACGAGTACGTGTTAAACGCGTATCGGCATGCGGTTACGGAGCACTATCGATTTTTCTCCTACGGCGATTGCATGTTTCTGTCTTAGCCTGCCGTGTTTCGGCTGGCATGACGAAGCGGTAGACTCAGACTCGATGCACTCTGCCACAACCAAGCCGCCTGTCTTCCTTCTCGATTCGATGTCGTTCATCTTTCGCGCCTATCACGCGATGCAGCGGCAGAGGCCCATGTCGACGCGCACCGGCATTCCGACTGCAGCGACGTACGTTTTCGTGAACATGATCAACAAGCTGCGCAAGGACTTCGCCCCCGAATACTTTGCCGCTGTCTTTGATATCAGCGGACCGGTATTTCGCGACGAGCGTGCGCGGGAGATGAAGTTACGTAAGTACAACGTGAAGACGCAGACCTTCGACGAGGTCGACTATGCGGGATACAAAGCGACCCGCACGGAGACGCCCGCAGATCTGACGCAACAATTGCCATACATCCGGCGGGCGCTGGAGGCCTTTCGCATTCCGATCCTGCAGGCGGAAGGGTTTGAGGCTGATGATGTGATTGGCACGTTAGCGGCGCAGGCCGCCAAAGTCGGACATCCAGTATTAGTCGTCTCGAATGACAAGGACATGCTGCAACTTGTCACTGATCAGGTAAAGGTGCTGAATCCGGTGAAGGACAATCTGGTTCTCGATCGCGAGAAGGTCACAGAGACGCTGGGCGTGCCTCCCGAGAAAGTGATCGATGTAATGGCGCTGCGGGGCGACTCGATCGACAATATCCCTGGCGCGCCAGGCATTGGCGACAAAGGATCTGTTGAGCTGATCCAGCAATTCGGCAGCCTGGAGGCGCTGCTGGAGCGTGCCAGCGAGGTGAAAGGGAAGAGGTATCGCGAATCGCTCGAAAATAATCGCGACACGATTTTGCTGAGTAAAGAGTTGGTGACGATTCACTGCGAGGTTCCACTGTCGCTCAACCTGGAGGAGATGCGGACGCAACCCCCGGATGTGAACGCATGCCGCACACTATTCACCGAGCTTGAGTTTACGACGCTACTGAAGGATCTGGCTCCGTCGGAGGTGAAGCAGTCAGTGGAATATCTAACTGAGCCTGCTGCAGACGACATTGTGGAGTTTGTACGCGATGCACGCACAAATGGATTCGCGCTGGCCGTCGCATCGTCGAAACTCGAAGAAGTGACGGAGCAGGTGAGCGAGCAGGAGTCGGAGGCAATTGAGGAGAGTGAGCCGGAGCTGAAGACGATGTCGATGTTGGACATGTTTGCAGCTGCGGAAGAGCAAGTTGCTGAAGCTCCGGTTGCGAGTTTCACGCTGGCAGTGGCGAGTCGTCCGGAGACGTCTTTGCTGGTCGGCATCGAGGATGTGCGCGCTCTGCTCGAAGACGACCATGTGCCGAAGCGCGTCCATGATCTGAAGGGAACGATGCGTGTTTTGGAGCAGCGCGGCGTAACGCTGCGTGGAGCCGGAGATGATCTGATGCTTTATTCATATCTGATCAATCCCACGCATGCCTCTCACCGGTTGAGCGACGTGGCTGCGCGGTTCAGTGACTATCCCTTGAAGGAGATGGGCGAACGGGAGTTGACCGAAGCGGCTCACGCGGTTGAATTGCTCGCACCTGTTCTGCGCGAGGATGTAAGGACCTTGGGTGCGGAGAGCGTGTATCAGACAATCGATCTGCCCCTGGTTCCCGTGCTGCTCCGTATGGAAAAAGTCGGCGTGCGCATCGATTCCGCCGTGCTGAACAGAATGTCTGCCACGCTGAGCGCAGAAATCGATCGCTTAGGCGAGGAGATTTATGCGCGCTCCGGCCACCGCTTCAACGTCCAATCCCCAAAGCAGTTGGGTGATGTGCTCTTCAACAAGATGGGCTTGCCGAAGCCGATGAAGTACGGCAAGGGCAAGGTGGTTTCAACGGCGCAGGATGTGCTGGAAGAGTTGGCGGAGCATAACGAAGTACCGCGAATGGTGCTGGAGTATCGCCAACTGGCCAAACTGAAGTCGAACTATGTGGATTCGCTACCCCTGCTGGCCGATGCCGATGGCCGCGTACACACCACGTTCAATCAGGTGGGAACTGCCACAGGGCGGCTGTCGTCGACGTATCCGAATTTGCAGAATATTCCCATACGCACCGAGCTAGGGCGGGAGATTCGTGCCGCGTTCATTGCCGCTCCGGGGTGCAGACTGCTTTCGGCAGACTATTCGCAAATCGAGCTCCGGTTGATGGCGCATTTTTCCGACGATCCGCTACTCATCCACGCATATCGAACGGGCCAGGACATCCACACGCTGACGGCATCCGAGGTCTTCGGAGTTCCGGCGGACAAAATGAGCAAAGAGACCCGAAATCGTGCGAAGGCGGTAAATTTCGGCATTGTCTACGGGATTTCGCCGTTTGGTCTGGCGGCGCAACTTGGAATCGACCAGCACGAGGCGCGGTTGTATATCGAGACCTACTTCGAGCGCTACAAAGGCGTGCGCGCGTTCATTGATCGGCTGCTAGATGACACACGGCGCGACCAAAAAGTGCGCACGATGTTCGGGCGCGTTCGGCCCATTCCCGATATTCAAAGCCGCAATGCAAGTCTGCGCGGATTTGCTGAGCGCACAGCCGTGAATACCCCGCTCCAAGGGACAGCAGCGGATTTGATTAAGCTGGCAATGATCCGCATTGAACAGAATCTTGAGGATCGGAAGCTCAAGACGCGAATGACATTGCAGGTCCACGACGAGTTACTCTTCGATGTGCCTGAGCCTGAAGTCGACGAGGTTCAGGTGCTTGTCCAGACGGAGATGGAGCATGTGATTGACCTGAAGGTCCCGCTGGTCACAGATGTGGGTGTGGGCGCGAATTGGCGGGATTTGAAGTAAGATCGCCGCGCCAGGTTCTCAGGCTCCCAATGCATCACGAATAGCTTCGGAGATCGCTTCGGCATGGTGACGCATAGTCTTTTCCGATTCGGCTTCGATCATCACACGTGCCAGCGGCTCGGTGCCGGAATAGCGGACCACGACTCGGCCGTTGCCGTTGAGTTCACTTTCTGCTGCGCGGATGCTGGCTGCGACGGTGTCGATCTGGTCCAGCGGTGTCTTCTCTTTTACGCGGATGTTGACGATGACCTGCGGGAAGACTTTGAGGTCGGCGATGAGTCCGGCTAGGGACTTTCCGGAGCGACGCACGATATCAAGAACAACGAGGGCAGTGAGCAATCCGTCGCCAGTCGTGGCGAGATGGGGAAAGAGGATGTGCCCAGACTGCTCGCCGCCCAGTGAGGCGGAGTTTGCCTGCATCATTTCAAGGACATATTTGTCGCCTACCGGTGCGCGCAGCATTTTGATCTTGTCGCGTCGCAGCGCGGCTTCGAGACCCATGTTGGACATCGTAGTAGCGACGATGGTGTTGCCCTTCAGCAGATTTCTGGCTTTGAGATCACGAGCTGCGAGCAGCAGGATGGCATCACCATTGACAACGTTGCCGTTAGCGTCGGCGAACAGTGCACGGTCGGCATCGCCGTCGAAGGTCACTCCGATATCGGCGTTGGCTTTAGTTTCGGCGGCAACGACAGCCGGATGCAGGGCGCCGCAGTCGGCGTTGATGTTGCGGCCGTCTGGAGTTGCATGGGTGAGTTGAACGCAACCGCCGAGATGGGCAAAGAGCTCCGGCGCGATAGCGGAAGCGGCCCCATTCGCGCAGTCGAGGACAAGCTTGAGGCCGTTTAGCTTGAGGCCCGGAACGGCGGAGAGCAAAAAAGCTTCA
>CAYVSQ010000576.1:0-7295 GCA_964453815.1 uncultured Acidobacteriaceae bacterium | reverse complement strand
ATTTCTTTAACCTCCATGTCAGCGCTTGGCTGAGGCTTCTGTCTTGCAATTGCCCAGGACCTGATGCCAGATCGATCGAGTGACGCGGAGTTCCAGATTCTCAAGATCGACATCGCACCGGCGAAGTGCAAGCAATCCGCTGACACAAAGACAGTTCACTGCTAAAAACACCGGGTCGCTCCAGGTTATACAATTAAGGAGAGATTGGAGCACGCAGGTTGAGGCGTAGCCCTTTTCTCGTCTTGGGTCTTCTGTCACCGTGATGACGAAATACCTCCCCAAAACTCGGAGCCACTGGAGTGTTCCAGGATTTTATCTCGTGGCCCTGGCCATCGCAGTTTTCGTCTGGGGACTTGCGTATAAGTTGTCACTCTATGATCCACCACAGGCGTCATCGCATCGCATGGTGGCCGCAAAGCTGCTGTCCAATCGTGAGCGGCCAGCGACGGCGAAGGTTGAGTTTCAGGATGCCTTAAACGCGTCATCCCTCACAGCATCGCAGGTCGCGGTTAGCACTCCTTTGGCTTTATTCCTGCCCTTGTTCTTGGCGGATAAAGAACGGCATTCCTGGACAATGTTCCGCGCGGCGAGTTCTCGCAAGCGCCCCTGTTTCGCAGATATTCCTCATCATTTTTTCCGCCCGCCGCCACCCAGCCTTCGTTAATTTCTCATCCTAGAGAAGTATCCCAGGTCGTCCGGAGTGGTTTCTGCTTGTGCGCGCAAACCCCCGGATCTTGCCAGCCAGTCGGCTGAACTTCAAGTGTAGGTGTTTTGGGGTATGCGAAAGCGTTTGTGGGTGTTCTTTACGGCATGTGCCGTTGTTGGTGTAATTGCCTCTTTAACCTTCCATTACTTTTACCGCAATTCCGCCCAGGCTGCTCCTGAGCCGCCATCGGCGCGGGTGGCGTCTGTGCAGCGTGGACCGATCGAGCATGTGCTTGCATTGGCTGGACAGTTTCAGCCCTATCAGATCGTCGATGTACATGCCAAGGTTTCCGGTTACATCCGCCACATTTATGTGGACATCGGAGATAAGGTTCGCGCCGGTCAGTTGCTCGCCGTTCTTGAAGTCCCCGAGCTGAACGCTCAGGCGAAAGGAACAGTGGCCGAGCTTGCCCGCAGCAAAGATGAGATTTCGCGCGCGGAACATGACGTCGTACGTGCTCAGTCCGAGCATCAATCCCTTCACGCCGACTACCTCCGCCTGAAGCAGGCCGCAGCCGCACAGCCGGGCCTCATCGCCGAGCAGGAACTGGACGACGCACAGTCGAAGGATCTCGCCTCGGAGGCGCAGATCGACGCGGCAAAGGCCACTCTTGCCGCCAGGCAGAGGCAATCGGAATCCGCCGACGCTGACAATGAGCGGGTGCACGACTTGGAGGCATACACCAACGTAGTCGCTCCGCTTAACGGGGTCATCGTCTGGCGCTATGCCGACACCGGCGCGCTCATCCAGGCCGGCACTACCTCCGACGTTCAATCTCTGCCCCTCGTCAAACTCTCCCAGAGTGACCTGTTGCGCCTGCGCCTGCCCGTTCCCGAAGACGACGTGCAGTACATTCACGAGGGCGATGAAGTTCAGGTGCGGGTGGATGCCGTCAACCGCACCTTCACCGGCAAGGTGGTTCGCTTTACGCGTGACGTGAGCCTCGTGACCCGTACCATGGAGACCGAGATCGATGTCGAGAACAACGACCTCTCCCTCACCCCCGGCATGTATGCCAATACCCAGCTCCAGCTCGTGCATCACGACAACGTCATCACCATTCCCGTGGAGGCCGTTGTTCAAAACGGCAAACAGGCCTGCGTGCTCATCGTCGATCGGCAGAATCGCGTTCAGACGCGCACAGTGCAACTGGGAATCCAAAGCTCGTCGCGGGTCGAGGTGCTCAGCGGACTCTCAGAAGGCGAGCAAGTAATCACCGGAGGCCAGGCTAACTATCAGCCGGGAGAACGAGTGAAGGCGCGCCTCGCGGACTCGACTGCCGACAACGCGAAGGGGGATGAGCAGTAATGCCTAAATTCGCTCTCAAATACCCCTTCTTCATCATCATGGCTTGCCTGGTTATCGCCGTTATCGGCGTCTCGACCGTAATGCAGATGCCAGTGGACCTCTTCCCGAAGATCGACATCCCGGTCGTCGTCGTGGCCACGTTTTATTCCGGTATGCCACCCCAGCAGATCGAGGCCGACATCACCGATACGTTCGAGCGCTTCTTCACGCTCGGGAGCAACATCGATCACATCGAATCGCGATCGCTCACTGGCGTCAGCCTCATCAAGATCTACTTCAAGCCCGGCACCGATGCTAACGCCGCGCTCAGTAACATCGCGAACCTCGCGATGGCCGACCTGCGACGCTTGCCGCCCGGCACTCTGCCACCGGTGGTTCTGGGCATGGACGCCTCCAGTCAGCCGGTCTGCCTGGTGACACTGAAGGGTCAGGGCCTGAACGAGACACAGTTAAAGGACCTCGCGCAGTTTCAGGTCCGCAATCAGATCGCCAATGTTCCGGGAGCGTCGATCCCGCAGCCTTACGGCGGACGCTACCGCCAGATTATGGTGTATGTCGATCCCATGAAGCTTGAGGCGCACAACCTTTCGCTCATGGATGTAGTGCGGGCCGTCAATAACTCCAACCTCATCCTTCCAGCCGGCGATGTTCGCATCGGCCCCAAGGACTACAACATTTACGCCAACAGCCAGGCGCCCATCGACGAGATCAACTCAATGCCCCTCAAGTCTGTCGGCAATGCTTCGGTCATGGTGGCCGATATCGGCAAGGCGGAAGATTCCGGAACGCTTCAGACGAACGTGGTCCGCATCGACGGGCAGCGCTCCGTCTACATCCCGATCTTGAAACAGGGCGGCAACAGCAACACCATCTCCATCGTCAACGGTATCCGCGCCGCCACCAAGGATCTCGTCGATATTCCGGCTTCGCTGAAGACGGCGGTGGTCTTCGATCAGTCGGTCTTTGTCAAAAGCGCCATCAAAAACCTCATCAAGGAAGCAACGATCGGGCTGGTGCTTACGGGAGTCATGATTCTGGTCTTCCTTGGCAGCCCGCGCGCGACGTTTGCCGTACTGCTCTCCATCCCGCTCTCAGCGCTTATGTGCCTGATTATCGCCAATGCCATGGGCGGCTCCATCAACACCATGCTCCTCGGCGGACTGGCGCTGGCTTTCTCCCGCCTCATCGACGATTCCGTTGTCGTACTCGAAAATATCTTTCGCTACATGGAGATGGGTGAAGCTCCGCGCATCGCGGCCGAAAAGGGCGGCATGGAGGTCTCACTGGCCGTCCTCGCCGCAACCTCCACTACCTCCATCGTGTTCTTTCCAGTCACCTTTTTCTACGGCGTCAGCAAATATCTCTTCATCGATCTCGCCCTTGGTGTGGTGCTCTCCATCTTCGCCTCTTATATCTTCGCCATGACGGTGGTCCCGCTTTATTGCGCCAACTTTATTCGTATTCGTCACGGTGACGAGTCAAGCGCGCCGAGACGCGAATCGTGGTTTAAGCGCTTCGAGCGGGGCTTCAATAAGAGCTTTCGGAATATGCTCGATTTTTACGAGCGCTCAGTAAAGCGGGCTCTTCTGCGGCCGCGGCGTACCGTCGCTGTTATCCTCGTCGGAATTGTGGTCGTCATCGCACTGGTTTTTCCCTTCGTCGGCACCGCTTACTTCCCGCGTACCGATCCCGGGCAGTTCGTCATCAATGTAAAGGCCCCGAGCGGCTCGCGCATAGAAGTGACCAACCAATACATCGCCAAGGTGGAAACCGTCATTCGCCAGGTCATTCCCGAGCACGATCTTGGCATGATCGTCTCCAACATTGGCATCGCACCCGATCTGTCAGCCATTTACACCAGTAATTCCTCCATGGATACGGCTTTCATCCAAGTCAGCCTCAAGGAAGACAGCAGGCTCGGCAGCTACGCATACATGGATCGTGCCCGCAGCGCGGTGGCCGATCAAATGCCGGAACTGACGACCTACTTCCAGAGCGGCGGTTTGGTCGATTCCGTGATCAATCGGGGGCTGCCCGCGCCCATCGATATTCAGGTCACTGGCAATGACATGGAGCAGTCCTTTCATCTCGCGCAAACCATCGCAGGAAAATTACGCGGCCTTCACGGTCTTGCCGACGTTCTCATCCCGCAGGACCTCCGCTTTCCGGGGCTTGATCTCAACATCGATCGCGAGCGCGCCAGTCTCATCGGCCTCTCCCCCAAGGAGGTCGTGGACAACGTGATTACCGCGATGACCTCGAACGGCATGATCGCGCCCAGCTATTGGATCGATCCCAAGACTGGCAATAACTACATGCTTACCGTCCAGTATTACGACAAGCAGATCCAATCGATGTCCATGGAGGACTTCAAGCAAATTCCACTACGGGGCGAGAATGCCCAGAGTTACACCCCACTCCAGTCTGTGGCCGCGATCAAGGAGATCAACACGCCAACTGAAGTCGATCACTACCAGCTTCGTCGAGCCTTCGACGTGTATGTGATGCCCAGTGGCGAAGCGCTCGGCAGCATCAACCGCGAAATAGACAAGGTACTCGCCGGCATTCCGTTACCGAAGAACGTTCGCATCAACGTCCGGGGCGCGGTTGTCGGAATGAATGAGTCCTTCAAACGTTTTGCCATCGGGCTGGTGTTGGCCATCATGCTTGTTTATCTGATTCTCATGGCGCAGTTTGCCTCATTCGTTGATCCGTTCATCATTCTCATGGCCATCCCGCCAGGACTGGCCGGTGTGCTGCTGATCCTCTTCGTCACCGGAAGCACGCTCAACATCATGTCGCTTATGGGAGTCATCATGATGACCGGCATTGTGGTGTCAAACAGCATTCTGATTGTCGAGTTCATCGGCACACTGCACAAGCAGGGACTGCCGCTGCTCGAAGCGGCAGTCGAAGCCTGCAAGATTCGACTGCGTCCCATCCTGATGACGTCGCTCGCTACGTTGCTGGGCATGATGCCACTGGCACTTGGCATCGAGGCCGGAAGCCAGCAGTATGCCCCGCTGGCCCGCGCTATCATCGGCGGACTCGGCGTGTCACTGATTGTTACGGTTTTCCTCGTGCCGGCCGTTTATCTCATCATTCACGGCCGGACCGAGCGCAAAGCCGTGAAGCAGGAGCCAGCCGTATGACTCGTCTTCTCCGAAACATCTTTCTAGCTATGCTCGCCGTTCCGGCGGCAGCTTTCGCGCAAAGTGAAATAGCCGCGGCTACGCTGCCCAGTGCCCCCGCGCCCGGACTGGTTGCCCAGGCCGCCAACACCGCGCAGGCATCGGCACTCAGTCGTGCCGAAGCCGAGAGATTGGCCATACTGCACAATCCCCGGGTCAGCGTGGGGCGGTTGCTGGCACTCGCGCAGCATCAGGTTGTTCAAGAGGCACGCTCGGCGAATCTCCCCTTGGCTATGGGCAGCATTACTGCGTCGCAGGCAGAAGACGGAAGTCGCGTTTCTGCCGGATCTCTCACCGCGCCGCGGCTGTTCACGCACGCGGGGGCGGGCGGGAGCGTCTCGCAGCTCATCACCGATTTCGGGCGTACCCGCAATCTGGTCGCTTCGCAGAAGCTCGAAGAGAAGGCGCAAAACGCCAATGCGCTGGCGGCGACAGAGGATATCGTCCTGGCCACGGACCAGGCTTTCTACAGCGCTCTGCAGGCCCAGGCTCTGTTGAAAGTTGCCGCACAAACCGTGGAAACGCGTCAGACCACGGAAACGTTGGTGAAGCAGATGACTCAAAACAAGCTCAAATCTACACTCGACCTGAGCTTCGCAGAGGTGGACCTGTCGCAGGCCAGACTGATCCAACTGGACGCCCAGAACAATGCGGACGCTACGATGGCGGCGCTCGATGCCATCCTCGGGTTAGATCACACGGTCCGGTACGATCTAGTGCAGGACGCGTCGCCGCTCTTGCCGCCGCCGGCGGATGCCGATCCGCTGGTCCAGACCGCGCTGGAACAGCGGCCCGACCTACAATCTCTCGCTTATGGGCAGCAATCGGTGCGGAAGTTCGCGCGCGCGCAACGAGACCAGATCTTGCCGACGATCAGTGCGCTCGGGGCGGCGGGTTCGGTACCGATTCGTCCGGCGGCTTACTACACGAACAACTGGTGGGGAAGCATTGGAGTGAACATGAATGTCCCGATTTTTAATGGCTTTCTGTATAGCGCGCAGGCCAAAGAGGCGGAAATTCGGGCGGAGGCGGCTTCGGAGCAGACCCGAGAATTGCGGGATGAGGTCGTGCGGGATGTTCGCACAACGTGGCTGGCCGCGAACACGGCGTATCAACGGGTGAGCGTTACGGGGGAACTGGTGAAGCAGGCGAATCTTGCGATGCAACTCGCACAAACCCGTTACAAGCTGGGTCTAAGTTCAATTGTGGAGCTTAGTCAGGCACAGCTGCAGCAAACTGAAGCAGAAATTACCAATACGAATGCTTCGTATCAGTATCGTTTGGCTTTGGCCGCACTGGCCTACGAGACCGGGGCCCAGCCCTAAGGCGGACTGAATTTCATGGGTTCGCTTTGCCGTTTCCCTGATTTCCAAGTGAAACTTATCTCGACCCCGGCATATTGGCCGGGATGTATGCGATGGAGAAGTGTCCGCTTTTTCCAACTTCGTCGGTCGCGGTGCTATCGACTGATGTGCCTTCATTCAGCGATCCAGATGAGCCTTGGTGAGTGCCCCGGGGCATTCAGACTTAACGCGTCCGCGTCGAGATAGAGTGTGAGCGTCTGCTGTTTTCGACGCCTACCGTAGCCCGATGCGGTTCACGAGTTCTTGGAATCGTGCGTCCGAACGTAGATCGTCGAAGTCGGGTTCAGCCTTCAGTGTGACGATGGAAGAGCATCGTCGCTGATAGCAGTCTTCGAGGAGTAAAAGTGCAGTTTCCTTGTCGCCGATGGCGGCATAACTGCGTGCGGCTTCAATGAGTGCTCCGCCATTCTTGAATTTCTCCCCTCCTTCGCGAAGGAGAGCGGCAAACCCCTCCGTTTTGAATTTCTGGGCGATGACCTTAGCCTGTTCGGGCGTCGCCACTGCCTGCCGCAGCGCAACGGCTTCTTTGAACATTCCTTTGTGGCGAAGCGAGCCTTCCAGCCAAAACAGGGCGACACCGAAACCTGGGTCGAGTTGAAGAGTCCTCTTAGCCTGCGTGATTGCTTCATCGTAGCGGCGAGCCCAGTAGTAAGAACGGGCCAGGTTGGCCTTGAAGATGAGCGAAAGCGGGGCGAGTTCGCAGGCGCGCTCTTCTTCTTCGATGTC
>CAYVSQ010000575.1:0-6246 GCA_964453815.1 uncultured Acidobacteriaceae bacterium | reverse complement strand
TGCTCGGAAGCATTCTACGGACAGTCCAACGCTGCTTCGGGCCGAAATTCTTGACCAGCTTACTAGAATCCTTCTATCCTTCGGGGGCATGGGGGTTGCGGCGTTGACCTGTGACAAACGCTTGCATACTTGAGGATTGTATTCGGGAACGGGAGTGGGATTTTCAGCGGAGAAATTTTCATGCAGTTGCGCCGTCCCTCAACGTTGAACTGGATCGTGGTGGTTTTTACCCTCTTTGTGCTGCTTCAGGCCTCTGTCTCGCATGCGCAAACGCGTATTAACGACAAGGACATGGCAAGCCTCATGAAGAATCTGAGAGACGATGCGAAGAACTTCCCCCCCCCGTTCAAATCGGCCCTTCACAGGAGTGTGATTCGCAATACCAGCCAGGAAAAGGATGCGAAGGCGCTGGCCGATGAGTTTGAAAAACAGACCGACGAGATGTGGAAGCGCTTCAAAAGCAAAAAGAAAGCCGACGCTGAACTGCAGCAAGTACTGAACACGGCCGGGCAACTGGACAAGCTTGTGTATTCGCTACACCTGGGTGACAAAACGACCACTAGTTGGGAGATCGTGCGCTCAGCGCTGCAAGAGGTGGCCAGCGGTTATGGGGTTCAGGTTTCGTACCTCCATCCCAATGCCTGGCAGACGCAGTAGACGGCTGAAAAATGAAATCGCCGCGAGAGTTCATCTCCCGCGGCGATTGCTTGTTTATAAGGCTTAGTAACGGTAGTGATCGGGCTTGTAGGGGCCTTCTTGCGATACTCCGAGGTACTCGGCCTGTTTGGGCGAGAGCGTCGTGAGTTTGACCCCGATTTTTTCGAGGTGCAGTCGGGCAACTTCTTCGTCGAGCTTCTTGGGAAGGGTATAAACGTCGATCTTGTAAACATCCTTGTTCTTCCAAAGATCGATCTGCGCGAGCGTCTGGTTGGCGAAGCTGTTGCTCATCACGAAGCTCGGGTGGCCGGTGGCGCAGCCAAGATTGACTAGGCGGCCTTCGGCGAGGAGGAATATGGCGTGTCCATCGGGGAAGGTGTACATGTCGACCTGCGGCTTGATGTTGGTTTTCTCGACACCGGGCTCGGCGTTAAGCAGATCCATCTGAATTTCATTGTCGAAGTGGCCGATGTTGCAGACGATAGCCTGGTCCTTCATCTTCTTCATGTGTTCAAGGGTGACGATGTCCAGGTTGCCGGTGCAAGTGACGTAGATATCGCCGCGGCCGAGAGTGTCTTCGATGATTGTGACTTCAAAGCCTTCCATGGCTGCCTGGAGAGCGTTGATGGGATCGATCTCGGTGACGATGACACGCGCGCCCATGCCGCGCAGCGAATGGGACGAGCCCTTGCCCACATCTCCATAGCCGCAGATGACGGCCACTTTGCCTGCGACCATGACATCAGTGGCACGCTTAATGCCATCGGCGAGGGACTCGCGACAGCCGTAGAGGTTGTCGAACTTCGACTTGGTAACCGAGTCGTTGACATTAATGGCCGGAACGAGCAGCTTGCCCTGCTCCTTCATCTTGTAGAGGCGGTGTACGCCGGTCGTTGTCTCTTCCGACACACCGCGCCATGCCTTGGCGACGTTGTGCCAGTGCTTTGGATCTTCGGCATAGACGCGCTTGAGGAGATCCTTGATGACCTGCTCCTCATGATTGCCGGAAGGCGTGTTGACCCAGTCATCGCCCTCTTCCAGCTCGTAGCCCTTGTGGATGAGGAGGGTGACGTCTCCGCCATCATCAACGACCAGCTCGGGGCCCTTGTTGCCGGCGTGGGTGAGGGCACGGTAGGTGCAGTCCCAGTATTCCTCGAGGGATTCGCCCTTCCAGGCAAAGACGGGAACGCCAGCAGCGGCGATGGCTGCGGCGGCGTGGTCCTGCGTGGAAAAGATGTTGCAGCTTGCCCAGCGAACCTCGGCGCCAAGATCGACGAGGGTCTCGATCAGCACCGCGGTCTGGATGGTCATGTGCAGCGAGCCGGTGACGCGCACGCCGGCGAGAAGCTTCTCGGCAGCGTACTTGCGACGGATGGACATGAGGCCGGGCATCTCATGTTCGGCGATGGAGATCTCTTTGCGTCCCCAGTCGGCGAGGGACAGGTCGGCTACCTTGTATTCGGTAGCGATGTTTTCGAGGGTTGCAGTTGCCATGCTTTAAAACCTCATATCGTTAAATCAGGATATGTTGATATATTAACTCAGAACTCTATGGCGTCAATTGTGAAAATACTGCGCGTGGTTGCCGATTCGACCCGGCTACGCATTCTGCTGTTACTGGAAGGCGAGGAGCTCTCTGTCGCTGAGCTGCAGGAGATTCTGGCGATGGGCCAGAGCACGATTTCGACGCATCTGTCGCAACTAAAGCAGGCGGGACTGGTTGAGGATCGTCGGACAGGCAAGAACAGTCTCTACCGGTTGAAGCGCGAGAACGGCGCTGGCGTGCTGGGTGAACTGCTAACACAGGCACGGGCGGAGATCGCCGAGGCAAAACATGATCAGGCCGCGGTGAAGCGAGTGCTGAAGAAGCGGCAGGACAAGACTCGGGCGTTTTTTGATGATGTGGCGGGGCGGTTTGGGCGCAGCTATGTTCCGGGCAAGTCATGGAAGAGCGTGGCGGAAGCGCTCCTGAAGCTGATGCCTCCGATGGTGATTGCCGATCTGGGGGCGGGTGAGGGCGCGTTTTCCTTGCTACTGGCGCAGCGAGCGAAGCGGGTGATCGCTGTGGATACTTCGGCGAAGATGGTGGAGTTCGGGCGTCAGCAGGCGAAGCGGCAAAGCATAAAGAATGTCGATTACCGTCTGGGCGATATGGAGGAGGTTCCGATCGAGGATGGGTCGGTAGACCTGGTGTTCTTCACGCAGTCGCTGCATCATGCGCTCCATCCGGAGCGCGCGGTAGCCGAAGCGTGGCGAATTCTGAAGCCGGGCGGGCGGATTGCGATCCTCGATCTGACAAAGCATCGCTTTGAAGAGGCACGCGAACTGTATGCCGATGAATGGCTGGGCTTCAGCCAAGTGGAATTGGACGCTGTGATGGAAAAGGTGGGATTCAGCGGGATCCAGATTTCGGTCGTGCACAAAGAGGCTGAGGCTCCACATTTTCAAACGCTGTTGGCTGTTGGGGAAAAGGCGTAAAGGGCGGGCAAAGATTCACACGAAGACTCTGGGTTGTCCTCGAAATTTTTTCAGCGGATCGTCCGATCCAAACGTCTCTCATAGTGAATGCAAAAACATTTTGATCGGTCTTGGCGGCAGTGGCTCGTGGTGTCCGCGCTGGCCGTGCATCTTCCCTTTTTATTCCCGACTGCCGCGCATTCCTGGCCTCTGCATAAGCACGCGCGAACCGGACATCCGCTGCTGGTGGGCTATTTTCCGCAGTGGGGACTTTATTACGACCAGCCGTACTCCGTGAAGCAACTGGTGGACAACGGCAGCGCTGCGCTACTCGACCAGATCAACTACGCGCAAGGCTTTGTCTCTGACGGCAAGTGTTCGGTAGCCGATCCGCATGCGGATCTCGACACGACCTACACCGCGGAGAACAGTGTGAGCGGAAAGCCTGACGATCCGGCGTCGTCCTTTCGTGGCTATTTCGATCAGCTCAAGGAATTGAAGAAGCGTTATCCGCGTCTGAAGATTCTGATTTCGCTCGAGGGCGCAGGTTTTGCCGAGGACGCGCGGCCGGAGAATCGCAAGGCATTTGTTGCCTCATGCGTGGATGTATTTCTGCGCGGAAATTTTGCCCCCGGCATTCATGAATCGGGAATCTTTGATGGTTTCGATATCGATTGGGAGTATCCGCACGCGGAGGACGCGGCAAATTTTCGCGCACTGCTCGAGGAGTTTCGGAGTCAGATGCGTGCGGCGCGGCCGGGGCTGCGCTTGTCGATCGCCGTAGGGCACTCGCCACAGATGCTGCCGGGCACCGATTTTGCGGCGGTCGCTCCGCTCGTCGATCAGGTTGGCGTGATGAATTACGACTACACAGGACCCTGGAGCCAGACCACCGGATTCCTCGCTCCTCTGTTCACGAGTCCGGCTGATCCTCGTCACTCGAACAGCATTGAGAAGAACATTGCCGAGTATCAGGCCGCAGGTGTGCCAGCTGAGAAGCTGCTGATGGGTGTGCCCTTCTACGGCTATAGCTGGACCGCTGTGGACCACACGAATAATGGGCTGTTCCAGACAGGGCGTGCTGTGCACGGAGACCAGCCTTATCGATATATCCGCACGCTCACCGCGGCCTCCTCGGTGTATCGCGATCCGCGCTCGCAGGCTCCATGGCTCTTTGATGGCGAGACCTTCTGGACCTACGAGGATGCTGTTTCGGTCCGCTACAAGGTCAGCTATGCGGCCAATAAGCGACTGGGCGGGGTGATGATCTGGGAACTGAGCGATGATACGACTGACGCCGAATTGCTGAACACGGCGCACCAGGCATTACTTCATCCCGTGAAGGCCAGCGCGTTTGAGGAGAACCCTCAGCACCCGGGGACGGTGACGGGCAGTGGGCGATAGTAGCCGGTATCTCGATCGGCAACGGTTTTCCACATGAAAAGACATCGAGCGTTGACTGCCCAGGTAGATACTCCTGACTATGGTTTCCCGCATACTGATTTTTCTCTTCGCGCTGACCGGTAGCGCGTGCGCGCAGACACCGCCTGATTGGACGCAGCCATTTCCGCCTCATCGCGTAATCGGAAACGTGTACTACGTGGGCAGCAAGGACCTCGCGTCGTATCTGATCACGACACCCATGGGGCACATCCTGATCAACAGCAGCCTGGCGAGTTCTCCGGCGCTTATTCAAAAGAGCGTGGAGCAGCTTGGATTCAAGTTCAGCGATGTGAAGATTCTGCTGATCAGTCATGCACATTACGATCACTGCGCGGGGAGCGCACGCATCAAGCAATTGACACATGCGAAATACATGGTGATGGACGCAGACGTCCCTCTCGTCGAGGACGGCGGGAAAAGCGATTTTCAATATGAGAAGTCCGCAGACATGCAGTTCCCGCCGACGAAAGTGGACCGCGTACTGCACGATGGCGACGAGGTTCGGCTGGGAAGCGTGATTCTTGTGGCGCACAAGACCCCGGGCCACACAAAGGGCTGCACGACCTGGACGCTGAAGGTTGTGGACAAGGGCAAGAACTACGATGTGGTGATTGTCGGCAGCCCGAATGTGAATCCGGGATACAAGCTGGTGGACAACAAGGCGTATCCGCAGATTGCGCAGGATTATGAGCAGGCGTTTCGCGTGCTGAAGGCACTCCCCTGCGATGTGTTTCTGGGAGCGCACGGGGGGTACTACGACATGCAGGCGAAGTATGCGCGGATCAAGGACGGTGCCGAGAATCCGTTTGTCGATCCGGCGGGATACAAGGCTTATGTGGCCGACCGGGAGCAGGCCTTTGAGACTGAGCTTAAACGGCAGCAGAGCGGCGGCAAATGAGGCTTGGACGGCTAGCGTGCAGGCTTACGTTCAGATTTGCGACTGGGATTCCAGGGAGTTTGGACGGTGTAGCTGGGCGTCGCAGTGACTGAGGTTCTGGTGACGGCCAGCAATTTGCGCTGCACGAGCCATCCCACAGATGCCTGCGCGGAGCTTTTGGAGACGCCGATGGACTCGGCAAGGTCCTGATAGCTGATCTGAACGGCGAGGCCGCGGCGCTGCTGCTCGGCAGCAATCCACAGATAGACAAGGAAGGCGACGGGCCGGCGGTCGTGGCCGACGAGATCGCGCAGGAGAACGTCAATGACGTATTCGTCAAAAGTCAGCATGGGAACCTGAACACGGCTATACCTTTCAGAAGTATAGCAACTACTACCTGATTGCACCTCCTGGACTTGCAGGCTATGTTCAGTGGAGTCAGAAATGGAGGTTCACCATGATTCGCGGCGTAAAGATTGTCAGCATCCCGGTCAGCGACCAGGATGTTTCGCTGAAGTTCTACACGGAAAAAATGGGATTCAAAGTTGCGACGGATCAGCCGTTCGGGGAGGGCCAACGATGGATTGAGCTGCTCATTCCGGGATCGGATACGAACATTGCGCTGTTTACGCCACAAGGGCATGAGAATCGCATCGGTGGTTTTCAGCCGGTGACGTTCTGGTGCGATGACGTCTTCGCTACGGCGAAAGTAATGCAATCGAAGGGCGTGGAACTAACGGCCGAGCCAAGGAAGGAATCTTGGGGAACAATGGGGATTTTCAAGGATCCCGACGGGAATCAGTTTGTGTTTT
>CAYVSQ010000574.1:0-6247 GCA_964453815.1 uncultured Acidobacteriaceae bacterium | reverse complement strand
AAAACGGGGTTTTGAGAAACTTCGTCGACCGCGGTTTGAACTTGCCGATAACCTGACTTTACAGGAACTACGGAATAGCTTCCGAATAGCCCGTCATAGGGGAGGAATCCCAGCCTTGTCGACCCAGAGAGCGCTAATTTCAATTCAGCTTTAGAGAGACAATTTCGGCTGGGTACTCCTCTTCAAACAAAAGTTCATCAGCAGTATTCGTACGAAGTTCGGTGAGCCATCGCATAACGGCCGCCACAATGGCCACGATGAGAAGCATGAGGACGCAGCTGAAGAGATGATGGAGGCTGCGGCACTCGAACTTAGCGGCTTCGTAGAGAAGCTGGATCGCGACCAAGATGCAAGCCCAGAAGACGAAATGGATATTTGCTTTGCCTGGCAAATAGGAACAGGTAAAAGGAATCTTTGGAAAGGTGTAGAGACAGATTTCGACCAGAAGAATGCCAAGAAGAAGCATAGTGAAGAGATGTCCGAGGACTGGTTGCCAAGGATAGAGCGTGAGGAATGAGACAGCCACAATGATCCAGATCGGAATCACGCCTAAGACTAGCCAGGCAAAGCGGACGGCTTTTTGATAGTCGTGGGCTGGGCGCAGTTGCGTGATCCGAATGATCCAGTTGGCAGAGAGCGAGATGGGAAAAGATGCTACGACGCGTATGGCGAGGATGGCAAGGATCATCATGAGCGTGCTGGTGAGCAGGATGGCGGCATTGATTTCTGATGTTTGCGGCACAAGGCCACTTGGAGGCGTGTTCAGGTAGGCCACGACGATTGTGAGACCAATGCCGAGGTAGAAACTGAGGATCATGCGGTGCTGGCGACTTCGGAGCAAGGTGCGGAGACTGAAGAGGGTAATGGCGGTTTGGAGTGAGTTGCCAAAGCGTAGCGACCACGCGATTTTCCGCATCAAGGGGCGGATGTCTGGCTGCTCGACAATTTTGGGCAACATGCGGAAGTAAGAGAGGAGTAGTGCTGCGACCGCGCCTAAGATTGAGACTGCCAAGCCGATCCATGCTCGTCTGGCGAGAGGAGCGAGTGCAGGATGCACGGAGCCGTTGAGTTGTTGAAAGAAGCCCAAAAACCAGTACGACGGGAGCCATGCGAGCAGGCGCTGATTCTCAGGCGCGGTAAGAGCAGTGGGCGATTCTAGCGAGGGTTCGAGAAAATAGACGATGAGCAGAAGACATAGAGCTCCTGCCTGGAGAAATGCGGATAAACGCAGGAAGATCTGACGCGGAAGCAGGTTGGCGGCTAGTCCCTGGACGGCGAGAACGACGAAGACCACGAAGGCGCTGGATAGGAAGATGGTGATCCAATATGCCGGCCAAGATCGCAGCGCTCCCAAAAATCCGCCGGAATCGGAGATAAAGAGCAGCGGCCATGCAACACCTACAAAGAGATTGAAAGCGATCATCGCTAGGCACGGCGCGGCAAACAGAGCCGAGATTTTTGCCACGAACAATGTGGAGGTTCGCACCGGCAAAGGTGCCAGCACAAGTACGTCGCGGCGATCTGGAAAGGCGGCATCCCAATTAAGTATCGTAATCAATCCGACCACAGTCATCGTTGTCTCGATGAAAAAGTGCTCTGCTGTCCAGGCACTAGTCAACGGCATGCGATGGCCTGCTAACAGAAGTACTGGAAAAGCCAAGATAACGCTGATGGTGATGAATATGGTGGCGAATTGTCCGATCAATTTGCTTGGGTCGGCGTCGGTCGACATGAGTTCAAGATCGACTATGCGGAGGAGAAAGACGCGGTAGAGCGCGCGGAATTGAAGATTTCTCATATTCACCTCAGGCGTGGATGAGGTCCGCAATCTCTCGTGAGATGGCGCCTGCGTCCTGTTCGACGGCTAGTTGAGAGAAGATTCCTTCCAGTGTCGGCAATGCCATCAAGGTCCTCAGGCGTTCGATGGAGTCGTCGGCGACGATCTTGGCCCGGTGCAGGATGACGACGTGAGAACAGACGCGTTCTACCGTTTCAAGCTCATGGGAGCTGAAGAGTACCACTTTGCCGCGTGCCGCAAGCTCCTCGATCAAGCTCCGTAATATCAGCGATGAACCAACATCGAGCCCGGAAAACGGTTCATCCAGCAGAATAAGTTCCGGGTTGTGCATTAGGGCCGCTGAGAGCAGTATCTTTTGGCGCATGCCTTTTGAGTAGGACGAGATGGAGAGGTCGCGGTCGCTGTGAAGCCCGAAGAGACGGAGCAGGCCGTGGATGCGCTCGGACGAGGATTTCGAATCCATATTGCGCAACTGGGCGACCATCACTAGGTATTCCATGCCGCTTAAGTGCGTGTAGAGATGTGGCTCTTCTGGCACGTAGCCCATGCGCTGCCGGAAGGTCATCAGGTCATCCCGAATGGGCTTTCCGTCGAATAAGATTTCACCAGAACTCGGCTCGATCAATCCGGTGACCATCTTCATCGTGGTCGATTTACCGGATCCGTTTGCGCCGAGATAGCCAGTGATTTCTCCTGCCCGCGCAGTAAAGCTCACGGCTTCTACAGCAGGAATGCCGGAGTAGTGCTTATGCACATTACGGAGTTCAAGCATGAATAACCTCTACCCCCTATGTAGCAATCTATCTAGCTAGTGTCAAGTAGTGATTCACATCGGTAAGCATCTCGATCTCCTTGGCGGAGCTCGAAAACTGGCACTGGAAACTGAAAAACGGCAATTGGGAACGAGTTGTCAGCTACTCGGAAACAATACTCCCGAACCGGCGCTCTTAACTTGGCGTCGAAGTTCCCGGAAACGGGATTTTGGGAAACTACGACCTGCCAGAGCGGAGTTGCCGATAACATGACTTTGCAGGAGTGCGAGAGCCGTCATGGAACCAGTGTTTTGGAATTGAGTTTGCCGATTCGACCTTGCGGTCCTACGACGAAGGGGAGCGAGAGGGCGTTCCAGTTTTTGTCGGCGTCGGGTGAGTCTTGCTGGCTGGGTTTGAGCGGGGTCCAGTTTTTGCCGTCATCGTGGGAGATGTCGGTGCCGTTCGGGCCTACAGTGATCCAGAATTTTTGGGTGGGGTTGAAGGCTACGGAGGAGCGGTAGCCGTGGGGTGGTGTTTGGGCGGTGTGCCAATCCGTCGAGCCACCTATAAATCCGTAGGCTGCCGCGCCGATGTGCTCGGGAGTGGAATAATCGCCTCCCACAACCACTTCGTGGGTAAGGTAGCTCTTTTCGTCAATGGGGCGGGAACCAATCGAGAAGGCTCCTGATGTTGTCGAGCGGATGATCCATGGGAGGACATCTGCCTGCATGTGTCGGGGAACGTAGGTAAACTTCTCTGCACCGCGAGCAACCTTGGCGTCATAGTCCTCTGGTCCCCGGGTATCGTCGGCTTCTACTAAGTATTTAAGAACGCGCGCGCCTGAGGGGCCCCCAGTAACGAAGCCTCGTCTATTGAGCCCGTTCAAGATGAGAGAGGAATTGCTGGCGGCGAAAAGGCCTTCTCCTGCAAGAGCCGTCGGAAATGGTTTGGTCTGGCGTTCCCATTTGTCGCCGCAATCGAAGCTGAGGAACATTGGAAAATTGCTTCCCACAGGATCACCAACCAGCGCGCCGAAACACTGAACAGTCTTAGTTCGTGGAGCCATCACGAATTGCATCGCGTCCCAGAAGCCATCTTTGTCAGGATTGGTGAAGACGAGCTTCCATGTTTTGCAGGCGTCGGTGGTTTTGTAGAGCCGGGAGAGGTCTCCTTTGCCCGAGGACATGACAATGGCGGTGTTCTGGTCGAAGGCCTGGATGCCGCTGAAGTCTAGTTTTTCTGCGTTGGGAGGGGTGGTGCAGGGGAGCCAGGTCGTGCCGCCGTTGGTGGTGCGGAGGACGGTGCCGCTAGTGCCGCTGGCCCATGCTACTTCACTTGAGAGGGCGTGGATTCCGCGGAGACTGGCGGTGGTGCGGGAGTTCTGGATCTGCCATTGGGCCTGAGCCGAACCACACGCGATTATGACTGACAAGAGGGCAACCGGGAATCGCATTCGCACCATTGTAGTGTTATCAGCGAGTAGTGAAAGAAAAACGGGGTTATCGGGAACTTTCAACCCAACTTACCGATAACCCGAGTTTGCGGGCACTACGAGATTACTTCCGGTTTGCCCGTCACTCGGAAGTGATCCAGATCGCTGTTCGTAAGCCGACTTCGCAGGACTGATCCCAACACACCGGTTGATGCCAATACGCGTGCCCTTAATGCTTGACCACTTGTGTCTTCGTTGATGGGGACGGCTTGCTCTTCTCCAAGTTGCTTACTTCGAGCACGGTAATCGACATCTCCTGGTTGTCCGGAACAAGTTCCAGACCCAGAGTCTCTTTGAGGACAGCATTCAGGCTGTCAACATCTCCTCCGGCAACCTGGAATCGTACATCATAGGTGCCGTGGATGTCTGTCTCGTTCAATACGGGGTTCTCCAGCCCGGTTGCCAGCACATAAGCCAGATCGTCCATCGTTCCGTTCATCAGAAGAAATTTGCCGTGCCACGATCCTCGCTTCACCGCGTGTGCCGAAGCCGACGGACTGAGCAGTTTCTTACTCGCGTCGGTGGCCCGGAGAATATATGCCGGCCTCGTCAGGGTCTTCGACTGGATCTGCAGATGCAAAGCGGCGAGGACGGCTTGCTGGAGGACCGAATCGGTCACAGTCTGGGGCACATCAACAGAATTCACCCGGAGATCGTAGCGCCCTTCTGGCAGCGGGTCCTTCAGAACATAGCGATGATTCCCAAATACGTTGAAGACGTCCGTCACAAGGCTATCAGCGTCCTCTCCAAGCAAGTCCGTTCCGGTTGGCGGATGTTTGGCTATGGCCGTCTTTGCATCGGGCGAAGCCTTGCTGACAGACACAGCAAATAAAGAGCGCTCGGCATCCGGGCTGGATGGAACGCTCGCCTCGGTGATCTCCATCGTCGGCTTGAATGCGACGTTTTTTCCTTCTGCCACTGCCTGCAGATCGGCGGCGCTCACGGAATCAATCTCTGTGACCGCGACAATCTTCCCGTTTCCATCGACGATGATGGTCGTCGGCCTTGATTCGACTCCATACAGAGCAAAGACGCCGCTTGAAACATCGACGCCAACCCAACCAGACATCTTCTTCCTGGTCAAAAAGGTTTGTACGGCGTTCAGGTCCTCATCATCGATGGAGATGAACTGGAATTTTGCCGGATCGAGCGACTCCACAAGCTGATTGAAATGGGGAAGGCTCGCCACGCAAGGAGAACACCAGGTGGCCCAGAATTCCAGCACAACTACCTTACCCTTCAGGCTTGCCCACTCTGCTCTCTCTCCCAAAGGGGCTTGGAGCAGTTTCAGAGTATCCAAAGGAGGAGCAGGTGTGCCCTTTTCTGGAAGCGCCCATAGCGAAGACGTTCCAAGCAAGACCGCTACAAGAGTGATCAGGCTATCTCGCAAAGGTACGTGAATGTGCATGCGCTCAAATATCCGCTGCATTTCTCCTCCTCTAAATGACTCGCACAACCGCGTAGCATCAGAATCAGGAACAGGGAAGCAACAGGCGCAAGACCTCCAGCGCGGCAAGGTTCTCTGCCGTTACCTATGTAGCATTCGTCATAGGAAACCGTCAAGTATTCAGTTCCCGAATTGTCGGCAAACCGGAAACAATCGTAACGCTGGGGCTTGCCACTTTGTAGTGCACGAAAAAACGGGGTTATCGGCAACTTCGGTTCCAAGTCGCCGATAGCCGAGTTTTCAGGCCCAGCCGAAAGCATCCCGTATGCCTACAAGCAACCCGAGGCTTCCTCACCGATAAAGGAGTGAAAAGACCTATGCATAGCGAGCTAAGGAACGACAGTTCAGGCAAACAGAACACTGAGTACGACAGCATGTTCTTAGCCCCCATCACTCGCACGAAGCGCTCTCATCTCGCGTCCCAAAGCCGAACGGTTCATCGCCGCCTGAGTTGCAATCGAGAGCAGGCTGCCCGTCAGCGCATACAGCGCAAGTCCCGATGCGTAGTGCCAGCTCACGTAGCCAAACCCGACAGTCATCAGGCACGCCACAATCTTCTGGTGTCTCACGTCGCTCCCAGGCGACGGCGTATACAACTGCACCAGCAGCTGAAAGACGATCATGAGTATCGGCAAGATGTGATGCGGGTCCGCCGATGACAAATCGTGCAGCCAGAGCCATTCCGCACCACGTAGGGCCACCGCCTTACGTAACATGCCGAAGAAGGCGAATAGCAGCGGCATCTGGATCAGCAACGG
>CAYVSQ010000573.1:0-14744 GCA_964453815.1 uncultured Acidobacteriaceae bacterium | reverse complement strand
GGACCTTCCCCAGCCTCGCGGCGGCCATTGCTGCGCGCGGACGTGTGCCCTATGTGGTCTTCACGCACGGCATGCTCGATCCCTGGTTCAAACGTACTTACCCGCTCAAGCACTTCAAGAAGTGCGTCTATTGGCCAGTCCAATACTGGATACTGCGCCAGGCCGAGACAGTCATGTTCACCAGCACGCTCGAGCGCGATCTTGCGCCGCAAAGCTTCTGGCCCAACCGTTGGAACAGCCTTGTTGTTCCGTATGGAACGGGCGAACCGCCGGCAGCCACGCCAGGCCAATCGGAGGCTTTGTATGGCAAATTGCCTCGACTCCGCAGCCGTCGCTACCTACTCTTCCTGTCGCGCATCCATGAGAAAAAGGGATGCGATCTGCTCGTCGAAGCCTTCGCGCGGGTCGCTCCGGCCCATCCCGATGTGGACCTTGTAATCGCGGGTCCTGATCAGATTGGATTGCAAGCCAAATTGCAGCTCCAGGCGCAAAATCTGGCGATAGCCGACCGGGTTCATTGGCCCGGCCTGATGATCGGCGACCCCAAGTGGGGAGCGCTGCGCGGCTGTGAAGCCTTCATTCTTCCTTCGCATCAGGAAAACTTTGGCGTAGCTGTCGCCGAGGCACTGGCCTGCGGGCGGCCAGTCCTCATCTCCAACCAGGTCAATATCTGGCCGGAGATCGAGCAGGAAGAAGTCGGGCTGGTGGCACCTGACACACTTGCAGGCACCGAAGAATTGCTTTCGCGCTGGCTCTTGCTCGACGAGGCTGGGCGGAACGCCATGATAACTCGCACTACCGATGTTTTTCGGAAGCGCTATTCCATGCACAGCGGAGCGGTCGCGATTAAGGAACTGTTCGAGTCATTTTCTCGCAAAAAACCGAGCCCGAGGCTGTGAAACCCCGGGCTCAGGTTGAGGGCGAGAAAAACCCTATGCTATTTCCCGCCAGGATGCGGCTTTTCGGCGCTGGGTCGAGGCGCGCTCTCGTGTTGCTGAGGAGCGGGTCGGGCCGCGGACTGCGAAGGCCGCGGCTCAGGTGCGGGCTTGGGTGCAGGACGTTCCGCGGATTGAGCAGGACGCGGCTGCGGCTCAGGCCGGCTTTCAGGCCGTGGTTGCGATTCCGGTCTTGCCTGCTGTATCGGAGCAGGTCGGGTTTCGGGCCGGGGTTGTGGTTCCGGTCTTGCCTGCTGTACCGGAGCAGGCCGGGTTTCAGGCCGTACCGCGGGCGCCGGCCGAGGAGGTGTAGCAGGACGACTGGCCTGCCGGGTCTCCATGGCCGGTTTTGCTGGGGCTGGTTTCACAGTAGGAGTTGGTCGGGGAGCGGGACGAGTCTCAGCGGTTGTGTGGGTAGGCTGAGGTTTCACAGCCGGCCGCGTTTCGTTCGCAGGACGAGTGATGGTGTACGGCCGGGTTGAAGTTGGCCTAGTCTCATGTGCTGGTGTTGCTTCCGGAGTGGGTCTGGTTCCGGGTTTTGGAGTCGGACGAGTCTCAGCGGTTGTATGCGTAGGTTGTGGTTTTAGAGCGGGCCGGGTTTCATTCGTTGGCCGCGCCGCTGGACGTTCATTCGTCGCAGGACGCGTCTGGTTAGCCGTCAGAGGTCTTCCTCCATTCGCCGGAACTGCGCGATGCAACTCCGTTACAGAAGCCACAGGCTTGGCTGTGGCTGGGTATGCGGGTCGGCCGTGATTCTCGGAGACGAAGTTGGCTTTATCCTGACGGGCGATCCGCTCCTGCTGCAGTTGCGCCGGTCGGGCGCCAAAGCGCTTTTCGCGTGCTGCCGCTTCCTGGGCTGCGGTTGGACGCATCTCGATGCCGCCGCGACCGCCGTTGTAGCTCACGCGGTTTACTGTCACATTGCGAACCACTGTGCGATCCACATAGGTGTTACGGATCACCGTTGTATTCACGCGCATGACTGCGGTGTTGTAGTTGAAATAGCGGCCATTCCAGCGTCCGCCGTAGAAGCCCACGCCGCTATAACCGTAGCCGTAGTTCACGCCACCGTAGAAGCCGACCTGTGGACCCCAATAACCGGCATTCCAAAGGTAGCCGCCGGTATTCCAGCCCCAGTAGCCAGGGGTCCAAAGCAAGCCCACGGCCGGGGCCACGACCCAGGTCCCAGGGACCCAATAGTAACCACCGACTCCATCCCAAGCCCAGTAGCCGGGGGTCCACATGTAATTGGGTCCCGGACAGAACGGCTGTTCATAGACCGGCAATTCCGGGGGAGCAACAGTGATCGAAACGCCCACTGCAACCTGGGAAAAGGACGCGCACGGCAGCGCACTGACAAACGTGATCAAAATGAGATTGCCTAAGAATTTACGCAATGATCTGGGAAGCTGCATCTCTTTCACCTCTTGGCCGGTCTTCTTTTGCCTGCGTGGGAGCCGTGCAAGCTGTTCAGGAGTGACCGGCCTACCTTTCGTCTTCGATCGACCCGCGCATGCGGGTCCGTATCGAGGTCCGTATCCGTCCAAGAACGATTCGTACCTTCTTTGTCGGAGGAAGCCGCCGAGATTCTGGTTGCCTGCCAGCATGATTTCGCGGTGAGCCCAATGCGTGGTCCGCTGGCTCTATTTCTTGTGATTGGTTCATTCCAAGCTGCTTAAGTGCCGGGTAACGCCATCTAATTCGACAGTGCCTAGAAGTATTCGCCTACGCTGGCGTTGGCGAAGAATGGGCGTTGACATACAGGTTCTTCGGTTTCTGCTTCGTAGTAGAAGCGCCGCTTCGTTTGATAGCTTTCTCATGCTGGGGCGTCAATGATGCCATGTATCGGCGGATGACTTAAGGAAAGAGTTAAGACAGAGCAAGAGCGCCCCGGCCGACATCCGATCCGCGATAGCAGAAGCGCAACAATCTCGCTTCGTCGAACCCATTCTGAAATTGTTGGGAGCTCGCCAAATTGAGTCGCTTGATTTCTCCAACTATGAACAAGCCACCATCGTTCAGGACATGAATGAGGCAATCCCGGACAGCCTGAAAGGTAAGTTCTCGTGCGTGTTAGACGGCGGGACCCTTGAGCACGTTTTCAACTTCCCGCAGGCGATCAAGAACGCCATGGAGATAGTCGCCATTGGCGGTCATTTCCTGGGAGTCGTGCCGGCGAACAATTTTTCCGGTCACGGCTTTTACTAGTTCAGTCCTGACCTTTACTGGCGCATTTTCTCCGAACCTAATGGCTATGAGGTCGAAGAGATGACTGTCTGTGAGGCCAGGCATGATGCCCCTTGCTACCTCATCGACGATCCTGCGAAGCTTGGGCGCCGGGTTCAATTCACGAACAGCAGATCCGCCTATTTGATGGTTAGAGCACGGCGGTTACGGCGGGCTGAGATTTTCAAATCAATACCGCAGCAGGCATATTACGCGGCTACATGGTCATCTCAAACGGGTACTGCCAGCCCTCTGTCCAGACGCGAAAAACTGCGGGATTGGGCAAAACGAGAACTGCCGGAACCGGTCAAGAGAATCCTGCGACCGTTAGCGCCGCAAGTGCGCCCATTGCGGTTCTCCGGATTCAAAAAACCCTGACGATTTTTTAGCAGTTATATCCGCTCGAATCCCTCTATTAATCCAGCGAAATAGTCTCGGTCGACCCACCCCTCTCACATACGTACATCACACATAGCGTCGTGTAGGCGATTTCAACGACAAGCTCATCTATTTGTGCAGACGTTGAACGAATGCTCCAGAAGAATCCGGGGTCACCATGAACAAGGAGCATTTTGTCTTAAGCCGCCGCGGCGTTCTCATCTCAGGCGTTGCTGCCGCAACGACAATACAACTCCAGCACGCGCCCAGTGCACTTGGTCTCGCGGCGGAGTCCGGGGCGTGCAAGCTTGCGGCTGAACAGGAGGTCGGGCCGTATTACGTCGCCGAGGAGCTCTTGCGCTCCGACATCAGCGAGGGGAAGCCTGGAGTGCCTCTTTCGCTTCGCGTTGTGCTGCTCGATGCGCATACCTGCAAACCGCTCCCGAATGCAGCTGTCGATCTGTGGCATTGCGATGCTGTTGGTCTCTACTCCGGCTTCACGCAGCAGAACCCCATGGGTCCGAGTGGTCCCGGTAGTTTCGGCGGCCCGCCACCGGGTGGTCCACGGCCTGAAGGTCCACCGCCGGAAAACCACCCTACCGATCAACCTACCTTTCTCCGGGGAATTCAGCTCACCGGGCCGGACGGAGCGGTGAGCTTCCGTACTGCCTTTCCAGGTTTTTACAGGGGCCGCACCAACCACATTCACTTCAAGGTTCGCGTTGGCGGCCATGCCACAGGCAAGTCCTACGAGGCGGGACATACCTCTCACAACGGCTAGATTTTCTTTTCTGAAGAGATCGCCACCGAGCTCATGTGGCATGAGCCCTACAGCGCGCATAAGATTCACCGAACAACGCAGGATGAGGACCATGTCTTCGGCGATCACCACGGCGAGCTCTCGATAGCCAGTCTTCAATCGGTGAGGCCGGAAGAATTCGCCGCAGGTCTGTACGCGGAGTTGGTGGCGGCTGTCGATCCGTTGGCTACTCCAGCGGCAGTCGGGGTCGGGCCCATGGGAGGTCCGCCGCCCTCAGAACATCAAAACTAGAATCTTCTTCGTGGCGGAGTCCGCGTCAACTTCATAGTCCTATACTGAGAGCCAATTGAAGCAGTGCTCGCCTCGGGCTGGGCGTCAAAAGGAGGCCTCGTGCGGACAGTCGTTCAGGACCTGCGTTACGGCATCCGGATGCTGATGAAGAATCCGGGGCTCACGTTTGTGATTGTGCTTTCGCTGGCCATCGGGATCGGCGCGAACTCAGCGCTCTTCAGCGTTACAAGTACCCTGCTGCTCAAGCCCTTGCCGTATGCGCATCAGGAGCGGCTGGCGATCCTGTGGCTGCGTTCGCCTGGCATCGGCATACCCCAGGACTGGCCCTCGCCCGGGCAGTATCACGACATCAAGACACAGAACCATGTCTTCGACGAGACGGCGATCGCGATTGGCGACGGCTACACGCTGAGCGGACTCTCAAAGGCACTGCGGGTGGATGGGATTGAGGCGTCTTCGACCCTGCTGCCCATGCTGGGCGTGAAGCCGATGCTGGGCCGCATCCTTACTGCGGACGAGGACCGGCCCGGCAAGCCGGACACGGTGGTGCTGACCTACGGACTGTGGAAGCGAGCCTTCGGCGGTGACCCGAATCTGCTCGGACGAAGCATCACGCTCAACGGAAAGCCACGCACCGTCGTCGGCATACTGCCGCGGGAGTTCCGGTTGAGCCACGAAGTGATACCCGTGATCGGCGGCATCGATAAGGCGGAAGTCTTTATGCCGCTGCCCATGGATGCGAAGGAAGAACTGGACTATGGTCCGGAGGACTACAACGTTCTGGCGCGGCTGAAGCCGGGCGTGACCATGCAGCAAGCGCAGGCGGACGTCAGCATCATTGCAGCGCGGCTGCGCGAGGAGAAGCATCGCGATCGCACCTTCACCATTAGCGTGGTGCCGCTGATGGAGCAGGTGGTAGGCGATGTGCGCGGCGCAGTCCTGATTCTCCTGGGAGCGGTCGCGCTGGTGCTGCTGATCGCCTGCACCAACGTGGCCAACCTGCTGCTTGCTCGGTCGTCCGGAAGGCAGAAGGAAATTGCCGTGCGCACGGCAATGGGCGCGGGGCGAGGGCGCCTGGTGATGCAGCTGCTGACGGAGAGCATGCTGCTCAGCCTGCTAGGCGGTGTGGCCGGATTGGGAGTCGCGGCGTTGAGCCTGTACGTAGTCCAGAAGATCCATCCGGGAAACATTCCGCGGCTCGATGAGATTGGTATGGACTTCCGGGTATTGGCGTTCACACTCGCGATTTCGTTGCTCACGGGGATTGTCTTTGGCCTGGCGCCGGCGCTGCGCGCCTCACGAGTGGACCTGAACTCGACGTTGAAGGCGGGCGGAAGAACCTCGCACAGCGGCGGGCTGAACGTGAAGCACGACAAGTTGCGCGGAGCGCTGGTGATTGCTGAGCTGGCCGTTTCGCTGACCCTACTAGCGGGCGCGGGGCTGCTGATTCGCAGCTTTGTACACCTGCTGAGCGTGCCGCCGGGATTCAATCCGGACGGCATCATTTCCATGCACGTGGCCGCTGGTGGTCCGAAGTACAAGGAACGGCCGAAGAGGGTCCAGTTCTACGACGATCTTGCCGAACGTGTACGAAGCCTGCCGGGGGTGACCGCATTTGGCGCTACCTCTGTGCTTCCGCTCACTCCTTCGATTGGATGGGGAGGCATGCAGATCGAGGGATACGTGCCGCCTAAGGATGCTCCGGAATTGCAGGTGGACAAGCGCTCAGCGACTCCGGACTACTTTCGAACCATGAGCATTCCGCTGCTTCAGGGCCGATTCTTCACGCCCGCGGATACCGATAAATCACAGCCCGTGGTATTGATTGACCAGAAAATGGCTGACCGCTTCTGGCCGAAGGGAGACGCCGTGGGCAAGCGCCTCCGGCAGGGCGACAAGGAGCCCTGGCTGACGATCGCGGGCGTAGTAGGAGTGGTGAAGCAATACGGCTTGGATATTGATACAAAGATGGTTACGTATTTCCCTTATGCGGCATGGGGGAACGGCGAGATGTTTGTGGTCGCCCATACCACGGGCGACCCGGCGGCTCTGGCAAACTCCATTGTCGAACAGGTCCACGGCATCGACGCGGATGTGCCGGTGTTTGAGATCGCGACGATGCAGCAGCGGGTTCATGATTCGCTGGCGCGGCAACGCTTTGCGATGACCATGCTGGGCGCATTCGCTGGCTTCGCGATGATTCTGGCAGCGGTTGGGATCTATGGCGTCATGTCCTTCCTGGTGACGCAGGGGACTTCGGACATCGCCATCCGCATGGCGCTGGGCGCGCAGCGCAGCAGCATCCTGTCGCTGGTGCTGCAGCAGGGGATGGCACTGGCACTGCTCGGCATCGCCGCGGGCCTCGCGGGAGCGCTGAGCCTGACGCACGTGATGAGCGGTTTGCTCTTCGGGGTGAACGCGACAGATCCGGTGACCTTCGCGGGCGTCGCGGTTCTGCTGACAATGGTAGCGCTCTCAGCCTGCTATTTCCCGGCGCGGCGGGCGATGCGCGTGGATCCCATGGTCGCGCTCCGCTATGAATAGGAGTCGTGCGCGGAGGCAGGTTCGCCTCCTGTTGATTCGTGGTTGTTCCAGACGGTGTCCATGTCCGGACAGGAAGATCCGCTGATGAACAGTTCGGGCTTTCCTAATGGCCTGTAAGTAACTGACATAAAGGATAAAGAGCAAAGTCAGGTGTGGGCGATGGCGTGCTCGTACTGCTGGTGGAAAGTTCTGCGACAAAATCTCGAGCAATTCCAGAAAAAGACTTCACGATGATGACTCTGCTACAAGACCTGCGTTACGCGCTACGGCAGTTACGGAAGACTCCGGGGTTTACGGCGACGGCGGTGTTAACCCTGGCGCTGGGTATCGGAGCGAACGCGGCGATCTTCACGCTGGTGAACGCCGTGCTGATGCGGAACCTTCCGGTTGCCGATCCGAAGACTTTGGTGCGCATCGGCAATCACAACGATTGCTGCGTGGGTGGCGGCGTACAGCACGATCACGACGACGAGGGAGATTACAGCTACTTCCCGACTGAGACATGGCAGCTGCTGAAGAAAAATGCTCCGGAGTTCGAAGAACTGGCGGCGATGCAGGCGGGCTTCGAGTACCGGCCCGTCACGGTGCGCCGCGATGGCGACCAGGTGGGCGCACAGTCGGTGATGGGCGAATTTGTCTCGGGAAATTACTTCCGGACTTTCGGGCTGAAGCCACACGCAGGGCGTCTGTTTACCGACAGCGATGATGTAGCGGGCGCGCCGATCGCGGCGGTGATCAGCTATGCAACCTGGCAGCGCTATTACGCGGGCGATCCGTCAGTGGTGGGCGGTACCTTCTGGGTGAATACGAAGCCGGTGACGATCGCGGGAATTGCTCCGGCGGGATTTTACGGCGACAGAATGACCAGCGCACCTCCGGATTTTTACCTGCCGATTGAGTCGATGCCGGTGTTGGCCAATGCCCCGTATGTGCACAGTCCGGGAGTCCGGTGGCTCTATATGGTAGGGCGCGTGAAGCCGGGCACAGATCTGCCGGCGCTTCAGCAGAAGCTGAGCGGACTGGTGCGCCAGGCATTTGGCCAGACCGATCTGTTTTCCGGAGGAGCCGGAAGGGAGCAGCTTCCGAAGGTGCATGTCGTGTTGACGCCGGGCGGTGGCGGAATTCAGCACATGCAAAAGCAATACTCCTCAAACCTGAAGATACTGATGACCATCTCCGGGCTGGTGCTGCTGATCGCGTGCGCAAACATCGCAAATTTGCTGCTCGCCCGGGGGATGTCGCGCAAGACGGAGATGTCAGTGCGGACAGCGCTGGGCGCGGGTCGGGCAAGAATCCTTCGCCAGCTCCTCACCGAGAGCCTGGTGCTTGCGGTCCTGAGCGGTATCGCCGGACTCATGGTTGCCTATGCGGGCACGCGCATGCTCCTCGTGCTAGCCTTTCCCTGGTCTCATAGCGTTCCCATTCAGGCGAGTCCGTCGCCTCCGGTGCTCACGTTCGCGTGCGGGTTATCGCTGCTCACCGGGGTACTGTTCGGGGTGGCTCCCGCATGGATTGCAGCGCGGGCCGATCCCGCCGATGCTCTGCGAAGTGGGGCGCGGACGACGGCGTCGGGTGCGTCGCTGCTGCAGCGAGGACTGGTGGTGCTGCAGGCTGCGCTGTCTCTCGTACTGTTGGTCGGCGCAGGGCTATTTACGCAGAGCTTGAACAAGCTGGAGCACCTGGACTTTAAGCTGGAATCGAAGAATCGCTACATCGTGCACTTCACTCCACAGACGGCGGGGTATTCGCAGACGCAGCTGGAGATGCTTTATCGACTCATGGAAGACAGGTTCCATGCGATTCCGGGACTGGTCAAGGTTGGCATCAGTTCTTATACGCCGATGGAGGATGACAACTGGGGCAACGGTGTTCAGGTGCTGGGACAGCCGTACAAGAATGAGATTGCCTCAGTGGTGAGGGTGAACGGCGACTACTTCGACTCAGTGGGGACGCGCGTGGTGAGTGGCCGCGGAATCACGGTGAAGGATACTTCGATTGCTCCATCCGTAGCGGTGGTGAACCGGGCGTTCGTGAAGAAGCTCTTCAACCCGGGTGAGAACCCGATCGGACAGCACTTTGGTTCGCCCGGCACGACATCGCCGGGCGATCTCGAGATTGTCGGCGTGGTTGAGGATACGATGTACCAATCTCCGCGATGGAAGGATCACACGATGTACTTTTTGCCGCTGATGCAGCGCGCAGCGAGCGACAAGGATCCGATCGAGAAGGACGAATCCCTGTATGCCGGCGCGATCGTGCTCCAGACCGACCTCCCGATGGACAACATGGAGTCCCTCGTGCGGCAGACTTTGTCAGCCATCAATCCTAATCTCACCGTCGTGAACTTCCAGACCTTCGACGAGCAGATCGCCGGCAACTTCGTTGAGGAGCGCATGATCGCCCGCCTCACCATACTGTTCGGCGCACTGGCCCTGCTGCTGGCCACCATCGGACTCTATGGCGTAACGGCGTATACCGTCGCGCGGCGCACGGGCGAGATCGGGATTCGCATGGCGCTGGGCGCGGAGCGTGGCAACGTCATCGCAATGGTGATGCGCAGCGCGATGGTCCAAATCGCGTTGGGACTGGCGATCGGCGTTCCCACAGCGCTGTTGTGCGTGCGCTTTGTCGAGGCGCAGCTCTACGAGATCAAGGGTATAGACGCGAAAGTGCTGCTGGTGTCGATTCTCACGCTGGTCGTGGCGGCGTCACTGGCGGGGCTGATTCCGGCGCGACGTGCGGCCTCGACCGATCCCGCGCAGGCGCTACGGACGGAGTAACGGGCCGCGTCCCTTCTCCTTTTCCAGCTCGAGGACCATCACTTCGATCGGCTTGTCACCCGCTCTCACATCGGCGTGCACGGTGCCCGGCGGATTAGCAGGGAGCCGGTAGGCCTTGCCCGTTTCCCAGACGTGCTCTTCCGATGCTCCGACCTGTTCTACGACCTTCATCGTGCCGCCGCTCAGGGCGAGGATCACGCGCGGATGATCGTGCCGGAGCATGGTGAGGGCAATTTGGGCATCACCACGGACTTCCACGCTTTCACGTCTTCATTCTCGAACTGTGGAAATCGCTCGGTTTGAGTGCCCTGTTGGAGCGGACAGCTACGAAAGCTCCCTAAAACATCGCGGTCATTGGCAGGGCACGATCGAGAAGGATTTCATCGGTTCCTCCAAATGCGGGGGTGTAGCAGCAGGCCGATTTTTGAACGCGGGCCGCGAGGAGGGGAGCTTCCCTATCCTGACTGGTTGCGAAAAGCGTGAGTCCAGCGCTTACACTTAGTTCGGCAGGAAGGAGTTCACTTGAAGAAGATTGCCTTAATGTTCGCCATGGTGGCGATCACACTGGCTGGGAACGTGGGCGCACAGGATGCGGCGAAGCCCGAGACGGCCGAGGTGAAGACTATCAACGGCTATACGCCCACGTGGTGGAAGGAGGCGGTGGTCTACCAGGTATATCCACGGTCGTTTAAGGACTCGAATGGCGATGGGATCGGCGATCTGCCGGGGATCACGTCTAAGCTGGACTACCTGCAAGGGCTGGGTGTGAACGTGATCTGGCTGAGTCCGCACTACGATTCGCCAAATGCCGATAACGGGTACGACATCCGCGATTATCGAAAAGTCATGAAGGAGTTCGGCACGATGGCGGACTTCGATGCGCTGCTGGCGGGGATTAAGAAGCGGCACATGCGGCTGATCATCGACCTGGTGGTGAACCATACCTCGGACGAGCACCAGTGGTTTGTCGAGTCCAAAAAATCAAAAGACAATCCGTATCGCGATTACTACATTTGGCGACCGGGCAGAGGGTCGGGCGGGACGGAGCCGCCGAATAATTACCCGTCGTTTTTTTCGGGGTCGGCCTGGCAGTACGATGCGCTGACGGAGCAGTATTACCTGCACTATTTCGCGGTAAAGCAGCCCGACCTGAACTGGGACAATCCCAAGGTTCGCGCCGAGGTTTACGACCTGATGAAGTTCTGGCTGGACAAGGGCGTGGATGGCTTTCGTATGGATGTGATCCCGCTGATCTCGAAACCCAAGGGGTTGCCGGACCTGACGCCAGAGGAGTTGAGAAATGTGGGCAGGGCGTACGCGAATGGACCACACATGCACGAGTATCTGCAAGAGATGAACCGGAATGTGCTGTCAAAGTATGACGTCATGACGGTCGGAGAGGCGCTGGGCATTTCGCTCGAAGAGACTCCGCTGATGGTGGGCGACGACCGACACGAGCTGAACATGATCTTCAACTTCGACGCGGTGCGCATCAATCGGGCCGGCCGGCAATGGAAGAACTGGACGCTACCCGAGTTGAAGGCGATCTATGCCAAGCATGCTGAAGAGTTAGACTCGCATAGCTGGGACACAGTGTTTCTTTCGAACCATGACAATCCGCGTCTGGTGTCAAGCTTCGGGAATGATTCGCCAGAGTGTCGCCTGCCGTCAGCGAAGCTGCTGGAGACGATGCTTCTGACGCTTCGAGGCACGCCGTTCCTCTACCAGGGCGACGAGTTGGGGATGACGAATTATCCCTTCAAATCGATCGAAGACTTCAACGATATCGAAGCGAAAAACGGCTATAAGGCGGATGTGGCGACAGGTAAGGTAAGCGGGGCGGATTACCTGGCGAACCTGCGGCACATGAGCCGCGACAACGCCCGGACTCCGATGCAGTGGAATGGGTCGGCCAACGGCGGCTTCACAACCGGCGGGAAGGCATGGCTGGCGGTGAATCACAACTACAGGGAGATCAACGCCGCTCAAGAGCTGGGTGACCCGAATTCCGTCTATCGCTATACGCAGCAGTTGATCGCGCTGCGCCACAAGACTCCGGCGCTGGTCTACGGGACCTATCAAGACCTGGATCCGGCAAATCCGGCAATTTTCGCTTATACGCGCACACTGGGCGCGGATCGGTATCTAGTGGTACTGAATTTTTCGGATAAGCTCGTCGACTATGCAATCCCGGGCGCATTGCAGCCGACGGAACTGCTGATGACGAACCTGGGCAGCACGGAGGCGAACACTCCCGCGCTGCATCTAAAAGGGTGGGAAGCGCGGGTCTATAAATACTGACGACCGCTGCCCGATAATGGACACCTGAATCTGAAAATGGGCAGTTACGCCCGGGCACTTCTGTCCCTATCTCACGGACCTTCAAGGAATAGCTTGAACCGCACGCTGGACCCCGGCGTGCAGGCATCCACAAGGAAGAGTTCTTGAATGCAATCCTTTCTCCAGGATCTTCGCTACGCTCTGCGTCAATTGCGCAAGTCGCCGGCATTCGGCCTGACCGTGATCGCGACGCTGGCCCTCAGCATTGGCATTACGGCAGCGATTTTCAGCGTGCTGTATGCCATGCTCATCCGGCCGCTGCCCTATGACCGTCCTGAAGGCATTGTGGCACTGGAGCCGCACTCTCCGCAGGGGTACACGCAACCGGCTTCCTATCCCGAATATCTGGACTGGCGAAAGATGAACCACGGCCTGGCGTTGCTGGCCGGATACAACTCGTTCGGGACTGTCAATTTCGAAGGGCCGCAGGGACCGATCCCGCTGCATGCGGTGGAGGGTACGGACAACTTCTTCGAGGTGTTCGGGGTGAGTCCGATTCTGGGACGAACGTTCGCTCCGGGCGAAGACCAGGAGGGCAAGAACGACGTCCTGGTCTTGAGCTACGAGGTGTGGCAGCAGTACTTTGGCGGTCAGGCGAGCGTCATCGGGCAGAAGGTAAAGCTCGAAGGGCGTCCCCATACGATTATCGGCGTGATGCCGGCAGGCTTCCGCTTCCCCATCGGCCGTGTGGACGCGATCTATCGGCCGCTGCACGCTCCGCAAAGGCTACGAGAATATCGCGGCAATCACTGGCTGCCGACGGTGGGCCGCTTTAAGGCTGGAGTCTCTGCCAACCAGGCGCAGGCCGACCTGGCGGGGGTGCTCACCGATCTTGGCCGGACCTATCCGTCGAGTCAGGGCCGCACAGTGAAGCTGGTAGATATTGAGACGTACATCCTTGGTAAGACGACGAGCTCGCTGCGCCTGCTGCTGGGCGCGGTGCTGGCGCTGCTGGCGATTGGATGTGTGAATGTGGCCGGTCTGCTGCTGGCGCGCGGCGTAAAGCGCGATCGGGAGATGGCGCTGCGCGCAGCCGTTGGGGCGAATCGGGCGCGGATTATTCGGCAGATCCTGACCGAGGGGCTGCTGTATGCGGCCTTCGGAGCTGCAGGCGGCGTAGTGCTGGCATATGGGCTGCTGCGGGTGATCCGCATGCTGCTGATTTCTGCCCTGTCCCGGGGCGCTGAAACCGAGCTGAATGCGCCGGTGCTGCTGGCGGCGTTATTTGTCACTGTGATGATTACACTTCTTGCAGCACTCGCGCCGGCGCTCCGGCTCTCGGGGGCTGATCCCAACAAGGCGCTACGCTCCAATGGTTCGACGGGCGTGACGCGCGGACAACATCGGCTAAGGGCCGCCTTCGTGGTAACGCAGGTGGCTCTTGCTCTGGCGCTGCTGGTGGTGTCAGGTCTGCTGCTGCACATGCTGGGAGGGTTACGCAACGCGGAGCTGGGCTTCTCGCAGGACCGCATTCTTACTGCGGAGGTCGATCTTTCGCCAGGGCGGTACGAAGGGCGCGACGTAGTGGCCAATTTTTATCAGCCGCTGATCGAGAAGATTCGCGCCATTCCAGGAGTTCGCGCTGCAGGCACGGTTCTGCTTTTGCCGATTCAGACCTACGGCTGGAACTCGGATGTCCACGTGACCGGCACGCCGCCGGCGCCGCTGAACGTGGAACAACTCGCGGAGTTCCGCATGGTTTCGCCCGGCTATTACGACGTATTCCAAGACCGGCTGGTGAAGGGTCGGTTGCTCGACCCGGGCCTCGACACGCCGACGTCGCATCCTGTGATCGTAGTGAATGAGGCTTTCGTGAAGAAGTTCATTCCCGAGGGGCGCGATCCGATCGGCATGCAGCTCGACGGCCACGACCATGAGATCATCGTGGGCGTAGTGAAGAATATCCGGCAGAACATCTACCAGCCGCCTCTGGCGGAGACGGATTATCCGATCTCGCAGGTGAAGCTTGCCGACAGCATGAACTTCCTGGGCAGCATGGAGATTGTCATACGCACCAGCGGTGATCCGATGAACATCGTGCCCAGCCTGCGGCGAGCCTTTCACGACGTGGACCCGACACTGCCCTTCAGGACTCCGGAGACGATGCGCACGGTGATTGCCGACACGCTGATCTTCGAGCGGCTGGAAAACTGGCTCTTCGGCACGTTTGCAGCCTTCGCCGTGCTGCTGGCGATTATCGGCCTCTATGGATTGATCAGCCACGAAGTAGAGCTGTCGACTCGGGAGATCGGTGTGCGCATGGCACTGGGAGCGCCGCGGCTGCGAATCCTGGCGGATATCTACCGGCGCGTGGGCTGGATGCTCGGCGGCGGCGTGGCGATCGGCCTCTTGCTGACGGCTGCGGCGCGGAAGTACATCGGATCAGTGGTGGCGCTGCAACTGGACAAGGATGCCGGGCGGATTCTCGCTCTGGCCTTGGCGCTAATAGTAGTAGGCCTGCTGGCGGCGTTGCTTCCGGCTCGGCGGGCT
>CAYVSQ010000572.1:0-2865 GCA_964453815.1 uncultured Acidobacteriaceae bacterium | reverse complement strand
TTTGCAGGTAAGCCGCCGCATCCTGGGAGTCCAATATCCACCTCTTCTCAGTATCGACGACGTTCATTTCACCGCCGGCGGCCACAGTCAGACCAGCATCGAACGCAACAGACTTAATCTTGGGCAGGAGATTGAACGTTTTGCCAACTACCTGCTGGGTCTGTCCGCCGCTGGTCGAGAATCCCGGACCTACGCTCAGGGTTTTGTCGAAAGTTGTAAACCGGCCCTCCTGTCCTTCCAGTCCCTGATACGCTGGAATACCTGCCAATTCCAGTCACTTGCAGCTACGCCCGTCAGGGTTGCGGACTTTACCCACTGGTTGTAGTCCTTAGCGGCGGGGTCTTTGTCCGGATCATAGTCGTAACCGGCTCGGTTCCATTTTGGCGCGTAGCGACGCGGACAACGGCTCGCCGCCTCCGGTTAGTCCGTGTTCTACGACTCTGGACTCGATTTCTGACCTGTCTGCGGACGATTCTTTCGCATGGTTGGTCGAGGGAGGTGATGTCGACGCCGCGCTGTCGGTCTGGCGTATGGCCTGATCGGCGACGCGGTCCGCCTCGCGCTCAAGCGGATCGTCGACAGCGCCTACCTTGAGTTTGGGCTGAAGACGGTCAGGCGTGAGCAGTGGGATCTTATTGAAATCCCATGCGACGTCCCGCTGCATGCTGGCATCAGATTGTCGTGCTGGACGGGTTGAGCGCTGAGGCGTGCCAGTTGCATTGTCGGCTGACTTTGCCTGAGCTTCAGCGATCTTCCGAGCTAACATGGCGGCGTACCCTCCCGGCTAGCTCCGATTCAAATCTACCGTCCCTCGCGTAACCGTGCCGCCAGCCGGTCTGGCAATCCTGCCTGCACAATGGAAGTTTGCGCGAGCCGTACATCGTACGGAACGCGGCAAAACGTCACTGTCATCCGTACGTCGTCATAAATAGCAAAAGCGGCGCGCCAGTCTCCGTCGCGCGGCTGGCCCACCGAACCTGGATTCACCAGGTAGCGGACGTTGTCACGAAGCTGCAGCTCGAATCCCTCCGGTTCATTGTGCGAACGATAGCGCGGGGCCAGCCGGAACCACTCGTCACCATTGGTCGCAAAGCCGCCTTGCAGATGAGTGTGCCCAAAAAAATTGATCCGCGTCTTCGCCTCGTGCAGTGGCAGCCAGGCATCGCGCACCGTCATCACGTAGTCATCCTCGTCGAGCAACGATCCGTGCACACAGCTCACCTGCGGACCATCGGGCATGAGCGGTCCAGCCGGAATCAGTTTCAGCCAATCAGTGTGCTCGGCGGAGAGTACGAGCTGCGTCCATTTCGCGGCGCGGCCGGCAATGGGATTGAAGTCCTCGAGGCTCGTGAGCCCGCTGCAGGCACGGTCATGGTTGCCGCGCACAAATACCTGGCCCCGCTCTCGGACACGATCGATTACCTCGTTGGGATTGGCTCCATAACCCACCACGTCGCCCAGGTTCCAAACTGCGTCGTGCTCCGGCGCGGCACTCAGCACGGCGTCCAGGGCCTGGAGGTTGGAGTGAATATCGGAAAGGATGAGCACACGCATGGATGAGCAAGCCGGTCAATCAATAAATCGGGCCTCTTCCAATCTATTCTCACTCTGCCCAGAAGCAAAGTCCGAATGAAAACCGGTAATCACACGGCGATGCGGGCCCAATGGCCCGGCGAGCACTCCCTTAGTGGCAAGGTTCCTGCATCTACCGACCGTTCAAGCATGGCCAGCGGCTTCTCAACATCCATCGCCATGGTGGGCACGGCACCCAACAGAGCTTTCGTATACGGATGAGCCGGGGAGCGAAAGATCGCCTCCCGCGGAGCTTCTTCGAGCAGCAACCCCTGCCGCATCACTGCCACACGGTCGGCCACCTGCGAAACAACGGCGAGATCGTGCGAGATGAACAGCATGGTCAATCCAAAGCGCTCCCGCAGGTCGGCCAGCAACTCCAGAATCTGCTGCTGGACCGTTACATCCAGGGCAGTTGTGGGCTCATCGGCAATCAGCAGCCGGGGACGGTTCGCGATCGCCATGGCGATCAGAATGCGCTGCCGCTGGCCGCCCGAAAATTGGTGCGGATAATCTTTATAGCGATGCGAAGGGTCACTCAGAGCGACGGCATCCATCGCCTCCAGTACTGCCTCACGCACCTGACGCCGCGATTGCTCGGGATGATGCACGCGAATCGCCTCGGCGATCTGCTCCCCAACGCACATCACGGGATTCAGCGCGGTCATCGGCTCCTGGAAAACCATCGCAATCTCGCGCCCGCGCAGCTTCCTCATCGCCTCAGGCGCAAGCGCCAGCAGATCGACGCCGCCGAAGCGAATAGCTCCCTCTACGTACGCCATCGGATCGAGCAGCCGTAAGACGGCCAGCGACGTGACCGACTTGCCCGAGCCCGATTCCCCCACCAAACCTAAAACCTGGCCCTGCTCGACGCGCAGATTCAGCTCGCGTACCGCCGCTATGGATCCAAAACGAATTGTCAGACGATCGATTTCAAGAAGAGAGGCCACGCGCTCATGCTACCGAAGAGCCGCATGCAAAGCACGCAGCGCGCCCGCGAGCGCCGAGACGTGGAATCGCGGCGCACAATCGGAAACCTTGTCAGGTATCCTGCCATCGTGCGAGAGGATGTGCTCAGGCAGTTTTTCTTAGGGCAGGTACCGGTCAGCGGCTTAGCGCAAGATGGGCAGTGGGTTTCCTTTGCCCCTGATGGCCTCAGACCGTTTCGAATGGGACGATGAGACTCTGAGCGAGGTTCTCTCTGATTGGGCATGTCCCCGATGTCAACTTCCCGCTCAATGACCGCACATTGAGAATGCATCGAACCTGGCTGACTAGCGATGCCGTCCCTCC
>CAYVSQ010000571.1:0-4239 GCA_964453815.1 uncultured Acidobacteriaceae bacterium | reverse complement strand
AAAAAGGTCGTGATTCTGGGAGCTGGTATCGCCGGCCTGGTGTCGGCGTACGAGCTACGCAAGGCGGGCTTCGAGTGCATCGTGCTCGAGGCGCGCGAACGTCCCGGAGGGCGCAGCTGGACGGTGCGCAACGGCACCAAGGTCGATTTCACCGACGGCAGCATCCAGACATGCGACTGGGAAGGCGACAATTATCTGAATCCCGGCCCGGCGCGTCTGCCATCGATTCACAAGTACATCCTCGGCTACTGCGAAGAGCTGGGAGTGCCGCTTGAGGTTGAGATCAATACATCGCGCAGCACCCTGATGCAGTCGAAGGATCTGAACGGCGGCAAGCCTGTCGAGCAACGCCAGGTGATCAACGATACGCGCGGATATATCTCCGAACTGCTCGCCAAGTGCATCGACCAACGTGGGCTCGACCAGGTGCTGAGCAAGGAAGACAGCGAGAAGATGTTGGCCTTCCTGAAGACCTATGGAGACCTCGATCGCGACTACAAGTTTAAGGGCTCGGAGCGGAGCGGCGTGGACATTGGGCCTGGTGCGGGTCCGGATGAAGAGAAGCTGCGTCCGCCGCTCAAGCTTCACGAGCTGTTGGTGGCTGATTTCTCAATGGGCGAGCTCTACGAAGAGCAGCTCGATTGGCAAGCAACGATGTTTCAGCCGATTGGAGGAATGGACCGCATCTCATACGGCTTCGCCAAATCTCTGGGTCCGATCGTGCGTTACGGGTCCCCGGTGCAGCAGCTTCGCAAAACGGATAAGGGCGTGCGCGTCGTCTATACCGACGGTGCGTCAAAGGCTCCGCAAACTATCGAAGCCGATTACTGCGTCTGTACGCTGCCTATCACGATACTGGACAAGCTTGACACCGACTTTTCCGCGGAGAAGAAGCGGGCTTTCAAAGGCATGAAACTCGCTTCACTTTACAAGATCGGCTGGGAGTCGCCGCGCTTCTGGGAGAAGAAATACAACATTTACGGCGGGATCTCCTTTACCAAGCAGCCAGTCGACATTGTCTGGTATCCCAGCTCGAAGTTGTTCAGCAAGACCGGCGTCATCCTCTCCGGTTTCAACTTCGAACAGCAGGACTGGGGCGATGGTGCACCCACCGACTTCGGCGCGCTCGCGACGGAAGGGAAACTCGCCGCCTCGCGCGCTGCTGTCGAGTCACTGCACCCCGGCCACGGGCAATCGCTGACGAAGCCGATTTATGTTTCCTGGCAGAAGATTCCCTACAGCCTCGGCTGTTTTGCCCTGAACATGATGCCCTCAACCAAGCCCGCCTATGACGAACTGAGCAAGCCCGACGGGCGCTACTTCATCGCTGGAGATTATGTGAGCCACCTGGTCGGATGGCAGGAGGGAGCGGCACTCTCGGCGCATCGCGCCGTCAAGGAAATTGCCGCGCATATGCAGAACAGCTGAGGCATCGTCGTAGCCGAAATACGTTTTACGCTGAAGGTGCGTCACGCCGGACGAGTGGTCTACCAGCCAGCGGCCATGCGGTCTTTGAGAATGCAGCGGTCCATCACGATCTGAACACCTGCCGCCTCTGCCTGCGCGGCTGCCTCAGGATGCACTACGCCTTCCTGAAGCCACAGGTAGGGAATCTTCAGGCGGATCACGTCTTTCACAATCTCCGGAACAAACGAAGGAGCGCGAAACACATTCACCAGGTCGATGCCTTGAACTTCCTCGACCGCCGCGTCCAGTGTCGGATAAGCCCGCTCTCCGAGCGCGCTATCGATCCGCGGATTTACCGGAATGATGCGGTATCCACGCCCCTGCATGAATCGTGACACTCCAAGCGAAGCACGTCCCTCGCGGTTGGTTAAGCCAACCACAGCTATGGTCTTCGCGCGGTCCAGAATCTCGCGGATGGTGGCTGGCTCATTCATAGTCGTCTCCTCACCTGCATACCAGAACTACAACAACTAAGAGTATGTGATGGTAATGGCGATCGAGTTCTTGTCCGTCAGGCCCGGGGCGGGTCCAACAACCTCGTTTGGCGCGCCGCTTGCGCAAAGGCGGGTGAGCGCGAGGGTCGCAGGAGCGATGAAATCCTGTGACACATCGTTGTAAATGATGGATTTCAGCCTGGCCATCAGGTCATCCCATAGAGCGAGTTGCGGGCCGGCTGTCGCGAAACCGACAAGGCTTTTCAGAGCGGCGCACAGATTCATGAAGTCGCTGCCCGCGTGGAGTGCGTAGCCGATCAGTTGCGCGACGTTGCCCGACTGTGGAAACTCTTGGCCCAGATAGACAAGCCCGCTGCTGCTGCTCCCGGATTGTGTTCGGTTGGGAAGCGACCTCGTCGATGGTGGCCACTGGTCGTTGCTCGCGATGTTCCAGTTGCTCCAGGTTGAATAGCTCAGGCTCCGGCCGCCATAGGAGAAATTCGCCGGCGATTCGATAATTAGATCGGAACATGCCTTCGCAAAGGCCGCGTAGTTCTGCTGATCGCTCGCCTGGTCCTCCGGCTTACCATTCGTGATCGTCGATGATTGTAGCCGCCCATACGCGGCCTGGTCGAAGGTGAGGTGCAGCAACTGCGTAGTCTTAGGCCGAGCCGCAATCGCTCTGACGCTTTGCACGAGAACATCGTGACCCGGCCCCGTCGTCATCAAGCCAAGAAAATTCGCGATGTAACCGCCATATTTCTGATTGTTGGCCGCTTGAAGGATGCAATGTAGGTTTACCGCTCCGAGCTTGACTTCCGCTCCTGAAAAATCCGCCTCGGCGGCGAAATAGATATCGATCTCCCGACTGCTGTTGTTCATCGACGAGAGCAGTTGTCGTCCTTCATTTGCAATCAGGTGAAAGGTGTTGTTGCCGGCATAGACCATGCTGGAGTTGCTGATTACCGCATCGCTCCACGCGGCCTTCAGTTGGCCAAAGAGGTTCAGGCTTATAGAGGTCTTGTCGCAGTAAAATCTTTCCAGGCCGCCGCCCACCGCAATTGAGACGCCCCCGTTCGGAGTGCCCAACGCCTTGACGAAATCTCCCGCGACGGCCGTCTTCCACGCGTCTGGAAACGCCGGGGCAGCCAGGTCGAAGGTGTAGTCCAAGAGCAGAAAGGTCTGCCTGGTTTTCTGAATGGCGACGTCAAGCGTAGCCTGCGCGTCGTTGATGGGCCCAAGCCATCCGGCTATCTTGTCGCTGCCCTCGCTCGCGTAGGTGGCAATTTCGCCCGTCGCTTTGGGCAGGACGTGTTTGGTGAATGCGCTGCCCAGCGAGCCAGGCAGGGAGTTGCCCAGGAGCGTACCGATCTGGTCCGACATATTGCTGGCGCTGGCCGCCGGATCCGATGTCAGGCCTATGCCAAGATGCAGCCCCAGGCTGGTGTCCTGCTCCTTCGAGCGGTAGAGGTGCAGATGTCCAGTGTTGACATTGTCCTTCCAGAGCAGTGCTTCAAAACATCCGGTATAGACAAAGCTGAAGGACAGACTGGCACTGGCCTGCAGAGACGGGATAAACGATGTATCGAGTGTCACCGCCGCACCCGTCTGCGGAATGTCGCTGGGGGATTGCCCAGCGTAAAAGACCTTGCCATAGCCGATGCTGGCGCCCAGTCCCACTTGCAGAGAGGCGTTGAAGTCGTGATGCAGATAATCGCCAACATCGAGGCGGGAAAAAGTGAGAGGGTGCAACGGCAGGACGTAGTTGGTGAAGGCCGCGCCAATTGCATCGTGTAATGTATCCGACGGGCTACATTTCCTGTAAAAAGCAACGCTGAAGCTATTCTGAGTGCTCACGCTTGCAAGAATGCCGACCGCCCCAACGGGCGCGGTCGCCGAGATGCCGCCTCCGATCTGGAATTCCAGCTCGACGCAGACGTAGGCGACGCCATTCGGCACCGTGACTTTGGCAGGTGCCGGTGGATCAGAACTCGCCGCCGAGCCAATGGAGACATCGGTTTCGAAATTATCTGCATAGCTGACCAGCGCGTCACCGCCGAGCATGACGGAAAGCTTTCCCTTCGCACCCGCGGTAAGCGAGAAGCTGAAGGCGCCCGCCCTCCACGAGGGGCTTCCCCTGCCGTCGACGCCAACGCTGCGAAGATTCGCGGGCATGCTGGAAAGCGGTTTGTCCAGGTGGCTTTCGATCTCGGGTCCGAGCCGAAAATCGGACTTCACACTGCTCGCAAGATCTTTTAATGGGCCCAGAGAAGTGATTGACCTGGACCCTGTGGTGATATCGAGCGCCATGCATGCTCTCCTAATTTGTCGTGGGGGA
>CAYVSQ010000570.1:0-6196 GCA_964453815.1 uncultured Acidobacteriaceae bacterium | reverse complement strand
GACGACTTCTTCGGTCCTTCCAAAGCGGCCCATCGGGGTGCGCATGAGCAGCTCCTTGCCACGCGGGGTATTGTCGAGCAGGTCGGCATTCAGCGCAGTTCTGAAAACTCCGGGAGCGATGGCGTTCACCAGCACCCCTTTGCTGGACCACTCGACGGCAAGGGAGCGAGTAAGCGAGGCCACCGCGGCCTTGCTGGCGGCATATGCTGCTACCTGGCTGAGCGCGACGAAGGAATTGAGCGAGGCGATATTGATGATGCGTCCATACTCGCGCTCGAGCATGTACTTGCCGAAGATCTGGCAGGCGCGCAGAGTTCCGGTGAGGTTGGTGTCGAGGATGCTTTGCCACTCGTCCTCGGGGAAGGTGAGCGTGGGGGCACGCTTGATTTTTCCGGCGCAGTTAACCAGGATGTCAACCTTGCCGAGGTGAGCGAGCGTCTGGTCGAGGAGATTCTGAAGCGCAGCGCGGTCCGAGACGTCGGAGGGGATGAGGAGCGTGCGGCGTCCCTTCGCTTCGATTTCTGCGGCAACACTTTCGACCTGCTCGGTGCGGCGGGCTGAGGCCACGACATCTGCTCCGGCCTCGGCGAGGCCGAGGCTAAGAGCGCGGCCGATTCCGGACGTGCCTCCGACGACGACGGCTACCTTACCTTCAAGATTCAGGGGCGACTGGCTCATGCTGCGCTTCCTTTTCCTGGCAGCCCAGAAAGACGGGGGCAATGTGGCGGGCGTAGAGGTTCTCGGTCACGTTTTTTGCAATGACCGGCTCGTTGGCTTCGAGTAAATCGAGGTAGCGGGAACCCATCTTCGCCGCGATCTTGAAGCCGACGTGGAGCAGCTGACGGAAGCTCGAGTTGTAGGCGGGCAAGCGCCGGTCGTGGCGCAGGGCGGACGTGAATTGCTCCGAGGTCCAGTGGGCAACGTCTTCGGGTGCAGGAAGTTTGATGGGATCAATATCGATTACCGTAGCGTACGGGGCGCAGAGCTCGGCGCTGTGAGCGAAGGCCTCGGCGTAGATTTCCCTGGCGAGCGCGAGGCCATCGCCGCCGGCTTCGGCCAGTCCGATGATTTCTTCCAGCCAAGTGGTACCGGCGGTTTTAAGATGCACGCCAGTGGAGAATTTCTGCATCGACGCGTGGATGGTGGGATAGATGGAGAACTTATCGCTGCCGGAATGCACACTGAGCTTGAGGTTCACGGGCAGTCCATAGTGGGCGACGGCGTATTGAATAGCGGACATGTCGAGCGCCATCTCGCGGGCAAACTGGGCGACATCGCCAGCATAGTCGACGCCCTTATTGAAGCGCCCGCTGAATTTGGGGGCGATGGTCTGGATAGGAACACCGTCGTCTGCGATGGCGGCGAGGATGATAAGCAGCTCGGCGGGTGTCTGCGCGGAATCGGTCTCATCCATGGAGATCTCGGGGACGAAGTTTCCCTTCCCCTTTGCGGATTCGATCTTGCGGTAGATCTTGCCTGCCTCTTGGACGGCGTAGAGGAATTTCGCGGCGGTGTTGCGAAGCAGGTCAAGCGTGATTTCGATGTGCTCGGGGCTTTCTAGGTAAATGGTCCCGACGAGTTCGGAGTGGTGCTTCACGAAAGCGTCGATTGAAGACGGCTCGGCGGCTTTACCAATGTAGTCGGCGACGTCGATGGTGTAGAAGTCGCACGGCGCAAGGAAGCGATCGACAGTGGAGAGGTTGATGTGATCTGCGTCGCAGAAGTAGGGGAGATTCCAGCCAAGTTCTTTAACAGCGGCATCGGCAGCAGCGCGGGTGGAAGAAGGCTCGGAGCCGATGATCGTGTGCTCGCGGTTCGATTTGTTCCAGACGGGGACCACGTCGATGCCCGCTTTCGAGGCAAGAATGCACGCCTCGAGTTGAGCCTTGGCCTGATGGGCGAAGCGATCGCCCACTCCGATAGAAAATGTGCCGAGTGCCGTCATGTCTAAAATTCAGAACCTTTCGCGGTAAGCCCAGAGACCAAGGCCGGGGTTGGCGATGAAGAAAACGTCTTCTCCGTTGATGTGGTTATACCCGTGTTGAAGCTTTTCCGGATTGTAACGGTTGAGCATGCCTGAAAGATCGCCGTAGCCGAAGCCGACGCCCTCAATTTCTTCGCGCGTGAGATGGCCAGGGCACCAGGTGATGTTGAAGCGGCCCTCGGACGAGCCATGGATGAGGTGGGCCGCGGCGCTGAGATCCGCGGCTAGATCGGCGTTGTGCTTGACGGCGACAAGCGTAGCGGGCGTGCCGCGATATCCATACTTGCGAATGAGACGGTCGATGGTGGGGTCTTCGCCAAACTCCTTCACTCCGGGCGCGAGCGCAATAAGTTCGGCTCCATCGGCCAGCGCCATGCGCGTGCGATAGACGGCCTTGTTGCCAAGCCAAGTGCTGTGGAACTCGTGGGGTTCGAGGTAGACGACGGCCTTGTGGATGGGCACGTCGAGCATCTCGAAATTTACCTTCAGGCTGAGGTCGGAGGCCAGATGGAAGCACTCCGGATCGTCTCCAATGTAGAGGCCGCGCACGGCCAGGCTGTCGTCGGAGGCGCGGCCTACGACGGTGAGCACGTAAACGATGGGGACGTTGCTGAGGAAGCGCTCGGCGGCATAGTTGAGGACGGCGCGGACAGGATTCTCGGCGCGGCCCATGATGCGCTCCATACCGTAAACGGCCCCGAGATAGTGGCTGCGATTGATTCCCTCGGTCCCTCCTGCGCCGACCAGAATGTTCTTGGTGTAGTTGGCCATGCCGATGACTTCGTGAGGCACAACCTGGCCAACGGAGAGGACGAGATCGTGGCCTCCGCGCGAAATGAGGAGATTGGTCTGCGCGGGCCACGAATAGTGAAGTTTGCCCTCCGATACTTCCTCGATGAACTCAGAAGGTACTTCGCCGAGGGTTTCGACATCGGTCCGCCAGTTGTGGACGCGGAATAGCGAGTGGGGGACCGATCCGAACATGCGCGTTAACTCTTCGGGCGACATGGCGGCATGGGTACCAAGCGCAGGAAGGACGTCGGTAAGGCGATCGCCGTAGTATTCCCAGGTGTACTGCGTAAGTTCGCCGGCGCGCGAGTGGAAACGAGTTTGGTCAGGGGGAACGGCCAGCACGCGGCGACGAGCACCGAGTTTGTCTAGCGCTTCAAAGAGCAGCGACTTCAACTCGGCAGAGGAGAGCTCCACGTCAGGGCCGCCCTTTGCGACGTACAGACTCATGCACTGAACTCGACTTTCTTCAGGCCGGGCGCGAGCAGATTCACGATCACTAGTGCAACCAGGTAAACACTGGAAGACAGGATGAAGAGAATTGCATAGCTGTGTGTGCGCGCCAGAATGTGCCCAGTGAAGAAGGCGAGAAGTGCGCCGCCGGCAGCTCCGGCCATGCCTCCGATGCCGACCACTGCGCCAACGGCGGTGCGCGGGAACATATCCGATACGGTGGTGAAAAGATTGGCGGACCATCCTTGATGTGCACCGGCAGCCACACCGAGGAGGCCGATCGCCGTCCACTCCGAACCCACGTGTCCCAACGTGAAGACTGGCACGACGAGGCAGGCGCAGAAGAACATTGCGGAAATGCGCGCCCCGGAGGCCGATAATCCCAGTTTCCGGAATGGCGCGGGCAGCCAGCCTCCGCCGATACTGCCCACCGCCGACATGTTGTAGACGATGATAAGCGGTAGGCCAAGATGTGACAGATTGAGGTGAAATTTTGCACTGAAGTAGGACGGTAGCCAAAAGAGATAGAACCACCAGATGGGATCGGTGAGGAATTTCGCAATGGAGAAGGCCCATGTCTGCCGGAACCCCAGCAGTTTGACCCAGGGTACGCTGGGTCCCATCTCAACCGCAGCCTCCTTGTAGATGTGACGCAGCTCCCTGCCGGTGAGGGTGGGATGGCTGGCAGGTTTGCGATAGTTCTTGTACCACCAAACGATCCAGATCATGCTGAAGGTGCCGGTGGCGAGGAAGGCAGCGCGCCATCCACAGTACCGCACGATTAAGGGAACGATCAGGGGTGCGAGAACGGCTCCAACATTCGCGCCGGAGTTGAAGATGCCGGTAGCCAGCGAGCGTTCGCTTTGCGGGAACCACTCAGCCACAGTCTTAATAGCTGCTGGAAAGTTTCCCGATTCGCCGAGACCCAGGAAGAAGCGCGCGATGCCAAATTGAAGGGCTGAGCTGGCCAGCGCATGAGCCATGGCCGAGAGGCTCCAGATGCCCATAATGATGACGTAGCCGATACGTGTGCCGATCCTGTCGACAACGCGCCCGGCTACCAGAAGGCCGATGGCATAGGCAACCTGAAAAGCGTCGACGATGTAGCCGTACGCGATCTCGGTAAGGCCGATACTGTGTTCCAGCGTCGGCTTGAGCAGGGCGATGACCTGCCGGTCCATGTAGTTGATCGAAGTTGCGAAGAAGAGCATAGCGCAGATGGTCCAGCGCACGCGCCCCATTCGCGCGCCGATGAAACTCGACTCTTCCTGCTCTCGAACCTCGGCGTTTCCGATTGGATTCATGCACCCGTCCGGACTTTATTCCCCATCCGCACCCATCCCCGACCCGTCTTCATAATTTGTACGCGATCCGCACCAATTTGTAAGTGAGGTCGTGCGCAACCTCGAAGGCCTCATCTTCGTCAAGGCGATACTCCACGACCAGTTTGGCGAGGAAGGCGCAGTCCATGCGGCGGGCCACATCATGCCGAGCAGGGATGGACAGGAAAGCGCGCGTATCGTCGTTGAATCCGGCCGTGTTATAGAAACCCGCAGTTTCCGTGACCGTTTCGCGGAAGCGCTGCATACCTTCAGGGCTGTCGTGGAACCACCAGGGAGGTCCCAGCCGCAGGCAAGGATAATGCCCGGCTAGCGGCGCGAGTTCTCTGCTGTAGGCCGATTCGTCCAGCGTAAAAAGAACCAGCGTGAAGTTCCGCTCGTTGCCGTAGCGGTCGAGCAGCGGGCGCAGTGCGTGGACATAATCGGTCGCCGTGGGAATATCCGCGCCCATGTCTCTTCCATAGCGCTCGAACAACTGCCGGTTGTGATTACGTGAGCTGCCGGGATGAATCTGCATGACCAGTCCGTCGTTGACGCTCATGCCGCCCATTTCGGTGAGCATCTGCGCGCGGAATAGCTCCTGCTGCTCGCCATCGGCACGCCCGGACAGGACCAGATCGTAGAGCCGTGCGGCTTCTTCGCCCGACAGATTCGCAGTTCGAGCAGTGAGATGGCCGTGATCGGTCGCTGTGCAGCCCAGTTGCTTGAAGCGAGCGCGTGTTTTTTCGAGCGCGTGCAGATATCCCTTGAATGAGTCGGTGTCTTCGCCGGTCATCTCTCCGAGCCGGGCAATCTTTTCGCGGAAGCCGGGGAATTCAGGGTCGATGACAGGATCGGGACGAAAGGTCGGAATAATGCGCGCTTTCCAGCCCGAGTCGCGAATGGCCTGATGGTCGCTCAGCGAATCGAGCGGTGAATCGGTTGTGGCAAGGACCTCGAGGCGGAAGCGCTCATAGAGAGAGCGCGGCAGAAACTCGGGCGTGAGGAGTTTCTCCGCGATCGTGTCGTAGTAGAGGTCGGCGGTCTTCGCGGAAAGACGTTCGCTGAGGCCGAAGAGCTCCCGGAACGCATAGTCGAGCCACATGCGCGTCGGGGTTCCGCGAAAGAGGTAATAGTGCTCAGCAAAGGTACGCCATACCTTGCGCGGATCTTTAATCTCGGGCACGCCGATTTCGAGATCCTCGAGCGAGACTCCCTGGCTATAGAGCATCCGGTAGACATAATGGTCAGGTTGGACGAACAGACTGGCCGGATCGGGAAAGGGCTGGTTATGCGCGAACCATGAAGCCTGGGTGTGACCGTGCGGACTGACGAGGGGCAGGTCGCGGATCGCAGAATACAGCCGTCTGGCGACTGCGCGAGTTCCCGGGTCAGCAGGAAACAGCCGGTCTTCGTGAAGCAAGGTCAATGTTCGAACTCACCTTCTCGCCGTGATCAGAAGTTCGATCCTATGATTTCACACGATTAAGAAGCAAGGCCTGTTCCCGTTCTTGATCTCGGTATGCGGCATGGTCCAATTCAGGAGCGCTTAATCAGCAGCTCCTGCGTAAGAGGGACCTTGGTCAGCACCTGCACAATCTTTTCCGACGCATGACCGTCTCCATAGGGGTTTTCCATGCCGGTGAGGGAT
>CAYVSQ010000569.1:0-2628 GCA_964453815.1 uncultured Acidobacteriaceae bacterium | reverse complement strand
ACCTTGAAGGCCGGATGCGGTATCGTTTGCAGCTCCGGATCAAGGCAACTGTCCGCATCGAAGCGGTGCCACTGGGTGCGAACCAGGCTGCAGGTGCTGTCGCCGGTATACATCCCAAACCGGGCGTTTGTAGCACTCGTTTGGCTTTACTTCCTGCGTCGGCACGCCCAGATGGTGAAACTCGTACTGAACACCTTTGCGCGTGAACATGATCGCAGCTGAGCGGCTTTTGGGTTTACTCGGCGACAGGCGATGCCAAGACGGGTTCAACGGCGACAAAGCGCCCTGAGCGTCCGCGATCGACAAACTTGACACGGCCATCGATTTTGGCGAAGAGCGTGTCGTCGCTGCCGCGGCCGACGTTCAGGCCCGGCTTGAGCGGTGTTCCACGCTGCCGCACGATGATGGAGCCGCCGGTGACCAGCTGGCCGCCGAAAGCTTTCACTCCAAGCCGCTGAGCATTTGAGTCGCGGCCGTTTTTCGAACTTCCAAGACCTTTTTTGTGTGCCATTTCTTCAGTCCTTCGTGGCGGCCTGCGGGCCAGCCGTGGTTGATAAGCGCTACTTCGCCGCGCTGTAGGTGTTTCCGTCTACCTGGATCGAGTCGATCCGAACCTGGGTGTAATCCTGGCGATGGCCCTGCAGCTTCTTGTACTGCTTCTTCCGCTTGTAGTGGAAGACAAGTATCTTGGCTGCGCGCCCTTCGTTCAGAACGGTGGCGAGCACCTTCGCCGAAGAGGGTTTGGCGACCGAGCCTGCGTCGCCGGAAACTGCGAGCACTTCGCTGAACTCAATACTGCCGTTCTCGTGAGCGGCGGCTTTTTCAATCTTGACAACGTCGCCCGGGGCGACACGATATTGCTTTCCACCAGTGCGGATAACCGCGTACATACTTCCTCCGGCGTCCAATGCGGCGAACGCGAATCTTAATCTAAGCTGGGCGGATACATGCTCGCTCTTTTGCGGCGCGCTCAAACTCAAATCCATCAGGAGTGAGCCAGCCGTCCCTATACCAGAGAATAAAAACAGGGATACGGCAGAGCAACAGGCAGAATCGCCAAACCATTTGATTTTACCGGTTGGAGGGGCCAAGGTCAATGCTTCGGTCTGGATTTCAACAACACGCAATCGGCGGAATATTCGCTGCATGGTTTAATTCAATCGGCGTATTATTCGGCGCGTTCAGCCCTTCAAGTGGGGCTGTGCGTAGGGACTCCCCTATGCGCCCTTTCAGGCTCTTCGATTACTCTCTCCTCTTTGTTCTGACCATCGTACCCACGGCAAATGCGCAAAGATTTACCGTCACAACCATTCCCTCGCCAACGAATGCGACGCCTTGGCTGCTTATGGAATCAACCAGCTGGGTGCAGTCACCGGGGAGGTGGATTTCGGGTCGGACACTTGTGCCTTCTCTACACGGATAATCACGTCAAGCCAATCTGTTCGCTCGTGAATGGTCAAGGCGGGGCTGCGGGCGGTATCAACGACTTTCGCCAAATTGCTGGAGGATCAGACAACCACGGCTTCATCTGGTCCCGGCCGGAACGCCGTTTTACATAGAAGGTGCTTTGGGAATTAATGATTCGGGGCAAATCATAGGTGCCGGTGTGACGGCCGCGATGGGTCATCTCCGGCGTATATCCTCAGTCCGGTCTGCGATCGCCGCAAGTATTCGATCAGCGAGAGCGATCTGAAGAAGAACCGACACTGGTGCCTCGCTGCTGAGGGAATCAGGATCGTGCCACCTGACGCAACCTTCGAAGATGTCGAGGTCGGAGATGTCGAGGTCGGAACGACAAGCCAATCGATCACCGGGAGGCGCTGCCGGCATCAGGCACTTTAACCTCGATGCTGGCACGTGTCACTTGAAGGACGGCAGGGAGGGCTTAGCTCCTGGGGATTCGTGCACTTTCATCGTGAACTTTTCGCCCACCAGGACGGGTGAAATATGGGGCGCATCTGGCTCAGTACGTCTGCGGGTCTTGTGGACTTTCACTTAAGCGGGACAGGCACTCACTGAGGGGCAGCAGCTTTAAGCCCGCTCCCTGGGCGTCGGCCATAGGATAGGTTGATAGACCAGGCTAAATTGGAGTAGAATAAGAGCTCGGCGCGAAGATGATTTTCCATCTATAGGTTGCCCGCTTTCTCCGCGGTAGGATGCCTGTGTGAGAATGCGCGAACAACCGCAGTCTGCGCGAACAATTCAGAGTTCGGAGTTTTGTCATGGCTCATGTCTGTCAAATCTGCGGCAAAGGCCCGCAGTTCGGAAACAATATTTCGCATGCGCACAACGTTACTCGCCGGCGCTGGAGCGTGAACCTTCGCCCGGTGAAAGCCAAGGTCGAAGGCGGCGCGAAGAGAATGCGTGTCTGCACCAGCTGCATCAAGAGCGGCAAAGTCGCTAAGGCATAGTTCCAGCTATTCTGGAAGGCCCGGGGGGGCTGAATCCCTGGGCTTTTTCTGGTCTTGGGCTTACCTTCACCCTCGCGGCGTTCCATGGATCCGACGTCAGCGACTCCGCGACCACCGCCTCGACTCCTGCTACTTCAACGCAATCGGCCGGGGACCAAGACGGCGAGATTGCATTTGCCGCGGAAAATTACAGCGTCGCGCAGAGCGCGCAATCCGT
>CAYVSQ010000568.1:0-3246 GCA_964453815.1 uncultured Acidobacteriaceae bacterium | reverse complement strand
TCCGCGCACGTCGTAAACCTGCGTGGCGGTCGAAGGGTGCGACCCGCCCGTACCGTAGTCGGCATTAAAGGCGAGCGACGGATAGTAGCCGGCTACTGCGGCTTTGCGAGAGAATTCCGCTGCGCGCACGTCGGTCATGGCTGCGAGATAATCGGAGCGCGAAGCATAAGCGCGTTTCAGGGCTTCATCGATGGTGATGCCGTCGAAGGGACGGAAGGGAGATTTGTCGGTGAATTCGAATTCCTGTCCGGGAGCCAAGCCGATTACGCGCCCGACGGTCAGTTTCTGGATGGCGAAATTGTTTCTTGCTTGAATCAATTGCTGTTGGCGGGTTTGCAGTTCAACTTTGGCGCGCAGGCCGTCGATAGCTGGCGAAGTGCCGGCATTGACCTGATCGGTTGCTTGATCGAAGAGCGCCTTGGCGGTCGCGACCTGGGCTTCGGCCGTTTGGATGCGCGCCTCGTCGGCGATGGCTTGCAAATAAACGTAGCCGACGGCAAGGACGACGAGGTCGCGCGCATCTTTGAAAGTGTATTCGGCGGACTTGAGACTTTGGGTGGCGGCGCGGGTATTGCTGATCAGTTTCGCATCGAACAGCGACTGCGTGAAGTTTAGGCGCGCGTCGAAATAAGAAAAAGGACCGATGGACGCCGGAAGAGTGGCTCCGCCGAGACTGGTAAAGCCGAGTTCCGCAAGATTGATCTTCGAGTCCGCTATGTAGGGCGAAGCGGTGACGTGCGGAAGGAGAGCGCTTAGTTGCTCCCAGCGCTGTCCGCGAGCGGAACGAATATTCGCGTCGGAAAGAAGTAGGCCGAGGTTTTGCTTCAGGCCGCGGTCGATGGCCTCTTGCAGCGAAAGAGGAAGAGTGCCAGGCACGAGCTTTGTGGGAGTGCTTCCGGCGAACGGGCTTACGCCAAGCGTGCCGGGAATCGGTTGACCTGGAGTGCTTGCTGGGATGTCTGTCGGAGTTTGTGCGAGCGTTGCCGAGCCGCACAGAACCAAGAACGCATACAAGGGGAACGCCGGCAGGATGACCTTGCGGTGAAGGCTGTAAGTGAATCTCAAGGGATCGCCTCCTCGTTTGAGATTGGGGTACCTTTTCTACCACAATTTGCTGATTTGGCGTTACTTGTAACGGACTGTAGATGCTCGGGCGGCGTATCAAGTTGCAGATAAAGTGCGATGAGTCGCGCTACGGCGGACGGACACGGCGCAACTGTTGGCGCGGCAGATGGTCTTCGGCTCGGTGACTCTAGTTGATGACGTCACGCGATGGATTGAATTGGTGATCTGGCATCGCTGTGCGAGATGTTCTTTTCATGTAAAATAGAAAGATTGACCATAGGGGCGTAGCTCAGTGGTAGAGCAGCGGCCTTTTAAGCCGAAGGTCGTGGGTTCGATCCCCACCGCCCCTACCAAAATCTTCAGGAACAAAAGCACTTAACTCTTCACGTTTGTACTAATGGGCACATTTGTACCAATTGAATCTCTTGAAGCGCGCTGCGCTGTGCATCTGTGTCCGAATGCACATAATAGCGGAAAGTAGTTTTTATGTCCGAATGACGGAGAATTTGCTGGACCGTCTTCGGGGAGATCTTGCTGTTGGATAAAGCTGTGCCAAGGCCATGACGGAAGGCGTGCAGCCCTACGCCCTTTGTCGGCAGGTTGAATTTACGTAAAATAGGCTTTAGGCCAAATTTGACGACGAGTTCCCGCTTGCGTGGTCGGTCGTTTCGGTTGGGAAAGAGCAGGCCATCGGGATTCGCCCTCCAGTGGTTTTTCAAATAGTGCTTCACCATCACGACGGTCTGATCCGTCATCGGAACTGCGGAAGATGATCTCCTCGTTTTTAACTCCCGAAGCTGACGAGTGGAATCATCGGCTTGCTGTCGTGGCAAAATAAGACGGCGTAAGAAATCAATGTTGGAAACTTTTAGCCCTAGAAGTTCGCCTGCTCGCAAACCGGCATACCAAGCTAGGATAAAAACGGTCCTATAGTGTAGTGCTCCCCGCTCAAACTAGGCTACCGGATTCGGTATGATTCAGGGTCTCCACACAGGAGGCAGCATGAGCAGGAAACCACGTATAGATCGCACCCCGGAAGAGAAGTGGCAGATCATCCAGGAAGGCTTCAAGAGTGGCAACGTCTCGGAGACATGTCGTCGGCACGGCATTGCTCCGAATCTGTTTTATCGCTGGAGGGATGAAGCAGAACAAGGAGCCAAGGCCGCGCTTGGGGGGAAAAGCGCGGCCGCGGCGGAAACCGAGAAGGATCATCGCATCCGGCAGCTCGAACGAACGCTGGGGCGAAAATCTCTGGAGATCGAGATCCTAAAAAACGTCGTGGGGGAATGAGCTGCGGTGCGGTTCATTCCCAGGCACGCGAGATGGTGACGCAGGGTTACACGGCCACGTTGATAGCGGCGACGCTGTCGATCAGCCGATCGAGTCTCTACTACCGCAAGAAACCGTGTAGCAGCCGGGCCGACCGCACCTACGACGAACAGATCGTAGTGGCGTGCGGAGAAAAACCTGCGTATGGCTATCGCCGCGTGACGTGGTGGCTGCGCAGAAAGGAAAATCTGCTGGTGAATCGCAAGCGCGTGCTGCGAGTGATGCGCGAACGCGGGTTGCTGGTGCGTTCACGACGCCTGCGCGCACGGCGTAAGAAAGAGTGGGGCCGCGTGGAAGCCGCTGAACCAAATCAAATCTGGCAGTCGGACATGACCAAAGTGTGGGCCGGACCAGCGGTGGGTTGGGCCTACCTGGTGTGCGTGATCGACTGCTGCACGCGAGAGATCGTGGGTTGGAATCTTTCGCATCGTTGCCGCACCGCAGAAGCCCTCGACGCCGTCGAGCAAGCGGTGCTTGAACGACTTCCTGCTGGCAGCCGCCAAGCGAGTGTCACGTTGACCACCGACAATGGCACGCAGTTCACTTCTTCCCGGTTCATCGAAACCCTGAATCGGCTGGGCATCACGCACCGCCGCACCGCGTATCATCACCCGGAAGGCAACAGCTACATCGAACGGTTCCATCGCAGCTTGAAGGAAGAGGAAGTCTGGACCGCGGAGTATCGCAGCTTGGAAGAAGCACGCACCTCGATCGCTCGCTGGATCGCGGAGTACAATCACGAGCGGCCTCATCGTGGAGTCGGAAATCGCACTCCCCACGAGGCCTTCTTGGCTTTCGCAGTTGACCTAAACTCGGAGCCTCTGAACGTCTAATTTAGCGGGTAGCCCTACA
>CAYVSQ010000567.1:0-16272 GCA_964453815.1 uncultured Acidobacteriaceae bacterium | reverse complement strand
CCGCATACTTGAGGGGAGGGGATTGAATAAGCATGGGAAAGCCGCTTTCGTCGTGTTTTTGGCTGGCGAGTTCAGACAATCTTAATCGTCCAGCGACATGCTGACCATGACAGATGAAACGGGCGTCCACGGCAATGCTCTTCTTAGAAACTCTCTGTGAGCAGCGTCCAGCGATAGCTTCGCCTGATGCAGGTCGAAGAGAGAGAGAAGCAGGTCGAACATCAGCCCTTGATCCCGCCGGGCCCGCCCCGCTCAGGGTTGTAATGTGGATGGCGTTCGCACTTCGCCTTCACCCGCTCGGAAACCTTGAGTTTGTAGTTGAACTGAAACATGATCCCCTCCTTAAGGAAAAGAGCGGGAGCCGGATAGCTGATCCCCGCTGCGCGTTAGCGCACCGCTAGAACGCATCGTTTCGTTCAATAGAGCTTCGAAAGAGCTAGGCCTTGAACACGGAATGAGCAAGGTGCAGGCTGACACGTCCGGTCAGATCCTTTTTCACGAACTCGCTCTTCAAGGATTTTTTGAGACAGAGAGCTTCCCCGACCATCCTGGCCGGAGCGAAGATCGTTTTGGGGCCACAATCCGTTTGAATCAATAGCGATCGAAAACTACGCTAATCAGCGTCGCAGCGGCGCATGTTGAAAACTCTGCGCCACCGCAAAAGCATCGACCTTGGGGAATCCGCCAGGATCAAAGAGCAGAGGACGTTCAGCTTTCGGTCCCGAGACAGCCTCTGCTCCCGTCGCTTTGGCGATGTCCCACGCCCCCCATGTGATCACGACCGAGACGGATGCCCCGCCCAGGAGCAGGTCGAGATAGCGCTTGTAAACATCGGCGATCGCCTCGTCGCGTGCGTCTCCCTCTACCGTAAGATGGCTGTCGTCTACATCCAATTCCGTAACGAAAACCTCTAATCCAAGATCACGAACCTCTGCTATGAACTTCGGCAAATCATAGCCGAAGTTCTCTCCCGTGCCTGCGCGAAGATGAGACTGAAGGCCCAGCGCACCTATGGGCACCCCACGTTTTTTTAGGTCCTGCAGCATCGCGAGCACGGTCTTTCGTTTCGCATTGTCGGAACGGTTTTCATATTCAAAACCGAAATCGTTGTAGGTAAGGATGGCGGCCGGATCCGCCTGTTTCGCAGCCTCGAAGGCAATATCGACATAGGCAGGCCCGAGCAGTCCGTACCAGAAGGAATTTCGCCAGCCGTTGGGCTGGTTGTCTTTCAACTGAATCGCCTCGTTCACTACGTCCCAGGAGTGCAGTCTTCCTTTGTAGCGGCCGGCGACCGCGGCGATATGCTGCCGCAGCACGGCTTCCGCATTGTCCTTGGTCACATCGCGCGTCACCCAGGGCGGCAACGCGCGGTGCCAGCAGAAGGTATGGCCTCGTGCCTTCATCGAGTGTTTCTCAGCGAACGCAATAATAGCATCAGCCTGTGTGAACGTGTATTGATCGGGGCGGGGGTGCACGGCCTCCCATTTCATGGCATTTTCGGGCGTGACGATGGTGCACTCGCGTGCCAACAGCGCGTCGTAGGCAGCGTTGGAGGAAAGCAGATTGTAGTTCACTGCGAACCCGAACGATATGTTCCTATCCGCAGCCAAAGAGCCCAGCGGCACCCACGATGGGGAGTGCTTGTCCCGATTCAATGCCAGAAGCTCCGGAGAGAGTCTCAAGCCAAGGAATCCAGCCCCTGTACGCAGCAGGAAGTCACGACGGTTTGACATGGATGAAGGTTCGATGACGGATTTCTCCTGGCTTGGATCTCGTATTGAAAGTCTGGCACGAGGCGTAAGGAAAGGCGATCCATGCGACACAATGCGCGACAGATTTTCAGACGATCATTGCGGCTATGCTTTGCTTTCCTCTGCAGGAACGATGATAAGAGCGGCACTGTACGGAGCAAGATGTACCATCGCGCTGCTGTTCTGCAAGTGCAGCACCTCGGTTGCGGCTGGATGAAACTGGCCATCGGATGCAACAGCGGCATTCGCAAGCACCACGCCGCGTGTGCTTGCAATGGACGGCGCTTCCAGCCGCCACACGCTTGCGGCCCCGGCAGGATGTGGCACCGGTGTGATGATCTGGCATGAAATGGCCTGGGGATCGCGGTTGAGCACTACGATCTGCATCGCGTGTTCTGTCTGCGCAGCATAGGCTGCAACGTTTCTATTGGCGCTTTCGATATTGATGCGAAGAAGCGTGCTGCCGAGAAGTTGTTTGACCAGCAGCATGCCATAGTAGATGGGACGAGCGGTGTAGCCTTCGCTGATCGAACCCGCGACTGGCGTATAAAGCCCGTCTCCTCCGCCATGTAAATTGACGCCCGTCGCACCGGCCTGAGCGACAGTCAGCATGAAGTCGACGCCCCAGAGAGCCGCGGCGAATGTATCGCTCACCCCGGCCTTGCCTGCAGCGTAGCAGGTGTTTCCCTCTGCCATGCGATAGGGGATACTACTTTTTTTGGAGACGTCGATTGCCTGCATCACATACGTCTGGAGGCGTTGCCCCGGATGGAGAAGGTAATCGATGGTCATGCGTGGATCGGTTGGCGGGCCCTCGGCATAGAAGTGACTCGTTTGCAGCACAACCTTGTGGCCTGCGTCTTCGGCGAATCGTGAGTTCCACTGCGGATTGGAGGTGTCAGGACCGGCGATGGGTACATTCGGAAGGCAGGCACGAATTGCAGCATAAAACTCGTTCCACTTCGTGATGAATTCATCGTAGGTCCACTTTTGATTTCGGTCGCCATTGTGTTTGAAGAGATCGGGCTCATTACCAAACTGGAGGGCGATCAGCCGATCTCCGGTGGCCTGGACCACATACTTTGCCTCCTCCACAACGGAGGCGACTTCGCCCCGAGCAAGATTGAGGCCATAGATAAGCCGCCAGTCCGTAGCACGCAGAAAACCAGCGAGGTTATCAATCGACCGCGGAGTGACCGGGAAGATTCGGTTAGTTCCATTGCCCGGGTCAGGGCCCTCCGTATCGCCAGGAGCGTCTTCGGGTGAGGCCGTTGGGTCCCATACGGTGTACTCGCTCATATTCCCACCAAGGCGAAGGACACCATGATCGCCGAGGGTACGAAAGAATTGAATGAGATCATGATTAGCCGCACTGAAAAAACGAGGATGAGACAGTTGTGAGGATTCGTAGCTCAGACCAGTGAATTCAGAGGGGATGCGGCCAATCTCTTCGGCTGTGACGCGGACGACGGGAGTAGGCTCGCGCGCAAACAGGACGCGAGGCGACGTTATCGCTGCTGCCGCGCCGATCAGTTCCTTTATGGCTGTTCTGCGGCTAAGGCGGTCGGACTTCAATAGTTTCAGCGTCAACGGTGGTACTCCTGATCTTCTTTGGTGTTAGTTGCGATGACCTTTGCAGACCGAAATGGCTTTTTCAAAGAGCAGTTGGAACACGGCTTATCCGAGCCATGGGTATCTGATCTTTAGAAGCTGTATTTGGCGGCGATTTCTACGACGCGACGGCCTTGCTTATAACCGGCGTAACCGAAGCAGGCGGACCCAACGACCGAGCAGTTGCCAGTCGTGTTGCTCAGCGAGGGCACCGTGGTGCCGGAGTAGTAGAGGTTTGCCTCCGAGGGGAAACGACCGGAGAAGCTGGTGATCGGATGGTTCAGGAAGTTGAACGCCGCAAGGCGAAGCTGCAGACTTCCCTTATCTCCTGTTTTGAGGTTCTTTAGAAGCGTCAGATCCGTATCGAAGTAGGCCGGTCCATGCAGGTAGGGAAAGTTGAAGCTGCCATTCTGCGCCCCGATGGATGGGAGCGCGAAACAAGCTCCGTTCACATATTGCTTTGCCTGCAGCCCCGTCGAAGGATCGCATGTGAGGTTGGGTTGAAGGCTCACGTCCGGGGTTCCGAGATACGTCGTGCTGTTGACGTTGTTCGCACCCACAACACCCTTCAACTTGAAATTCAAGCTGTAGATTGCCTGTAGATTGGGGCCGGACTGGAATCCAGTAATGCCGGACGCTTCCCAGCCGTTCGCGGCGAGGCCGAGCAGCTTGTGCCGAGGGAAATGGGTTTCACCAAAGTTGAACGAGTACGTCGCGTTTATGATTTGCGAGCGATCGGAGTTGAGCGGACCGTAGTTGTTCCGAAGATAGATTGGATCGCTTTGCTGTCCGGGGGTGGTGCGGATGCCGAGGCTCTTCGACCAGGTGTAGTTGAAGCCGTAGCGTACATTTCCCTCTGCTCTATTCAATGAGGCCTGAAGACCGTTGTAATAGCTATAGGCCAGATGGCGCGGGACATCGACCGCCTGGTACGGCCGATAGGGTCGATAGTCGCCCTGCTGCGCGATCGAAAGGGAGTTGGGGAGGATAAAGGTATGCGTAATTGGATCGGGCACGAACAGCGATCCAATCGGGAGCGCGTCTACGTTCTGAAGAGAGTTCTCCAGGAGCAGATGGTGGGTCTGCGAGCCGACATAGGCAATTTCAAACTGCATCCTCTTCTGAAGACTCTGAGTTACAGTGAAGTTGTAGGTGTAGGTAAGCGGTTGCTGGTCGTCGTGGCGGTCCAGGCCATAGACAGTCGCGTTGAGCGAGGGGCAGTGCGACGATGCGTTCGCGAGCGTCGGATTGGTGCAATCCGCCAGCGATATGGCTCCCTGCGTCAGCTTTGAAAGATGCACACCAGAGCCTCCCGCCGTGGAGACCAACACGCTCTGTGCCGTTTCCGCTGCCTGGGCGTAGTCGTTGCCGGAGTCGTGCGAACGATAGAACCCGAAGCCGCCGCGCAGGATGGTCAGGCCCGTCCCATACATGTCATACGCGAATCCAAAACGAGGTGAATAGAAGAAGAGCCGCCCTGGTGTCCCCGAGTTCGGCACCGATGGGTCTATGCCATGCCACGAAAGGCCCGGCAACGCTTGGCTGACAGGATTCGCATAGAGTTCCGGACTGAAGATCGCAATCCCGTTCCCGTGACTGTCCTGCCAGGGCCCGAGATGGTCGAATCGCAAGCCGAATGTCAGCGTAAGTCGCCGAGTTGCCTTCCAGGTATCGGTTCCGAAGAAGTCGGTATTCCAGAAATACAGGTTCAGGTTCGGTTGCAGATTCTGCTGGAAGAATTGAGTGATGTCTCCAATCGCGAAATCAGCCAGGTAGTTGGCTGCCTGGCTTGCAAGCAGCGTAGTGCTCTGCGTTCCATCGGGATTGGTGATCTTCGTGCCGTTCGGAAGGTAATACTGCGTAAGGAAACCGTTGGTCTGGACCTGCCCATTCGTCGTTGACGTGGCCGTAGAGGTATTCGAGGTCGCCCGCTGCACGTAGACTCCGAACTTCACGCTATGAGAACCCAGCGTTTTTGAAAGAGCGTCGCTGAAGGTTGGGGTGAAGGTGTGCTGGAAGTATGGACCGTTCGAGGTATCGGGATAGAGAGCGACCGGCAGTCCGTCGAAGTTATAGTCTCCAAGCTCCGGAATCAACTTCGAAGCATTGGGGTAAATGCCGGAATAGGGATAACTAAGGTTTGACGCCGTGAGCAGTTCGGGATGCGACAGACTGAAGTCATTGCGGTTGAGAGCCGCGGACAGGTTGGCCTCATTGGTCATCGTGGGCGAAAAAATGTACGTGGTCTGGAATGCCAGTGATTGCGAATAGACCCGCGCCGTGGACTTGCCCGGCGTATCGACGCCGCCCATGGATGGGCCGCCGTTGGCGGGCGAGTAGTACTGAGCCTCCGGAATACCGGTGTTACGGCCTCGCTCCCCGTTATACGTCAGCGAAAGCTTCAGTCGATCTGTCACCGAGTCGTCCAGCTTTCCGACTGCCTGCCAAAGATCGTTGTTTTCGAAGTTGGTCGTTGCGTAGTTGAACCCTCCGGTCGTCGGACGGTTGGGAAGTGGAAGTGCGTTCAGGATGGCCGCCGCACCCGGATCCATGCCACCCACAGGGATGATGCCGTTCACCAGAGTATAGCCAGTGTTCGAGACGCCACTCGGCTGTCCACAGACGTGTATATAGTTTGCAAGGGAGCCTGATGGAGTGCATTGACTGGCCAGCGTCACCGTATCTGTGCCGAGATAGTTCGCAAGCTCAGCCTGCGAAAAATTGCCGTTTCGCATATTGGCCGTGGGAACGAGCGCGAGGATGGAGGAGTTCAGCGCATTGCCGTAGGCATAGACGCCACGCTGCACGTAGTCCTCGGCACCTGCAAAGAAGGTGAGCCGTTTGGAACGATTGAAGCTTGTGCCTGGGATCTTCACAGGCCCTCCGAAGTTTGCTCCGGGATAAATGTTCCGATCCTGCGCATCAGGCAGGGCCTGGTTCTTGCTGAACCAGTTCTGTGTATTGAGATCGTGAAGACGGAAGTAGGTGTAAACCTCACCGTGGTATTCCGTGGCGCCGGATTTCGTGACGACATTGAGCACGATCGGCCCTTTGGCCTGGTCTGCGCCAAACGCCGATGTCTGAATCTGCACCTCCTGAACCATCTCCTGGTTGATGTTCTGCGTCGTGCTGTTGCCGGAGGTCGGATCAGTGATGTCGGCGCCGTTAGACGAGACGCTAACGCCGGTCCCTGCTGCGCCATTCGCGACGAAGTTGCTTAGGCCGCCTCCCGTGGTCACTTGTCCGGGATCGTAGGTTCCATTGGCCAGCCCATTGGCGTTGGTCGATACAATCGCGAAGCCCGCCTGTGTCTTAACCAGCTCAGAGACATCACGACCTTCAACGGAAAGGTGTGCGATGTCGCTTGCGGAGATTAAAGCTGTCCGCTCGCCGTTCGCCGGCGGCTCTTTACCGGCGTCAACCTCGATGGCAGTCGTGAGTTCACCTACCTTAAGCGTTACGTCAAGATTCCGCGTATCCGCAGGATGAAGGACGATGCCACTCTGACGCGACGCAGAGAACTCTTTGCGCGTAACCACCAGCGTGTAGGTTCCAGGCGGCAGCGCAGGAAAGTTATATAGCCCTTCACCGTTGCTTCTGCCTTTGCGGGTGTCGTGGGTCGTGTCATTCGTCAAAATGAGGGTCGCGTCCGGGATGCGAGCCCCTGAATCATCGACGACAGTCCCCATAAGCGTCGCGCTTTCGGTCTGGGCGACCAGCTTCGGAGCAGAGACAGCCAGGGAGAATACCAGGCCCAGAAGGAAGAGCGGGCGGCCCACTCGGGCTGCAATTTCGTGAAGATAGATGCGCGTCATTAGTTTGCCACCGTCAGGTTCAATGTCAGGCTGGTTGTTGCGGTCGAGCTGGTTGCCGTCACGGTGACTGTTGAGGTCCCGACGGGTGTATGGTCCGTTGTGGAAGCTGCGCCGCAACCGGAAACAGCCAGGCACATGGGCAGGAGCAATATGCAGAAGCAACTGAGTGCCATCCATCCTCGGAGTAACTTCCGGCGACGCAGGTTCAACAGCAGCGGTGCTCCGAAGACGACAGCGAGGGCGATGCCGCTCCGCTTCGAGAGCTGAGACACGACCGGAACGGGCTGGCCAGGATTGACATTGACCTGGATTGCCAGCCCAACTGCAGTTGGCGCCCCCGGAATGCCGAGGGTGGAACTGGTCAGTGAGATGTAAGCAGGACTGAAGCGGCAGACGGTATATGCCGGCAGTCCGCTGCAGGAGAACGTAACGGGCGCCGTCAGGCCAGCGATGGAGGCCACCGATAGCGTAATCTGCCCGGGTGCAGTGGGCGTGCTCGTGAGACTGGTACTGCTTGCTGTCATCTGGATCCCGGCCGTGGAGACGATGAGCGTCTGAGCCGCCGAGATCGATCCGTTATAGTTTGTGTCTCCCGGATAAACCGCGGTGACGCTATAAGTGCCCGCTGGAACGGTGCTCGACGTGAACACCGCCTGATAGGCGCCGCTTGTCGTCGCGGTCAAGGTTGCGGTGCCGAGCGTGGTTGTTCCACTCACGAAGCTCACGGTGCCGCTGAGGAATCCTGCAGCGCTGGGCGTTATGAGAGCCGTGAATGTCATGCTGCTGCCGGTGAGCGAACTGGTCGGGTTGGTATAGGAGGTTGACAGAGTGAGGTTTGTAGAGGTCGTCGCCGTCGATACAGTCAAGGTGAGGACCGTCGACGTGCTCGGCGCATAGTTGATGTCACCGCTGTAGCTGGCATAAACCGTGTTCGACCCTCCCGACAGGGCGGATGTCGGGATGCTGGCCGTGCCGTCCGCCGCAACAGAGACCGGCTTCTGCGCGATGTCATTGATGACGAATGTTACCTTTCCCGTAGGCGATGCGCTGTTGAATGAACTGGGCGTCAGTGTCGCTGTGAAGGTTGCCGTCTCCCCATAGCTCAGAGTACCGGCGGGAGACGTCAGCGCTACGGCCAGGGATGTTGGGGCCAGATACGTGCCGTTGCCCGTGAGCGTCAACTGCAAAGGTGAGGTAGTCACCGTCGGTGAGGCTTTGATGGCAAGAACCTGGCTTACGCTTCCCTTTGCACTCGGAGAGAACGTAGCCGCCAGAGTACAGCCGGTCGCTGAGGCAAGTACCTGGCCCGCCGCGCAGGTCCCGGAAGAGTTGATCTCGAAGTTCGCTGTGTCTCCGCTGGCGGTATAGAGTGGCGTGCCCAAGGTGAGGGGCTGATTGCCGCTTGAGACAAGAGTAGCGGAGAGGACAGGGCTGGTTGAGGCAAACGAGATATTACCGAAGTTCAACAATCCGGCTGTGCGGCCGACCTCGTACACGGCCGGCATACTGGGGTCCGTAACGTACAGGTTCGCGGAGCTGTCGGTCGCCAGTCCCAGTGGCGATGCGAAGGAGCCTACCGAAACAGCATCTGCGTACTTCAGGGTTCCATTCTCATTCGGGATCCGCACCACTTGTGCCGTCCCGTTGTCTGCCAGAAAAAGGTCGCCGGCAGAGTCCGTCGCCAGTCCGCTGGGCGCTGTCAGCCCGGATGCGATCACGGTCACAGCGTTACTGTAGGCGCCGATCTCACTTACCTCCCCCGTCGCAGCATCCGCTACAAAGACGTTGCCAGACGGATCGACCGCCAGCGCTCCCGGTTTGGCGTATGAGGTGGAAAGCACCGACGTAAGCGTGGCCGGAAGAATCCCGCGGACAGAATAGATCGCGAGTTCTCCGGCCTGTGCCACATACAACGCATCCAAAGGGCCGCTGGCAATCGCCAATGGTGCCGTCAAGTTGCTTGCGATGGTCATTTGAGAGCTGGTTGTTAATGTCGTGCCAAGGTTGGGAATCTCCACAATACGGGAGTTGCCCGCGTCGGCTATGAAAAGATCGCCAGCGGCGTCCACGGCAATGCCTGTCGGCCGGTTGAGCCCTGTCCCGATCGCAACGGGAGTTCCAGTTCCGCCAACAAGCTCGTAGACTGCATCGGCTGAGGTGTCGGCGACAAATACGTCCCCGGCGCGGTCCACGGCCACGCCCGCTGGACTTGCAAACCCAGAACCGACAGCAGCCGCGGTTCCCGGGTCCAGGGCGACTGCCGATCCAAGCCCGGTCGCCGTAAACGTGAACTGCGCTAGCACATTTCCCGACGAGTTAGCGATACCCAGGAGGCCCGAAACAGGTCCCATCCTGGTCGGCTTGATCTGCATGTTGATCGAGCAGGATTTGCCCACCGCATAGGTCGTTCCCAGAACACACGTGCTTACAGACGCAGTTACCGTCGCTCCGTTGGAGTGGGTATAGAGCTGCGAAAATGTCGTCGAGACGTTGAATGCCGTTGAAACCAGAAAGGAAGAGCTGTTGCTTCCGACGGCAAGCGAGCCGGCCGAATAGACCGAGGTCTGTGATGCGTTGATCGCAGTGGAGCCTCCCGAGGAGCCGGTGTAGTAAATCGTCCCGAACGAGTCGATGCCAACACTGTTCTGCGAGTATTGCGGAGTGACGACGTATTGCTCGGAGAAGTTAAGAGCTCCGTTCTCCAGCGGAATGGCGACAATGCGGGAGTTACCGCTATCGGTAACGATTAGGTTGCCCGCACGATCGAATGTGACACCGGACGGTTTGGAGAGCGTCGAGGTGTTGACTGCGGTGGCAGTCGTCGCGCCAACGGGAATGCTGAAGAGAGAGGTTCCGTTGGCGTAAAAGAGATCGCCGGCCGTATCGCTCGCAATCTGTGCATTAATCGCGGTCGTGAGATTATCGACCAGTATCTTCACCGTTCCGCTCGCGGTCAGCTCGACGATTCGGTTGTACTTACCGCTCGAGACGCTGTCGTTGATGTCCACGAAGTAAAAATCGCCCGCGGCGTTCATGGCGATGTCGCTCGTCTGCGAGTAGTAGCCGACCAGGGCTCCCAGCGTAGGGAGAGTGCAGTCGACCGTCATTCCGGCGGAGCAGACCGTTGCTGTCAGGGTTGTGGCGTCGATTCCCGTGGGATAAGAGCCGCTGACGAACGGGACGCGAATGACCCTCCCGGCATAGGCATTGGCAACATACACATTGCCCGCACTATCGACATTGACCGAATTCGGTGCGCTGCCCGAGCTCCCGACAGTGATGTTGACCAGCAGGACAACCGGCGTCGTAGTTCCCGCCGGAAGTTCAAGCACTCTCTTGCCGCCGGGATCGGCGAAGAAGACATCCCCTCGCGCATTTGCCGAGACCCGTGATACGCCGTTGGTCAGACTGGAGTATAGGGTCTGGTGATTGCTCATGACCACTGCCGGCACCTGGGATCCTGCCATATGGGACCCAAGCAGGAGAAGAAGAAGCAGAGCCTTAGCGGTGGCGGACAAAATCGGACTGTGGGACATAAGGTGTTTCTCCAGGACAGATATACGGAGGCTGACAGGCAAGCATTCGGACGCGCCTCCATACCCAGTCGCCTGCCTTTCATGCAGAATTAGCAGGAGCGTCTCAACTCTAATAAGCAATGCGAGACACTCTAACGATTGAAGTAGACTTCGCGAAGCGTGCTTAACGGTATAAACATGAACGCGCGAAGAATTCTTTATCAAGTGGTTCATCTGGAGTAATTTACGGAGCGGTCGATCGGATCCGAAAGGCTGTATAATACAGTGATGCCGCCATTTGAAACACTGGAACAGGTACGAGCGCGCTCCATCATCGTCCGGGGCCGCAGACAAACCAATGTGTCCAGGGGCGGTGTGAGCAGAGGGCTTGCTCAGGAGCACGACATGGCATCGAAGCTGGCGGTTCCGTTGGAACACCACAACGCGAAGGACCGCCATGACATCGACCGGCAGGTAGAGCGGATACTGCAGCATCCACTCTTTCAGCAGAGCAAGCGCCTTCCAGCTTTTCTGCGCTACATCGTCTACGAATCTCTCAATCAGGGCAGCGAAGGATCGACGAAGGAGCGGACCCTCGGCGTTGAGGTCTTTGGCCGCAGGCCTGACTACGACAATAATTCGGACCCGATTGTGCGTGTCACCGCGACCGAGTTGCGTAAGAAGCTGGCCCAGTACTATTACGAGGATGGCCACAGCGACGAGATACGCATCGAGCTGCCGCCCGGATCTTATCTTCCCAAGTTCCGCAGGTCGCTGGCAGAGGATATTGCTGCCGCTGACCAAACAGAAATTCTAAATCTAGAAGCCTCCAAAACTGTTGCCACCGCGAACGAAATACTCATCGACATCTCGGAGGGGAAACAGGAGGAGAATGCGCCTTCTGCCCGCTCTGCGAGGCCCTTGCGCTTAATCGCTGGAGCTCTTTGCCTCCTCCTGATCGCGATTGCTGCCCTTTTCACGCAACGGATCTGGAGGCAATCTCACTCGCCCCTGGACCGGTTATGGGCCGAGCTCGTGGGCAGTTCCAACCGTGTTCTCATCGTTATGCCGGTCATTGGGAGCGACAATATCAAGGGATCGGATACACAACTCCGCAGCGTCTCTGTCTCGCCCAATCTCTCTCTGGAAGACACCAACCTTGCGGTACGGATAGCCAGCCAACTGGAAAGACACGAAGCTCATTACCAGCTTGTCTCCTCCTCCGAGGTAAGCTTCGACGAACTGCGGACGGCGCCATTGGTGCTAATCGGAGCGCTGGACAATCGTTGGACGATGCGTCTGACCCGGAACCTTCCTTTCGTCTTCGAGGAGGCGCCCGACCACCGTACCGGGCGTATTATCGATAGCAATTCAGGGGGCAAAAGGATCTGGACCGTGGATATCGATATGCCTCACACGCGCATCGTCCACGATTACGGAATTGTGGCTCGTTACACGAATCGCTTAACTGGAGAGCCGGTGGTTGTCGTGGCCGGCATATCGTCACAGGGAACTCAGGCCGCGGGTGAGCTGCTCACTTCCTCTGAATTTGAAACCATTCACACCATTGCTCAAAGAGCGGGCAACTTCGAGGTGGTCATTGAAACCGAGGCCATCGACGGTCACGCCGGTCGGCCGCAAATTGTCGCCAGCAAAATCTGGTAATTGGATTTTGATTGCGCCCAACGCTGACGCTGCTGATCGGTAATCTGTCGGTTTAGGTGATGGCGACTCATCTCAGCATGTCCGCCGTGATAAGTGGAGTAGTCGGAAGGGCCGCCCGATACGGCAATAAACTGTGCCACGTGTTGAAAATATTCGGGTGACATGTGAGCGAAGAGGGGAGCCAGGGTCGGTCGGCTGGAACTTTCTGATAAAAGCGGTCAACCTGTTGTTTGAGCGTTTCTGCGCCACGAATCCACTCGTCGAGCGATGGAATGGTCTTATCCATAATTCGGATTTTAGTACGTCTCGAGAAAGTGCTTGACCCCGGAACCCATTCGGGGGTGGATACTGTTTGGCATGTCAGCCAAGGACTCAGAACGGGGTCTTCAATCAGGCGAACTCGCACGGTCGGCGGGTGTGAGTCCCCGACACACTAAGACACTACGAACGTCTGGGAGTCCTCAAAGAGCCTCCACGAACACAGGCCGGTTATCGTTTGTGTCCAGCCGATGCCCTTAGCCGAGTACTCCTGATCAGAAATGCGTTTGCTGTAAGGGTTTTCGTTAGACGAACTCACTTGCAGTCTGCGGTTACGTGATTTGGGCCAAGCGCATTGCCCGGAGGTCGCTGAAATGGCGCAGGAGAAGGAGGTTCTTTCTCAGGGCCTCAAGCTGACGTGTAGCGCCGATGCAGCGCACGACTTTCACTAATGGCCGACTACATGACATCGCCAGGAGAGCGCCAGCCGCCGAAGGACTGGTGGCTGGAGAACGCGTGCCGCATCGCGGCGTTCCGGTTACGGCAGTCTCAGTATCTCAGCGCAAATACAATCCCGATTCGCGAACAGGTGAAGGATAGCGTCGAGTTTGTGCGGTTGGTGTGGGAAGAGATCGAACGATCGCTAAGGGAGGAAGGATCATAATTACTCTGCGGAGACCGGCAGATGGAACCAGCGAGCTATAGCTAAGAACTCTTCTTCCGATCGTCTTCGCTAAAAAAGCCCTTCGGGCGCCGTTTCGTTCCGGACCTTTAGCCGTGCCACTCCTTGCGTTGCAATAGATGCTTGCCGGACACCTGCTTTCTGATGATAGATCTTCTGCAAGTTCGTCAGGATAGGTATTTCCCGGCGTTATAAACCACAGCCTCTAGCGGCTCCTGCCATTTGTGATCGAGAACTCCGTCGATCTTCAAACGGCTGATGCCACTTGTCTTCCATGTCTCTTCGATAGTGGGCGAATAGACGGTGAATTCGAACACCGACATTGTTCTCTGCGCTCGCTCGGGCGACATGCGGTGATATTCGTTGTGCAACTCGTCCTTGATCCATTGGGCCAGGCTCCGAATTTCAGCCTGTGCCTCAACAGAGATGGGCGTCGACTCAAGCAGCTTCAGAGCTTGAGTTCCTTTGTCTTTGATCGTTTGGAGTCGTTGCAGAATTTTCGTGCGTGTCATGATGGTCTCAGTTATCGGTCAGGGAAGGGAACTGTTCTCACCATGGTATCTCGCGACAAAGGCGTCCGCGAGTCTTTTGGCTCGCATCCAGACGCCAGTTCTTTCAGGTGATCTGATCAGCGCGCGTGCCGATCTCGGGAGGCAGCTAAATCGCGCCGTCGACAGCGAACAACGCTTTCTTGTCATTGAGAGCCTAGCACTCCCGAAAGCGGCGCCGCTGAGCATCCGCGAATCTGTCGCATTATTGCGGCCATCGAATATTCATACGGAAGATATCAAATGATCAAACAGCGATTGAACCAGACTGCGTGTGCTCTTCTGAGAAAGTTCTGCGCCAAGGATTCTCTGGGTGACTGCCAGACCATGAGCGAGATTGATGATAACCGTAATGAAATCATCCGGCTTCAAGCTTGAAGTGACTTCTGGAGACCGCAAGAGGTCCCTGACAAGCTCACTTCCGTCGCGAAGCTGCTGTCGATGCACTTCAACAAAGCTTTGCCGGATACGTTCGCTTCGAAGAGCACCGACCTCGAATTCTGCACGAAGCACGATCCAGTCATGGTCCGTCATCAGGTCGGCAATCGCGTCCCGCATTTTTTTCAACCGCTTCTTGCCTGAAGGCTCTTCCTTCAATAGAGAGCGGAAGAGATTCAAGTGGCGCGCCTGTTCCTCATGGATTACAGCAACAAACAGCTCTTCCTTACCGTCGAAGTTGGAATACAGAGCGCCCCGAGAATAACCAGCATCCTCCGCAATCTTCTCCGCCACAGCGCCGCCCAGCCCGTAACGCAGAAAGTGGCTTCGTCCTATGGCGATCAATGTGGCACGAGTCTGTGCTCTGCTCTCCTCGCGCGTGAGTCGCCTTCGCGGTTTTGTACCGTTCACAGGCATTTGAATCCTTAGCTCCTCCCGATCGTTGGCTGTACTCGCCGATGCGTACATAATCGATGGTGTGTTAGCACGATCCTGACCGCAATGAACACTCTGCATCTTGATACCAAGATAGCTTATTCTTGAACAGCCAATCCTCGAAGGATTCGCTTTGAACCGGCCTTAATACTCCGAGGCCATTATGAGAGACCTCAGACTCCCTAGAACAATCGAACGACCAAAACCACGGCTGTGGCCGCAATCGCCATGATTACGAGAACTGCATACCACAGGTATGCCATCGGGATGTCTTCCAAGTCGTCTTTCATTTTGGCGTTCATGTTGCTTCCTCCTAGCCCTTGCGCGCGGAGACGACAGAAATCGTAATCATCCGCGGCCAGCTGAAAACTGAAAAGCGGTCAGAGGTGCGCCCATCCTCGGCGTATCAGCATTACGCCCAATCCGACGCACACAATCCCTGTTACACGCAACGTCGGCACATATAGCGATCCCAGCCATGCAATGTAAGAAGAAAGAGCAGACTGTCCAGACTTTATACAAAGCCCCCAGAGCCCGAAGGCCACGCAGGCGAAGCCCAGAACTAAGCAGATCCACTGCTCAACAACAATTGTGGGGGATGGAGCGCCTTGTCGTTCATTCCCTTCCTTCTTCCACGTCCTCCGTCCGGCACTCAATGCGGGTTCGCGGTCGAGGTATCCAACATCTACGCGAAGACTGCCGGGGCCGCGGTCGAAGACTTTAACTGAATATCTGCCTTTGGTCGGCAATAGTCGGCCTGCGCTTGGATGAGCCATCGTGGCACCTCCTACTCAACAATTCCTATCTGCATACAATACGCCTTCAGATACATATTGTATATATATTATTAATCCAAATAGTTTTGGGATACATGATGTATTCGTAACTCGGACATTTGCTCTACAGAGAGGAGCCGGATGTGGCGAAGGTGAGTACTAGCGAGCAATGGAAGCCGAAGGCCAATCCATGGCTGATCGCGGCGACGGTTGCCTTGGCTGCTTTCATGGAAGTTCTCGATACCTCCATTGCCAATGTCGCTCTTCCCCATATTGCCGGCGATCTCGGCGCCAGCACCGATCAGGGAACCTGGGTCCTCACCAGCTATCTGGTCTCCAACGCGATCATTCTGCCGGTGGGCGCATGGGCCTCGAGTGTCATCGGCCGCCGGAACTTCTTTATGCTATGCATCACCATCTTCACCGCGGCTAGTTTTCTTTGCGGTATCGCCCCAACGCTACCGATCTTGCTCATTGCGCGTGTACTTCAGGGCATCGGAGGTGGCGGCCTCCAGCCTATGGCGCAGGCCATCATGGCGGACTCCTTCGAAGAAAAGAAGCGTGGGCAAGCCTTCGCGCTCTATGGTCTTGTGGCAGTGCTTGCCCCATCCCTTGGGCCGACGATCGGCGGTTGGATCACCGACAACTACTCCTGGCGATGGATCTTCTATATCAATCTGCCCGTCGGCATACTAGCGTTCTTTCTGGTCCGCCGCCTGGTCCAGGATCCTCCCTGGATCAAAGCCGATTACGCCAACCTCAGGAAACTGGACTACAT
>CAYVSQ010000566.1:0-22051 GCA_964453815.1 uncultured Acidobacteriaceae bacterium | reverse complement strand
GAGCTCGAGGGAAGGGCGCGCATTCTTCGACCAAAAGCGATATGCAGAAGCCAAACCTCTGCTGGAGAAGGCCTGCAACCTCGGCAATGCCGACTCGTGCGGGCTGCTCAGTGATCTCTATTACTACGGCCATGGCGGAGTGGCCCAGGACTATGAACAGACGCGCTTGCTCGACAAGCAGGCCTGCGACGGCGGGAGCATAGAGAGCTGCGGGAATCTCGGCTCGCTCTATGAAAAAGGCCTCGGTGGGTCGAGGAACTACACAGCGGCGCGCTCTCTATACAAGAAGGCCTGTAACGGCGGATCGATGGCGAGGTGTTCGTCACTGGGAATGCTCTATCTCAATGGCCTGGGTGAGGACCGGGACTACGGACAGGCGAGCGCTCTCTTCAAGAAGGCCTGCGATGGAGGATTCATGCTCGGCTGCGCCGCCCTCGGTTCGCTCTATCAAAATGGCCAGGGCACATTGCCGGATGCTGGACAGGCGCGCACGTTGTACGAGCAGGCCTGCAATGGCGGAGAGATGGTCGGTTGCAGTTGGCTCGGCAGGCTGTATGAAATCGGCCTGGGCGGAGCGCAGGACTATGGGCAGGCGCGCACCCTGTTTAAGAAGGCCTGTGACGGCGGACTCAAGATGGCTTGCGAGGAACTTCTCAAGCTGCCCTGACCCGAGGCCAGGCCATGCGACCTATCTGAAGACGATATTCAGGGAATAGCGGTTTTCCATTTCTTTGCGTCAAAATCGGGCGCAAAGAAATGAAAACCCAGCACCTATCTCTCTGCCACCTGATCGAGCAGATCGAAGAACTCCGGAAAGGAGATTGCGGCTGACTCGGCTCCGCGGATGACGGTGTGGCCGCGCGCTTCGAGAGCCGCTATAGAGAAGGCCATGGCGATGCGATGGTCGCCGCCGGAGTCGATCTCGGCGGCGTGCAAGAGCTGGCCGCCGGGCACGTCGAGGCCGTCCTCGAACTCTTCGACTTCAGCGCCCATGGCGCGCAGGTTGCGGGCGACGAGAGCGATGCGGTCGGATTCCTTGACCCGCAGCTCTTTGGCATCGCGGATGCGAATGCCGTGTTTCGTGTACGGTCCAATGGCCGCGAGCACGGGCAGCTCGTCGATCAGCTGGGCGGCGAGCGCGCCCGAAATCGTCGTTCCGGTGAGGCCATCCTTCGGAGCATTCACCTGCACTGTGCCGACCAGTTCGCCGTGTTTTTCCTCGAGATTCAACACACCGATGTGTGCGCCCAGAGCGGTGAGAACGTCGAGCAGAGTGGCGCGAGTGGGATTGAGGCCGAGCCCGTCGAAGATGAGGTTGGACTCGGGAAAGAGGGCAGCGGCGCAGAGGAAGAATGCAGCCGAAGACATGTCGCCGGGTACGGCCGCTTCGATGCCCTGCAACGACTGGCCACCGATGATCGAAACCGACTCAAGCGTGCGCTCGACATTTGCTCCGAAGGCTCGCAGAGCCAGTTCGCTATGATCGCGCGTCCGCACTGCCTCGCGCACAGTCGTTGTTCCGGAGGCTTGCAGACCGGCGAAAAGTACCGCGCTCTTCACCTGCGCGCTGGGCACAGGAGTGGTGTAGTCGATGCCGTGGAGCTGGCTGCCGCGAATCATCACCGGCGCATGTCCATCGGTGAGATGGATCTCCGCGCCCATTTGCGAGAGCGGCTTGCGGACACGCTCCATTGGACGGCGGCTAAGAGATGCGTCGCCGACCAGCGTGTACGCGAAACGCTGCGGTGCGAGCAGACCCGCGAGCATGCGCATGGTCGAGCCGGAGTTGCCGCAATCGAGGGGCGATTCGGAGTGGCGAAAATGTCCGTCGGTGCCGGTGATCTCGATCGTGCCGTCGGCCTCTCGCGTGACCTTTGCGCCGAGGGCCGCAACGCAACCCAGGCTGCTGGCGCAGTCGGCTCCGGATGAGAAATTCGTGAGGCGCGTTTTTCCATGGGCCAGCCCGCCGAGCAGCGCGTAGCGGTGGGAGATGCTCTTATCCCCGGGGAGGCGCAGGCTGCCCGCAATGTTGCGTGCGGGCTCGATGATGTGTTCAGTGGCGACTTCGGTCAAAGCAGGCTCCAGGAGAATGTTCTTTCTATCCTAAAGCACCTTCAACACGACGAGGGTTTCGTCGTCAAAGCGCTCGCGTTCGTTCTGGAACTTCGAGACTTCGGAGAAAATGGCATCGGCAATCCTCGAGGCCGATTTCTGATGGTGCTTCTTCACGAGAGCTTTCAGCCGATCGTCGCCAAACATGTCGCCGGCCGCGTTCTCCGCGTCGGTGATCCCGTCGCTGAAGAAGATGAGCGAGTCGCCGGGCTGCGTGGACAAGGTGAACTCCTCATATTTCACGTTGGGAAACATGCCCAGAGGAAAGCCCTCGGCATGCACTGTGTCCACTTCTCCACTGCGGCAAATCAGCGGCTGGGAAGCACCTGCATTGGCGACCTGTAGGGTGCGATTGTCGTCGTTCCACAGCGCGTAGAGCATGACGACGTACTGCGAATCGAGTTTGCGCTCCTGGAGGGAGTCGTTCAACGCCTCCAAGAGCGCCGAGGGGGACAGGTGCAGACTGGCCTCCGAGCGCATAATGCCGCTTACCAGCGCCGCGAACAATGCCGCCGGAGTGGCCTTGCCGCTTACATCGCCCAGCACGATTGCGGTGCGGTTGGCGTCGTATGGCACAAAATCATACAGGTCTCCGCCGATGGAGCGCGCAGGGATGAAGCGCGCGGCGAACTCCGCCTGCCGGTGCTTCGGTTTCACCGGAGGCAGCAGGCGCAGCTGCACCTCGCGCGCCAGGGCCAGGTCTTGCTCGAGGCGCTGCTCTTGCAAGGCCACGCGCTGGTAGAGCTGGGCGTTTTCAATGGAGATCGCAATCTGCGCGCTCAGCGTGTTCATTGCGCGCTCGTGGTCTTCGTTAAAGTAGTTGCTGCGGGTGTGCTCCACATCGAGGACGCCGATCACCTTGCCCTTGTAGATCAGCGGCACGGCCATCTCCGACCGCGCTTCGGGATTGACCATGTAGTAGCGGGCGTCCTTGCGCACATCGGGCACATGCACCAGCCGCCGTTCGGCCATCGCCACGCCCACGAGGCCGCGATCCAGGGGAATCTTGTCGGCGGGATAGAAGCGCTCGCCAAAGCGCACCGCGTACCGGTTCTCCAGCACTTTCTCGCTTTCGTTTATCAGCCATACGGAAAACATCTGAAAGTCGATGATCCTTCGCAGGAGCTGGCCAACCCGCTCCAGAAGAGCGTCGACGTCGAGAATTGAGGTCAGGTCGCGGCTGATCTCGTTCAGCACCTCGAGGGTCTGTGCCTGTCGAGCGACGCGCGTGTATAGCCGCGCATTTTCGATTGCGTGGCTGATGCGCGATGCTACGAGTTGCAGAAGCCGCAGGTGCTCGGAGGAAAAATATCCGGCCTGCTCCGACTGAATATCGAGGACGCCAATCACGCGATTCTTAACGACGAGCGGAACGGCCAGCTCAGAGCGCACGCCGGGATGGGCGTTGATATAGTTTTCCGTCTCGTTTACGTCGTTGACCAGAATGGCTTGTCGCTCCTGCGCCACCTGGCCCACAATGCCGTGACCCATCTTGATGCGCAAGCGCTCTGTTTCGGGGGTGTGGCCGATCTGGAAACGCATTCTTAAGTCACGGGTTCGGTCGTTGACCAGCAGGATGGCGAAGATGCGGTAGTCGATGACCGCCCTCACCAGATCTGCGGTGCGCTTGAGCAGTGTTTGCAGGTCAAGCGTAGTGTTCAGCGCATCGGCCAGCCGGGTAAGAAACTCGGTGGACATGGGTTCGACGCGTGCCTGGGTTGGAGCAGACGCAGGCGTGCTGGGGCGATAATCGCCCTCGAACCCTTCCTGGGTCGCGCCGCTTCTCATCTTTTCTTCCGTCACGAATCTCCTGAATCTATGAAACTGACGCGCCCGCGTTCTCCTGCCGCATCCCCGCATGCTGCATGTAGGGAAGTAGTGCATGGACGAGCCATGATAGCGCGTCTACTAAACAATATGGATGCGCAGGCTAGTGCGATGACAGGCCATGGGTTTACGGCGCGTCCAGAGCCTGCACAATGGCAACGCCGGTACTGGCTCCGATACGATTTGCACCCGCTTCAAGCATGCTTCGCGCATGCTCCAGAGTGCGGATGCCTCCCGAAGCCTTCACACCGCAGCGCCCTCCAGCCACGCCGCGCAGCAGAGCCACGTCGGCGGCTGTCGCGCCGCCCGTCGAGAATCCGGTGCTGGTCTTAAGGAAATCCACTCCGGCGGCGCAGGCCAACTCGGAGGCGCGGAGCTTTTCTTCAAGGCTGAGCAGGGATGTTTCAAGAATGACTTTCAGGATTGCACCGGCTTCGTGGGCGATCTCCACGACACCGCGAATATCTTTCTGCACCAGTGCATTCTCGCCCGACTTGAGAAGCCCGATATTCAGCACCATATCCAGTTCACGCGCGCCCAGGCGCACCAGCGCAGCCGCCTCATCGCGTTTGGTGGTACAAAGGCTCGTGCCCAGCGGAAAGCCGATCACCGCTCCGACTGGAACGCCAGTACCAACCAGGGCGGCGTGGGCGGTCGTTACCCACGCGGGATTCACCATGGCGCAGGCAAAACGGTATTCGGCAGCCTCGGCACACAGCTTCAGCACCTGCTGGCGGGTGGCCTCTGGTTTCAACAGGGTGTGGTCGATAACCGAGGCTAGGGCCCGGCGGTTCGATAGGGCCTGCTTCGCAAACGCGGCGGTATCAAAAGTGCTCTCGTTTAAGTCGATTTCTTCAACGGTTGTGGATGTCATGGCGGAAGGCTCCTTAATCCAGCTCGGGGCAATCGGGCGGCATCAGTCGAATATCGGGCACATTGCGGAATCGCTCCGCGTAGTCCATGCCGTAGCCGATCACAAAGTGGTTGGGGATGTGGAATCCAACGTAGTCCGCGTCGATTTTTTCAAGGCGGCGCGACGGCTTGTCGAGCAGGGCCGCGATACGGAGCGATCCAGGCTTGTGCTGCTCGAAGAGGCTGCGCAGGAAACACAAGGTCAGACCGGTATCTAGAATATCCTCGACAATAATAATGTTCTTGCCTTCGATCGGCTGATCGAGATCCTTGATCAATTTTACGGCGCCACTGGTCCGCAGACCTTTTCCGTAACTCGATACCGCCACGAAGTCGAAGGTGCAATCGACGGTGATACGGCGCGACAGGTCGGCCAGAAAAATCGCCGCACCCTTCAGCACGCCCACCAGCACTACCCTTTGACCGGCATAGTCCTGGTCGATCTGGCGGCCAATCTCGGCCGTTCGCTCGGCGATCTGCTGTTCACTGAAAAGGATCGGAAAGTCTTTATGGACGTCCCCGTGATTCACATGATCTAGGATACCGCGAAAAACGGGGATACCGCGAAAGACGGTGACATCTCCAAAACCCTCTGTGGAAGCTATACTTGTAGGAGTAACTTCCGCATGTATCCCTATATCCATATCGGCCGTTTTTCCGTCGGCACCTTTGGCATTATGCTCTGGTTCGCGGCTGTTTGCGCGGGGTGGGTGCTCCATCGCAATTTTCGCCGTTGGAAGCTCGACGCCGACGCCATCGGAATAGTTGCTATCTCAACTGTTGCGGGCGTTATCGGCGCGAAACTATGGCATGTGCTTGAAGATCCGCAGGCGCTGATACAGCATCCGCTGGTCTCGCTCTTTGATCGCGCAGGATTCGCCTGGTTCGGCGGTCTGGTTGCCGGGATTCTGGCGCTCCTTTGGCAAGGCCGCAGCTATGGCATCGGACGCCTCGCGATGCTGGACCTTGCAACATGCTCCGCAGCCGTCGGATATGGAGTAGGCCGTCTGGGCTGTCTCGTCTCCGGCGACGGAGATTACGGTATCCCCACAAAGCTGCCCTGGGGGATGGCTTTTCCTAACGGGCTGGTGCCGACCGACCCCGGAGTGCGCGTGCATCCGACACCTATCTATGAGTTGATCGTCGCGCTACTGATTGCCTGGGTCTTGTGGCGGCGCGGTTCTCCGGAGCGTCCCAAGGCTATCGGTCAGCTTACCGGCGAGTACCTCGTCCTTAGCGGCATCGCGCGCTTCCTGGTTGAATTTATTCGAATCAATCCGAAGATCTACTGGGGCATGAGCAATGCCCAGGTGGCGAGCATCGGGTCAGTGATCGCTGGCTTGGGATTGATACTCTGGGCGCGTCGTCATGCGGCGGTTCAGCCACTTGGAACGCCCGCGGAGGCTGTGACGGTGGATTCGCGTTAGCTTCGCGTGATGGAGTTGAGACAGTTATTATCGGGCATGTCCGGCCTCGATGCTGCGCTGGAGAGGGTTGCCAGATTTCAGCAGAACTACAGCGTCTTCAAATACCCTTTGGCGCGCTCCAGATCCGGGAAGAGTCGCTCTTCCGCCTGGAATTCGCCCGAGTGCACGCAGCGGCGTCCGTTCTTTGCCTTTACCGGATGCCTGAGGTGGAGCATCTCGTGATACATCAGGTATTCGATCGCGTAGCGCGGTGTATTTCTGCGATCGAAGACCCGGCTCACCATGATTGTGTTGTGAGCGGCGTCGTAGTGGCCTAATAGGCGCTTGGCTGGGTGCTCGCTCCAGGTGAGTTGCGGCCTCCCCATCAATCCGTGGAAGAAGCGAAGGTTGAGAGCTTCGAAGACTTCGTCGAGGTCGTAGTGTTCGCCTTTGGCCGTTGAGATGCGCTTTCGTCCGCGCGTCTGCCGGATGCGCTCGCTCTGCCGCACGACGGCTTCGCTCGAAGTAAATCGCCGATAGCGATTCGCCCGCGCCGCATCGATGGGTTTGCGGTAGAGCTTGGCGATGAGGATATGGGCGATGGCCCGCAAAACGGGCTCCGGCGCACCCTCGAGAATGTCGGAGAGATGTACCTTGATGCGGCCTTCGCGCAGGCGAATGGTGGTGTTGAGGCTGGTGAAATGGTAGAAGCGAATTTCAAATGGAGGCATGGGCGCCCGCGGTCGCAGGGCGCGATATTCCTCCTCAAACCAGAGGGCAATCTCGGCATTCACTGGTCTGAGCCTAGCACAGCCGCAGCCTCAAAAAACGCGACCCCGAGTGGTTCGAAGCCGCGCAAAAAGTGAAGCAAAATCCGCGGATCGGTTGAATTGAGCAAAAACGGAATCCGTCTATCGCCACCGGCGCGACCGTCAAAAGGCTCAAAGCGCTCACGGCACAGAGAAAGGTACCCGGGCGATTTGAACCTTGCGGAAGAGAAATCCTGACGAGGGAGTTATCGGCAATATTTGGAGGATTCTTAACTATAATCCTCGGTGCCGGCAGATTCAGCGCCTCATCTGAGCGCTGAGGAGGTTACTTATGGAGAGTTCGTGGCTGGGTTCCGTATGGGAAATGGCCGTCAAGAAGCAGATGGCAAGGAGAGAGCTAGGAAGACTCGCTGGGAAAAAAGGCATGACCGATGGAGTGTTCCTGGAGGATCTGCAATCTCTCGGCATGATCCTGCTGGCGAGCATGCCGAAGCCCGCAAAAAAAGACAACTCGCGCTCGAATTATGCCACGGTGGTGACCGGATACTGGCCCTATGACGGTAACGGCAACGACAAGCCGCTGCTGTTCGCGGTGATGAAGCTGGCAGACACGAACATCAACGTCAAGAGTCAGCTTTATCAGGAAGGCGTGAGGCTCAAACTCATCAACGCTCAGGACCAGCTGGTATTCATTGACGATGTATCAACGAACCTTCATGCCGAAATGGCTATCGTCAACTACCTTTGCACCAAAGAGGGTATACAAAAGCAAAACCTTTGCGGGCTGCTGGAGATTTACTGTTCCGGCAAAGGCGTCTGCCTGGATTGCTCAGGTTGGATGACGAAACACGGCATCATCCACGCGCCTCTTAGTGGAGCGCCCAGCCCCACCGGATGGAAGAATCCACTTACTTTTGCCCTCTACAAGGCGAGCGGGGAAAATTTGGTTTACACCAAGGGATTATCGGAGCTGAGCCACTTTAACCGCGCGTATGGAGGACCGTATCAGGGAAATGTGAAGCTGTAGAGGCTTCCTTGGCTTGTCAACAGGTCCTGGATGCGCCGGCCGAGAGGCGTTAGCCCGGTCCAGTACCATTTTTGTTCGCTTCGTCCTTGTGCCCGGCGAAGTATTTCAGCTGACTGTCCAGCAGTTTTTTGGCCTCATCGCTGGTGCTCTCTGCGGCATCGAGTGCTGTCTTACGCGAAAAATCATACGCGGGGTCAGCCCCGGCCTGCTTCAGGATATCGGGCCACTTGGCGCACGCCGGAACCAGGTCCTTGAGCGCCTTGCGGATGTCGGCGTGTGCGTCGTCGAAGGTATCGAGGTTGTCCTGCAATTCATCCGATAACCTGGTAAATTCCTCGAACCGGGCCCGCAGCTCCGCCTTGCGATCCTCAGCCTTGGGATTGGGCCCGATTTCCTTGATCACGGCAATGCGCTGCTCGATGAACTTCTGGTAGAGCTTGATGCGAGGCACCGGCTGGTCGCGCAACTCGGCAATTTGGTCGGATTCATCTTGGCTGAGCGGGTCTCTGTTCTGCTGTGCAGGCGATGCGATCACCGGCGCGGCAGACCCGCCCGACGCAGCGAACAGGACGTGAGCCGAGAGCAGCAGAAAGCATGCCAAAACTAGGACTGCCGAAGCATGAAATGCCGAAAGCCGGATCACAGATCTTGTGGAAAGAGCGCGCTGCATGGCCCAAACCTCCTACTCTGCCGTTACTTAGATGCTACATCGTGACGGAATGAATTGCGCCAGTTTCAAATGCCAGTTGGGGACGGCTGTAGTCGCGTGAGGCCTGTCCGATACCGGACAGACTGAGGCGCCGACGGACAGTATATGAAGGTACCTTAGCCGATGAGACATGCTCATCTCTTCTATTTAGAGCCACATAACCGTAGCATCATTTTGGACCCGCGCTTGCTCCGTAATGACAGAGGTCCAATTGCGATGATCCGCGCTTTTCGGTTTAGCGACATCCGCTTCAGCATTCGCCAGCTCCGTAAATCGCCCGGCTTCGCTCTCACAGCCATCCTGACGCTGGCGCTGGGGATCGGCGCGGTGACATCGGTCTTCAGCGTGGTCAATGCCGTGCTGCTCAAACCATTTGCCTTTCGCGAGCCCGGCAGGTTAATCGTCTTGCGCGAAGTGGTCGAAGAGATGCGGGCTCAGTACCCCGCCGTGCCCTTCAATTACATGCACTACCTGCGAATAAAGAAGGACTCGAAGACCCTGCAGGACGCGGCGATATTCAAGAACCACGGAGTCAGTGTCTCAACCGGAAGCGACCACCCTCGCATCATCGGAGCCATGCTGGTGTCGCCGAATTTCTTTTCGGTGCTTGGCGTGCAGCCAGTCATCGGGCGCGACTTTACCCCTGAAGAGGCGACGAATGGTCATTCTTCGGTGATTGTCCTTAGCTGGGAGGGTTGGCAGGAGCTTTTCAATGGCGATCCGGGCGTTGTCGGCCGCACGTTACGCATGGGCGGCGAGGCGAATACGGTCATCGGTGTGTTACCGCGTGACTTTCGTTTTCCCGATGTCGCGATGGCTCCCGGCATGCCGTCGAATATGAGCGTTGATGAGGCTACGCGAGCCAACGCGATATTTCATCCGCTGGTACCCGATTCCGACGCTCTGACGAGCGATGTCTTCGATTACAACTACCTGGTCATCGCGCGCCTTCGTCCGGGGGTGAACATCGAGCAGGTTCGCGCTGAGCTGGGTGGCCTGCAGAAGGCTCATAGTCTTACGGCCCATTTGCCTATCCATATTGGCATCTATGTCCAGCCCTTTACGCAGGATGTGACGGCGGGGATCAGCGGCGCGCTGTGGCTGCTGTTTGCCGCAGTAGGCGGAGTGTTGCTTATTGCTTGCCTCAATCTTGCGAATCTGCAGCTTGCCCGCGCCGTTGCCACCGAACGCGACACTGCGGTACGTGCGGCGTTGGGAGCAAGCCGTTCGCAACTGGTGATCACGCGTTTGATGGAGAGCTTTGTGCTTGCCGTGATCGGAGGCGTGGCCGGAGTGGCCCTGGCTTTCCTCGGCGTGCGTTTGCTGATTGCTGCCGCGCCGGCGAATGTTCCGCGGCTCAGTGATGTCCAGGTAAATCTGCCGGTGCTGCTGTTTGCGGCGGGGCTCTCAGTCTTTACAGCAATCCTTTTTGGCGTCCTTCCGGCGCTGCGCTCGCTTCGCGTGAAACCGCAGGCGGCGCTGCAATCGAATCCTTCGCGCGTAGCGAACACGCGACAGGGAAGCACCACGCGGAATCTGCTAGTGACCGGCGAAGTCGCATGCACGGTTGTGTTGCTGATTGTCACCGGGTTGGTGTTGCGCAGCTTCTCGCAGGTGCTGCGGCAGGATCGAGGCTTCGACTCCAGCCATGTCACCGTCGCCCAGGTCGATCTATATTCGCCGCAATACGGAGATTCCCAGCCTAATGCGAAGGCGGCGAAGGCGGCCTTCATCGACCGGGCAATCACAAATCTGCAGCAGCTGCCCGGCGTGCGGTCGGTGGCGATGACGAGTGAATTGCCGATGACCGGGGATACATGGATCGACGGAATGGATCGGGTGGATCATCCACTGCCTCCCGGCGAGCAGCCGAAGGTCAATCTTCGCTGGATCAGTCCGGGCTATCTTTCGACGATGCACATTGCGCTTGTTTCTGGGCGGGACATCTCGGATGCGGATCATGCGAGTCCCAAGCAGGTTCTGATCTCGGAGAAGACGGCCCGGGATGCGTTTGGAGGCGAGAATCCGATCGGCAGAATGGTAAAGGGGTTCGGCGGAGATGAAACACTTAAGACCATTGTCGGGGTAGTGGCGGATGCACGCGTCAACGGGCTGAAGGAAGTCGCCGACATGGTTTACCTGCCTTACTGGGACAATCCGCCCTGGCGTGTTTCTTTCCTTGTGCGCAGTTCGCAGCCGAGCGACGCACTCATTCCTGAAATGCGCCGGCTGATCTGGAATATCGATCCGCAGGTGGCAATTCCTACGCTCAAATCTCTCGATGAGCAGGTCAGCGATTCGGTCGCGTCTGACCGTTTCCAGACCATACTGCTCACGAGCTTTGGAGCGGCCGCACTATTGCTTGCCCTGCTGGGGGTCTACGGAGTGCTCGCCTATTCCGTCTCGCTCCGCAAGCAAGAGTTCGGGATTCGCATTGCGCTGGGCTCGGACAAAGCGCGGCTCACGGCTCTGGTCCTGAAGCAGGCGGCATGGCCCGTCCTCGCCGGTGCTGGCATCGGATTGCTCCTCGCCTTCGTCGCCACGCGCTGGGTACGTAGCCTGCTTTTCGAGACGCAGACCGCCGACCCGATGGCGATTGGCGGCAGCCTCGCGCTGTTGATCGGAGCCGCTGCGCTGGCCGCGATTCTGCCTGCGCGGCGTGCGGCCCGGATCGATCCGATCGAGGTACTACGGAACGAATAAGACAGGGATTTGGGATTGGAGTGGCCGTTTACAATCAACCATCAGGTACGAAAGTCCGGCCGTCACAGATGGCACACATCCGTTTGCTAATCGCTACTCCCTAATGGCTAGTCCGTGCCTTTACCCCTCTTGACAAGCTGACTCTGTAAGCGCAGACTAACGTTAGTCATGGCTTACCTCGAAAAATCCTTCGAAGCGCTCGGCGACCCCACCCGGCTTGCCATCTTCCAGCGCGTCGCGGCCAAGCCTCACTCCGTTGGCGAAATCGCAGAGCACTTTCCCGTCAGCCGTCCAGCCGTGTCACAGCATCTGCGCGTGCTCAAGCAGGCTGGACTGGTTGCGGACGTGAAGGATGGCACGCGGCGCGTGTATCAGGTGAAGCCCGAGGGCATCGAAGCCCTGCGTAAATATTTTGATCAGCTATGGGATCGCAATCTAAAGGCATTTCATGCGGCAGCAGCTAGATCCGCCGAAAGGAAAAACGTCGATGACTCAGGCAGTGGGAATCGAACCGGTAAGAAAGTCTTTTGAAGTTGAGCTTCCTCCGCTGGATGCTTTTCAGCTTTTTACCTCGGACATGGCGGCATGGTGGCCGGCGACCCATCATATCGGCCCCAGCCCCTTCATCGAGATCGTCATCGAGCCCCGCGTGGGTGGCGGCTGGTTCGAGGTCGATCAGGACGGCACGACGTGCCAGTGGGGCAGCATCCTCGCCTGGGAGCCTCCGAATAAACTCGTCCTCGCCTGGGGTCTGCAGGCGGACTGGAAGTTTTCGCCTGACCTGAGCAAGTCGAGCGAAGTCGAGGTCCGGTTTCTTCCCATGGGAGATTCGGCGACGCTCGTCGAGTTCGAACACCGTTATTTAGAGCGGCACCATGAAGGCGCCGAGAAGATCGCAGCAGGCGTCAAGGACGGATGGGGCGAAGTGCTGGCCGGTTTCAGGTCCCTGGCGGCAAAGAAATCCCGATAGAATGCCGCGGTGTTGGACGCCCGATCTTCGATTGGCCTCTCAACTGAGAGGCCGTCGCATCTATTTTCTCCGGGTGCGCATGATGGCGATCTTCGTTTGACCGTCGGGATCGGAAGTTAATGTAATGACCATGCTCTCGTTGTTTTCTCCAGCCGAGTTTTGGGAGGCCGACGTGATGACCGCACCCGTTCCGGTCTGGATCACCGATGAAGTCTCTCCCAGCTTGCTCTTGTAGAAATCGATCACCTTGCTGAGCGAGTCCGGCGTGGAGTAGACCGCGGTTACCATGGAGCCGGTGCCGGAGTTGATCTGCATGCCGCCCTCCTGGCGCGTAGCTCCCGGGTAAATGGCCACACCAAGATCGGCCTCGCTCACTGCCCCAGCGCCGCCCGTGGTGACGGTGCCCGTCGGTGTCGAGAGTGTTATGCCGCCGCTGCGGTTCGCATGGATGGCTCTCGACATCCGCCAGACTCCGAACGTGACAATGATGACCGCGATCACGCATAGTCCCACGACCGACCCGACAACGATAAGGATGATCTTCAGCGCGGTGTTACCCGAGCTAGCCGGCTGAGCAGGGACTCCTGCCGGTTGTCCGTAGACGGGCGGGGCCACCGGCGCGCCGGGAACAGCCGCCCCAACCGGCGCACCGCAAGCCGTGCAAAATTGCTTGTCGGGGGAAAGTGCTGCTCCGCACTTCGTGCAAAAACTCGCCACGGCATTCTCCTTATAGATACAGGTGGATTGACGGCGTTGCGGGTTAGACCGAGGTGCTTCCCGCGATGCTCTTTGCAATCCCGGCGGCGATTGGCACCTCAAACATCTTGCCCTGGTAAGCCTGAACCATCAGGACGATCCAGAGCACCAGGGTCAACAGGCTCACTAGCATCGAAATCAGCGACCAGAGGGATAAGAACGCGTAAAAGCCGCTGCCCAGTATCCCGAAACTAATGATCATCCGTATTACGAACAGCGCGCCGAAAACCACGATCGACTGCGCGGCATGGAAGCGCACAAACGGCCGTTTATCGATGAGCAAGAAAATAAGTCCGGTAAGCCAGCCCAACACATAGCAGAGCAATCCAGCCACGTTTTCCTGCAATCCGGTAGTACCCACTGGCGTAATCGCCACCGGCGCGGGCGCCGCCGCGCCAACTGCCGCTCCGCACTGTGGGCAGAAGGGAACTCCATCTGTAACCGCTGATCCACACTTGCCACAAAAAGCCATACATCACCTCATTTTCCCTTGATCAAGTGAGCTTTGGGGGCAGCCGCCTGGAATTTTTTAAAGTAGCAGGAAGCGTAATTGAAGCTAAAACTCAAGTCAACGTTAAGATAGGCGGCTGTGAGCGGTTGGTATCAGATGTCAGCAAAGGAAGCGCCCGGCGATGGAGCGGTTGGCCCTGGAGCGCTTGGCGAGCGGCGGGGTGGCGGCCAGGGTACACGTTTGGGAGAAGACAACCCAACTCGGAAGATCCCTGCCCTGAGACTTGCCTCGGGGCAGGATCTGGGTATCTGGTCCTGTTTGGCTATGGCTGGATAAGCGGGACCTGCGAGGTGATCTGCAGGTCGATCAGCATCTGCGCCCGGCGTTCTACCTGTACGTAGAGGGCGGTCTTCTTTGCCGGCAGCACCTTGCGGAAGTTCGGCCAGTACTTCTGCCGTAATCCCGCTACGTTGACGTCGAGCTTGAGGAGACGTTGTATCCAGTCGTCGGCTTGCGCGTCGGTCATGGTGGCATAGTTCTGGGCGTATTCCTTGATCAGCGCGTATTTGTCGTTGTTGATCGCGGCGAGCTCGGCAGTGTACTGGTCGTAGATGGGCCAGAACGCTTGTGCCTCGGCGTCGGTGAGCGGCAGGTTGACAGCAATAAGCTGCTTCTTCTGCGAGCGAATGTCCTTGCGAAGCAAGGCAATGTCCTGGTCTATCTGAGCGCTCGCGCTGGCCTGTGTGGCCGCGTCCTGTGCAAAGCCTGGGTGATGGGTGAAGAGGACCGCTCCGCTTAATGCCAATACCGCGAGAAAAGTTCTTTTCATTGCATTTCCTTTCTGAATCAAGGGCTGGCGTCGAATTCTACTGAAAACAACAGGGGTGGTCTACCGGCAACAGTGACAACCGGGCTCGTCCTAGCTTGGCGCGATCGGTCTGTGCCAAGGATTCTTCTGGAAGTAGTTAATGGCGTCCTGGCGAGTATGGACGCCACTCAGGACAAGCGCCGGATCCTTTCCCTGTTGCACCGCGTGGGCGGAGACAAGGCTCTGTTGTATCGGGTTCGGCGGGCGGAAGGTGTCAGTGGCCTTGCTTTCCGCCGCGGGCTGCGGAATGTTCGGTAGATCGGTTCGCGCTTTGGGAAGTGTCAGCGCCTGCGCGAGATTGGGAGCTGCGGCGATTCTGGCGCTGGTCAGCATCTTGTCGGCCGAGATCTCGAGCCAATCCCGCAGCGTTGCAAGCAGGGAGGTGTGGTCATAAGGAGTATTGGTGGGTGAGCGAAAGACCGTGCCGGCCTGAATCCATGGCGACACGAGGATGGTTGGAACGCGGACGCCGAAGCGGTCAAAAGTGAATCCCTCCTTACCGGGATTGCTCTGGGCATCGGGGGAAGCTGCACCCCAGGGTGGCGGGACGTGATCGTAGATGCCGCCGTGCTCGTCGTAGGTAATCATGAGCAGGGTCTCGGGCCAGGCTGGCGACTGGCTCACGGCTTGCCATATCTGGTACAGAAATTGCTCACCAGCGATGACGTCATGCGGAGGGTGCTCATCGGTGGGATTGACGAGGAAACTGGGCTCCAGGAAGGAATACTGCGGCAGATTCCCGCTGGCGCAATCGCTTTTGAAGGCGTCGAATTCGCTGAAGTGATCGAGCAGCAGCCACAGATTGGGGAACATCAGCCAGGTGAGCGATGGAACGATGACGGTATCGTGGTAGATCCGCCAGCTTGCGCCGATGTCTTCGAGGACATTGAAGATATTCCGCACATCCCAGTCGAAAGGATTGGGGACGGTTCCGTTGTCGACATTTCCGTTCGATGTTCCGGCGTGGAAGAAGGAACGGTTGGGCCAGGTTTGGGTAGGAACAGATGAGAACCATGCGTCTGAGATGGCGTAGTTGGTTGCCAGTGCGGAGATCACTGGAACCTGGGCGGGACTAAATGGCTCCATGATCTGGACGGGAATATTGGTCCCGGTCACCTTGGCGTAGTTAATGACGAAGCCCAGGTTCGGCCATTGGGGATTCTGGCTGGGCGCGTCGGGTCCGAAGAGCTGGTAATTGACATTCTCGAAGGTCTCTTCCGGATCAGGATCGGGCATATTCGTCGCGTTGGCCTGATCGAAGGCAGGGTAAGTTTCTGTTGATTGTCCGGTGAAGTAGAGCTCGCTGACAGGATTGAAATCGGAGGATTTCAGCCCATCGAATGGATGCAAGCTGGAGTCGGGCAGAAACTGGCTGGGCTGCGACGTTGTGTCGGGCTTGTAGAGCCATCCGCACATGTTATCGAAGGAGCGGTTCTCCAGCATGACAACGATAATGTGTTTTATTTGCGAGAGTATGGCCATGGCATGGGAGGGCTGCCTTTCCGAGAGCGTACCAGCAGCAGAATTATGTGGTCAGACATGCCAGATTACCAGGCGGATGGTGTGAATATTTTCACAAACATTCAGTTGGGGAAGTTGTAGCTCCAGTTCACGGCGCCGGAGGGCTTGATGGAAATCCCGAGATCGCCGTGCTGGCCCTCGAAGAGCACGGGGCCGGTAGAGGTGTGTGCCTTGCCGGTACTGTCGGTCCAGGTGATGGTGATGGGGCCCGAGCCCTGAATTTTGAAGTGGTAGTGGTAAACGGCTTGAGCGTCGAGAGATTGGACGCCGAAACTGGCACTGGGGTAGTCGACCTCGATAAGGCGCATAGGGGTGGGACCGCCGTTTGCGATGGTGGTTTCGACGAAGGCCGAGCGGCAGGCAGATAGACAGAGGGACATTAGCAGGGCGAGAAAGATAGTTCGGAATGCTGTGGGGCGGGTCATCTGTAAAGAGTAACGTGCCAGCCTGGTCTCTATATGCAACGCAAGGCGAGCTTCGGTGGCGGCTAGCTTGAATCCACGGCGAATATAGGAAAGTTATCCTTAATTATGCTCAGGGTATGATCGATTTTCTTTCTCGGACGAGGTCACATTGTGTTCTCCTGATTTTCTTCCGGCATTCCCGGGCCGTCGCACTTGTCAGTTTGTTGTTCTGTATCTAGGTCTCACTTCGGGCCATCGATCAAGGTAGAAGTGCTCCCGCCGCAACAGCACCGGATGCTGAAGTAAAGGAGTTGCGGCTAGAAGATCTGACGGCGACGCCGCAAACGATGCCGCCGGGATACGAGCGCAACTACTTTGAAGGTGTGCTTGCGAATCGGACCGGACGAAACATTGGCAGACGATTACAACAAAAGTTTTCGTTACACACAGGCTGACGCCCCCTGTGGCGACCGGTTACGCCACTTTGCAAGGCAATTGAGCCCGGAAGAGTTGCTGAAGTTCTTTGCATTCGCAGGACGTTTTGCGCTTACAACACGGTTTTTCGTTCCAGGATGCGAGCGGAGAGGACGACTCCGGTGGCGCGGGTGTGCAGAGTGATTGGAAAAGCGAGGACGTTCCAGACCCACTCTTCACCCTTGCGGGGCAGGTTGAGTAGACCGCGGTAGGTGCGGTCGATGTATGTCTCGCGCTTTTCAGCGACGGTGCGCAGAATGTCGCGCCAGTCGGCAGCGAGCTCGGGCATCTCGTCGAACATATTGCGGCCGAGGAACCAGTCGCGAGGGCGCTCGAGGAGATGGGCACAGACGTCATTGACATACTGCCAGTTGCCGTCGCCATCGAGGATTTCGAGGACGACATCGTCGCCCATGGCCATGTTGATACGGGAGTAGAAAAAGTCGCGGGCGTCGACGACGACGGGCTTGCCGCGGAGCTTGGCCTCAAAGGAGCGCAGCGCGGCGACCAGATCGTCGACAGAGCTGTATCCCTTGAGGAGGTGCATGTCTTCAACTCCACCGAAGCGGTGCTCGAGAGTGGCGGAGAGGATGATGATGGGGACTTCAGGACGCTGTTCACGGAGCCTGGAGGCGACCTCAGTGCCGAACTGTCCCGCTCCTAGGTGATAGTCGAGAACGGCGATATCGATCTGGTCGAGCAGGCTCTCCGCTTCCTCGATGCTCGAGGCCGTTTCCGTGAGGTAACCATGTTTGCGCAGAATGGTCGAGCGGAGCAGAAGGTTATCGATCTGATCGTCGAGCAGGAGCACGCGGATGGGGTCGGCGAGTGCCTGTGGTGTTCCGCTGCGCGCGTCGTTTTCTGTTTCGTTGGGCATAAGTTTGCTTGGATGCAGGGAATGAGTGGAACGATCTTCTTTACAAGGGTCCGCTTACTTAAGTTTCGGATTTCTGTTTGCGCTGTAATTGCCGGACGATGTCCGGCAGCCGATTGAAGATGGCGGTGGCCTTGAGCCACTGGCGGTTGTCGAACGCAGGCGACCCGCTAATGATTTTACCTGGCGGCACGTCGTGCGAAACGCCGGACTGCGCGGTCATGATGACGCCGTCGCCGAGCTTGCAGTGTCCGGCGACGCCGACCTGCCCGGCGAGGATGGAGTTTCTGCCGATCTCAGACGAGCCGGCGAGGCCGACCTGCGCACATAGCAGAGTATTGGCGCCGACTTTCGATCCGTGGCCGACTTGCACAAGGTTGTCGACCTTAACGCCGGAGCCGACGCGGGTTTCTCCCACGCTGGCGCGATCGACGGTGGAGTTGGCCTGAATTTCAACGGAGTCTTCGAGAATAGCGGGACCGGATTGCACGATTTTGTGCCAGATGCCGGCGTCGTCCTTGGCAAAACCGAAGCCGTCGCAGCCGATGATTGCCCCATTCTGGAGCACGACATGGTCGCCGACGCGGCAGTGCTCGCGGACGATGGAGTGGGCGTGGGCGAAGAAATGGTCCCCGATAGTGACGTGGGGATAGATCACGACGTGAGCCAGCAGGGTCGCGTGGTCGCCGATGGTTACGCCTTCGCTGACGACGGCGCAGGCTCCGATGTGGGCGTTTTTGCCGATGACCGCAGTTGGGTGAATGACGGCGGTAGTGTGGATGCCGGGCGCGTAGATGGGCTCCCGGTAGAAGATCTGAACAGCTTTGGCGAAGGCAAGATAGGGGTTCGCAGTGCGCAGGGTGGGCGTGGAGATTTCAGGAAAATCGGGTGTGACGAGAACGGCGGCGGCGTTGGTGGTTCTGGCCAGGGCCGAGTAGCGAGGATTGGCGACGAAAGTGATCTCCTCAGGGCCAGCCTCTTCGAGGCCGGCGACTCCGGTGATCTCGGCGTCTCCGTCGCCGTGGCATTCAGCGCCCAGCACAAGCGCTAGTTCGGCTAGCTTCATGGTGGAGATTGTACAGTGGCAGCTAAGAGGCGGATAGCTGGTGAAGCGGGTAGCGCGAAACTGCGGAGAGGTACCGACAGCACTGGCTAATTCAGCCTAGTCCTCTTCATCCTCAACCGGGGACCAGGTTTTATCCGGATTGAAGAGCTCCATCTTCTTGAACGTGTCGATCGTGTCCGGACCGAGGTCCTTTTCATAAACGACGCCGTCGTTGCTGACAATGAACGTCTTCACGCCCGTCACTCGATACTGCGCTGGCGCGGCAATCATTGCAAATCCTCCGATCATGACGCCTTTGATCACGTAATCGAGCCGCCCCAGCGGTGCATCCGGCCCCTGCCCTTTGAGGATCTTGAAGAAGTACCCGTGATACGGCTGCTCCCGGCTTGAATACCCCTCAACAATAGCTTCGGCAATGTTTTCGCCGATCGGGCCGCCCCACGTCCCGTCGGCATTCTTCCACGCCAAACCATCCTGCGTCCCCGGGGTGCTCACGATGCGCTGCGCATACTGGTTCACGTTGTATCCCTCGCGTGGCTTGAACGCGTACTCTTCCTGCGCGTCCACATAGCCGCGGCAGATTTGAATCGCGTCCAGTTCATTGGAGCCGATCCGCCGGTACAGCAGCTCCCGCTTGCCTGCCTTCGTGTCGAAGTACCACTTGTTTCCCGTCTTGGCCAGGGGTACCGGCATCGGCCAATCCTCGTGGCCCACAATGAGAACGGCGCGTCGTCCGGTCTTTGGATCGACGGAAATCTCCATCTTTTCCTTCGCCTCGGCGACAAAAGACTCTGCTCGGTTCTTGTCCTGGACGGCATCGCCGGTAGCGTAAACCTCTTTCCCCTCTGGCCCGAAGATCTTTGCTAGCGCATCCGTATCGTAATCGCTTGCCGCCTTCAGAACGGCGTCCACCGCCGCTTGCGGGCTGTCGAACAGCTCCGCTCCACCAGACGGTGATGCGGCCTTAGCCGGCGGTGCCTTTTCCGTTGTTGCCGCCGCCGTCTGCGGTGCCGGAGCCTGCTGCGCGAGAACGACCGGCGCAGATGTAGACGTCCAGGCGATAACTCCAGCAAGCAGGGCCAATCCCGTGAGAACTTTCTTATGAGCTGTTGGCTTCATCTTCGTGCTCCTGTAGTCGTCAGTCATTTGCTACCTGCGTCGTCCGCCGCCTGAGCGAGCGCCGCCACCGCGCGATCCCATGCTGGATGCACCGCGGCTGCTGCTCTGTCGCGCGCCGGCGCCGTTAAATCCTCCGCCTCCGCCGCCGCCGAATGCGCCGCGGTTTCCCGCGCTGCTGCCGGAGAGATTCCGACCGCCGATGCTGTTCGCTCCACCTGCCGCCCGGTTGCTGACTCCCGTGCCGCCGCGGTTACTCACGCCCGCACCTCCGCGATTACCGGTTCCTGCCCCGTTATTGCCACCGAGACCGCCGCCCGCGCCGCCGCGGTTGCCGCCAAGCCCTGTGTTCGACGCCCGATTACCCGCGCCTTCGCGGTTGCTGGGAAGGTTGCCACCTTCCCGCCCGATCTGATTTCGTGCCCCCGCCTGCCTGTTAGCCAGTGAATCTCCACGCGCCGTCCCGCCGTAGCGATTCGCCACGCTGCGGTCGCCGTATGGCGCGCCGCCTCGGTGCTGCGGATTATGCTGCCAGGCGCCGTTGCCGCGTCCACCTGAAGGCAGCTGCGACGGGCGATTTCCGCGATTCCCACCGTTGATGTTGTTCCTGTTGCCGCCGTTGATGTTCGTGTTGCGGTTGAAATTGTTGTTTACGTTGACGTTGATGTCGTTATGGCCGCCCCAGCCGCAGCCCCACCCCCAGCCTCCGCCCCACATCGCGCCCATCGCCACGCCCACGCCGAATGAAATCGCCATGCCCGCCACGTAGGCTCCCGGCGGCGGATAGTAAATCGGCGGGTAGGGATAAACGGGCGGCCCATACACCACCGTCGGATTGTATGAGGGCACATACACCACCTGTGGATTGGCCTGCTCCACCACGATCACGGTCTTGTTCTCGACGGTCTTGGTCTCTACCTTCTGCTGTTCGGTCGACTTCAGATTGCCAGTACCCTGAGCCTTCTGACGCATGCGCTGTACCGCATCCATCACGTCGCTCTGTTGTGCCAGAAACGCATTTCCGAGGTCCGTCGTCCACTGAATATCGGCCGCCAGCCGCTTCACCACATCCGGCAATCCAGCCATCGCCTGCACGCTCGGGTCCCACGGCTGTTTTGCGACAGCGTCCGCCAGCGCCTTGTCCTTTAGCCCGGAATTCTTAGTCAGCCACTGTTGCAGCTGGACGATTTCAAGCGGATACGTCGAGGCCGCCAGGACCTGCGCCAGCATCGGATCGGGATAAAGTGCGATGGGTGCTACGAGCGAATCCAGCTGGTCAGCGGGGATTTGCGCAGACTGAGCCTGACTCGCAGAGGTCTGAGTTGTCTGGAGGGACAGCGGACCTGCCAGCGTATCGCCTGGAATGAGAGCAACTGTGCAGATCACAACGAGCAGACGTCGAATCCCTGCACCCATGCCGCTTGGCTTCGAATTCATAGCTACCTTCCTCGAACACTTGATAGAAGCCCTCTTGAGCTTGAACGGTAGACATCTCGGCGCATGAAGCAGGGACACATCCGTTCCGGAATGAGCGATAGCTCGAGCAACACCTCACGGCCACAGCAGGCACCTTTCACATTCCGCAGGAATTCTAGCCGCAACAGCATGTGCGCGCAACTGTTAAAAATACAGCTGTTAACCTAACAGGGGGCGTCCTGACCGTCTCAGGTTCCCGATTTCGACCCTACAAAGAGCGGCTGGTGCCGAGCCTGCATTCTTTCGATGAACTCGCCGCCTACCCCGCTCCTTCTTCAGCTAGTGCAACAAAGCCCGCCTGAACGCTCTCCCCAGAGCCTCGGAGACCAGACGTCCGGAACTGCCGTTTCGCGCTTGAATCATCTGTCCGTATCCGGACGCTGGGTTACGATTGTGGACGGTTTGGGCCATTGTAGCTTGAGGTCGGGATGGAGTGGACATGCATGGAACATGCTTTTACATCAGGGAGTAGTTTGGAAAAGGAAGTGCAGCTAAAACACCATCACTGCCTGACCAGGAGCTCATGATGTCTTTGTTTCGCGACCTGAGAATTGCCGTTCGTTACTTGTTAAAGTCGCCCGGATTTACAGCGACGGCTGTGCTGATGTT
>CAYVSQ010000565.1:0-12479 GCA_964453815.1 uncultured Acidobacteriaceae bacterium | reverse complement strand
CCGAGGTAGTTGTTCGAGGCGAGATTGATGACCTGCTTGCCGTCGTAGTGGCAGACGGGAGCCTGCATGTCGTCGAGGATGCGCAGGCGGAAGTAGGTGCCCTTCTCCTTCAGTTCGTTAAGCTGGGCGGCGAGGTGCTGGAGCTGTGGACGTTGGGAGAGAGTGGTCGTCATGATCGGTTGCCTCGGGATGCAAAGGTTCTAAACAAACATCGTATCGTGCGAGAGGATGAGGCAACAGTGCCGGTGATCGGCGTCGGCTCGGATACAATGAATGTTTGGCGGCAGTTCCCATCGCGCCTGGATGTTTTTTTGAGAGAGCAGAGAAACCGAAGAATGAATTTGCAGTTGTTGAGGCATGGCATCGGCACCCGGGCAACAGGTAAGGCCGCGGGCTTCTTATTGGCGGCATGGATGGTGGGAGCGGGATGGGGCGCCGGGGCACAAGTGGCCACCCGGACCCATCTTTCGGTTGCGTCGGACGTGCATGGGAGTACATTTACCGCCAAGGTGGGTGATGTTGCCGGCAATCCTGCGACCAGCGGGACAGTGAGTTTTGAGACAGCCAAGGGCTCGCTGGGTTCAGCCTTCGTCGAGAATGGCGCAGCCACGCTCACGGTCGACCAGCTGCCGCAGGGCATACGGACGGTGACCGCGGCCTATTCCGGCAGCAAGGGTTATGCCGCGTCGGCCGCGGGAGTTTCGGCAGGCGCGGATGCGGCCAGCAGCACCCTGCCGGATTTTGGGCTAACCGCCAGCCCTACTTCGCTCACCCTGACGCCCGGCCAATTCGGGAATATCACAACCACGGTAACGCCTGAGAATGGCTTCAACGACATGGTGACGCTCTCCTGTTCGGGAGTTCCTGCGGGCGCCACGTGTGTGTTCAGTCCTACGACGCTCACCCCGCTCACTGCTGCGGCTGTGTCGAGCACTTTGCAGATTCAGACGCAGGGCCCATCGGGAACCAGCGCGACTCTGACGAACGCGCCATTTACCGCCTCGCCTGCGGCATACGCCATTGTTCTGCCGGGCATTCTTGCACTGGCTGGACTGGGCGCGCTGCGCAAGCGCTCGGGAATCGCAACCCTGCGCGTACTCGGGTTGCTGGCGCTTCTTACCGCCAGCGGCCTGGGGCTTGGAGCCTGCTCGCAGCGCTACGACTACCTGAACCATCCGCCGTCGGGCAATCCCGGCATCGCCCCCGGCACATACACAATCACCGTCTCCGGTTATGCCGCCGTCAACGGCACGAGCGTCGTTGGTCACTCGCTCCCCATTACCGTGACAGTCAAATAATTCAGCCCATACCTCTACCCGGCGCTCGGAACTATTCGCCGCTTAATGGCGTACCCGCTGCTGTCGCTCCTTTGCGATCGGACGTACGCATGTTCGGAGAGGTTGGCACATGGCAATATTCAACGATCAGCTCAGGCAGGTTTTACGCCGGCTCAGCCGCGCACCGCTGTTTACAACGATCACTTTGCTCACACTCGCGATCGGGGTAGGCGCGAATACGGTGATTTTCAGCGTCGTGCAGGGCGTACTTTTGAAGCCTCTGCCGTATCCCCACCCTGAGCAGCTGATCGGCGTGTGGCATAGCGCGCCGGGCATCGACATCAAAGAGCTGAACATGTCGCCGTCGATTTACTTTATCGATCGCGAGCAGAACACCACCCTCCAGGACATCGGCGTCTATGACAACGATTCGCTGAACGTGACCGGAGCGGGTCAGCCGGAGCATGTGCGCGGCCTTGACGTCACTGATGGCACCCTGCCGATCCTGGGAGTGGTTCCGGCGCTGGGGCGTTCATTTACACGCAAGGACGATTCGCCGGGTTCCCCGCAAACGGTGTTGCTCTCGTATGGATACTGGCAAAAGAAGTTCGGGGGCGACCGGTCGGTCATCGGGCGATCGATTACGGTGGACGGAAAGCCGCGGGAGATTATCGGCGTTCTGCCCAAGGGCTTTCATTTTCTCGATCAGCAGGATGCGGCGCTTATCCTGCCGTTTCAATGGGATCGCAGCAAGGTGAAGCTGGGCAATTTCAGCCAGCGTTCCCTGGCCCGGTTGAAGCGGGGAGTGACCGTGGCGCAGGCAAGCGCGGACATGGCGCGTCTGCTTCCTGTTGTCCTGCGCAGCTTCCCGGTGCCGGAGGGATTCAGCGTCAGCCTTTTTGAGAAAGCGCGGATTATGCCGAATCTCCGGCCCCTGAAGCAGGATGTTGTCGGGGATATTGGCAAAGTGTTGTGGGTGCTGATGGGTTCGATCGCGCTGGTCCTGCTGGTGGCCTGCGCGAACGTCGCAAACCTGTTGCTCGTTCGCGTTGAAGGCCGCCGGCAGGAGTTTGCGATTCGGTCGGCACTGGGTGCCGGCTGGGGGCGCATTGCCGGCGAGCTGTTCTTCGAAAGCATGGTGCTTGGGATTGCGGGCAGCCTGGTTGGCCTGGCGCTGGCCTATGGCGCACTGCGCCTTCTGGTCGCAATGGCACCTACTGGCCTGCCGCGCATCCACGAGATCGGCATCGACTTTCCAGTGCTGCTGTTCACCCTCGGGCTCGCGCTCTTCACCAGCCTTCTGATTGGTGCGATTCCGGTGATCAAGTATGCGGGGGCGAGCGTGAACAGCGGACTTCGGGAAGGTGGCCGGGCGCTGAGCCAAAGCCGCGAGAGGCATCGGGCACGCAAGGCCCTGGTGATCGTGCAGGTGGCGCTGGCACTGGTGCTGCTCATCTGCTCGGGGCTGATGATTCGGACCTTCAGGGCCCTGATGCACGTGTCTCCGGGATTTGATGCGCCGGATTCAGTGCAGACATTTCGCTTCTACATTCCTGAGACGCAAATCCCCGACACACAGCGCGACCGGGTGGTACGGATGCAGCAGGACATTCTGGATAAGCTGGCGGGGATTCCGGGCGTGTCGTCGGTTAGCTTCTCCACCGCCGTTCCATTGGATGGGTATGATTCCAACGATGTTCTGTCTGCGCAGGACCATATGCTCGGCGAAGGCCAGCTCCCGCCGATTCGGCGCTTCAAGTTCATCTCGCCCGGGACGTTTGCGACGCTGGGTACGAAGCTGGTGTCCGGCCGCGATCTGACCTGGGAAGATATCTATCAGAAACTCCCGGTCGCGATCATTTCGGAGAGTTTCGCGCGCGAATACTGGCATGACGCGAACGGCGCGCTGGGGAAGAGAATCCGTGTTGCGAGTGTTGACGAGTGGCGCGAGATTGTCGGAGTGGCGCAGGATGTTCACGACGATGGGGTGGATCAGAAGGCGCCAGGAACCGTGTACTGGCCGGTCATGCAAGACAAGTTCGAGGGGGAGAAGGAGATGCTCCGTCGCGGGGTAGCGTTTGTCATTCGCAGTCCACGCGCCGGCTCACAGGCCTTTGTCAATGAGATTCAACAGCGGGTCTGGTCGGTGAATCCCGAAGTGCCTCTGGCCGATATGACCACGCTTGGCGAGCTGTATACGAAATCCATGGCCCGGACTTCGTTCACTTTACTGATGCTCTGCGTGGCCGGCGGCATGGCGTTGCTGCTGGGGATCGTTGGCATTTACGGCGTGATCTCTTATTCGGTGTCGCAGCGGACACGCGAGATCGGCATTCGCATGGCGCTGGGCGCGCAAAGACAGGCGCTGACCGCAATGTTCGTGCGCCAGGGGTTGTGGCTGACGGGTATCGGCGTCGCATGCGGCCTGGTTGTCGCTTTCATTGCGATGCGGTTGATGTCATCGCTGCTGTTCAATGTAAGCCCGGTCGATCCGATTACCTACCTTGCGATTACCGGCGGAGTGGTGGCAACTGCGTATCTCGCCTGCTATCTTCCGGCACGCCGCGCAGCGACGGTCGACCCAGTGAACGCGCTCAGGGCAGAGTAGCGACAAGTCGGTCCTCACCACCCCAAACGACACACCTGAGCCACGGAGTTGCGGTAAGGACAAGGGAAGGACGTCGCCGCATGGCCGGAGAGCAGCAGCCAGGTGGCTCCTAAGGGGTGCAGGCGGACGAGACGCTCGGGGTCTGAGAGGTGGTCGAGTTCGGCCTGTGCATTGCGCTCGGCCGCCCATCGCGCCGCAAGATGCGGAAAAACGACAGCTACTCCTTCGTCCTTGTCGTCGGCGAGGAGGCTTCGCCCAGTGGTAGCGCGGAAGCCCTGCGAGTCCTCCCCATTCAGAAACACCAGCTGCGGGTTGGCGGCGAAGACGGCGTCTTGAGGGGTGTTGACGCGAATCCAGACAAAGGCCTGCTGCCAGGGATTGCGCGGAGCTTCGCCCGGAAATTCGATGTGAGCGGAGAGCGGGTAAGTATGGCGTTGTGCCAGAAACATGACTACGGCGATCGCGATGAGCAGCGCACAAGCCATCCGGCGGGACGGTTGTACATGCGAACCGTCCGGCGAGCGATGCAAGAGTAGTTCGCCGATGAAGCCGCCGAGAAGGACGATCCCAAGGACATAAAGAATGTGGAAGCTACGCAGCAGCTGCAGACGGGCGAGCAGATTGGGTCCGGAGGTACGGACAAAGAGGAAAGCCGAGAGCATGCTGGCGGTTCCGAGCAATACGACGGCGATGCAGAGCTTGCCGGCGCGGGTTCTAGAGCCCAGCCGGTAGGCCGCAAGCGCGAAGAGCGCCAGTGGGACGACGAGACCGATGTCCTCGTACCACAACCACTGGGATGGAAACAGGTACAAGCGCACGGAACTGTGTATGGCCTGGTTGTAAGCAGCCGATACCGGAAGGTGGCGCGTCGCCAGATAGCTGATTCCCGAGGCGATGATCGCAAAAAAGCTCAGAACACACGCCCCGCGCGGATGGTCGAGATCGACAAGGATAAAAAGAAAGACGAATGCCGCCACATAGATGGCCATGAGCGGGTGCATGAGCGCGGTGAGCAGGAGAAAAAGCACGGCGCGGGCCCATTTGCGGTCGATGGAGGCGGCCAGAGCGAAGAGTCCAAGGGGGGTGGAGATGGAGCGCGCCGTCACGTAGGGGTCCATGATCAAGATGGCGGTTCCAGCTACGGGCAAAGTGAAGCAGGCACCGGCCAGGGCGACCGCGGACCATTGCGCGGCAGGCGAGGCGAAGATGCGTCTGGCCAGGGCCCAGCAGGCGAGGAGGAAGGCAAAGATGGAAGCCAGATGAGTCGCGAGCAAGAGGTAGTCGAGTGGAATTCGAGTGATGCGAACCACCCCGGCCAAGAGATGGGCGAAGAGCGAAAAGCGTGTGTTGGCGAGGACGAAGGCCGCGTCCGGCCGGTAGAGTGTGGGGTCTGTGAGCTTGCGGATGCCAGCGACATAGATACCGGCATCGTCGGCAAAGGGGTGGTAGCCGTGGATGAACAAGACCGCCGGAGTGAGGGTGGCGAGCCACAGTAAGGCACTGCGGCTGACGGCCGGCTTACCTGTGCCGGTAACGGGTCGATCGATCTCAGCCTGCTCGGCGGTCAAGCTGTGAAACCTCTACTTAGCTGTTCCGATGATATCGACGAAGAAGTGCGCGCTCCTACATCGGGGGCAGCTGGGAGGTGTCCCATCCTCCGCCGAGGGCTTTGATCAGCTGAACGCTTGCGGCGAACTGGCGCGTGGTGATGTCGGCCTGGGTGCGTTGGTTGGTCAGCTGGGTGGTCTGGGCGGTGAGCACTTCGAGATAAGTGGTGACTCCACCTTTGTAACGGTTCGTACTGATGGCCAATGACCGCTCAGAGGCGTTGACGGCAGCGGTCTGGGTTGCGGCTTCGTCATTCAGAATACGCAACGCGGCGAGGTTGTCTTCGACTTCCTGAAAGGCATTGAGAACGCTCTGACGGTAGTTGGCGGTCTGCTGATCGTAAGCGTCGCGTGCCTGAGCGGTGAGGGCGTGGCGGCGGCCTGCATCAAAAAGGGTTTCGACGGCTGAGGCACCGAGTGCCCACAAGGCACTTGGGCCCTGGATCCATGTTCCGATGGTCTGGCTTTCAAAACCACCGCCGCCATTGAGCGTGACATTGGGGTAGTAGGCGGCGATGGCGATGCCGATCTGGGCGTTGGCGGCATCGGTGCGGCGCTCAGCTCCGGCGATGTCCGGACGGCGCTCGAGCAATTCTGAGGGCACGCCGGCGGGGATGGTCGGGAGAGCGAGCGTGAGCGGCATCGGCGGCAGGGAGAAAGACGATGCCGGCACGCCGATGAGAGTAGCGATGGCGTGCTCAAATTGCGCGCGGGCGACGCCTACGTCGATGGCCTGGGCTTTGACGCTCTGGTACTGGGTTTCGGCCTGGGCGACGTCGACTTCGGTGCTGACTCCCCCTTTGAAGCGCACCTGGGTGAGCTGGAGGTAGTCGAGGTCGGAGGCGACGGTGGTATCGAGCAGCTCCTTCTGCGTATCGAGGCCGCGCAGTTCGAAGTAATCCATGGCAAGTTCGGAGCGGAGGCTCAGCTCAACATTGGCCAGATCGGCAGCGCTGGCCTGGGCGTTGGCGCGAGCCTGCTCGACAGTGCGGCGGACCTGCCCCCAAAGATCCGGCTCCCAGAGTGCCTGACCCTGGAGGGAGAAAGTGCCGTAGGTCAAACCCTTGGTGGCGCTAGGCACGTTCGCAGACGTCTGTTGGCGTGAGACGGCGGGGCCTGCGGTGAGTGTGGGGTAATAGTTCGCACGCGCGACACGGACCTGTTCGCGCGCCTGCAGATATTGCGCGGCAGCTGCCTTGAGGGTCTGGTTCGAGACAGCGACCTTGTCCTGGAGCGCGTTGAGTTGCCGATCATTGTAGATCTCCCACCATTTGCCCTTCAGGGCGGCGTCGCTGGGCTGCGCCTGCTTCCAGGTTCCGTTGGGAGGATTGGGCGGCGGCAGCTCCTTGAACGCGGGTGGGGGCGTCGCTGTGGCGGGGCGCTGGTAGTTGGGTCCCACGACGCATCCGGTGATGGCTACGCCCACGATGGTAGCCGCGAGCAGAAGCGAGGAATTAAGCCGACGGGGGTTCATGCTTAGTACCCCGATGGCGGGGCGGTGCCGCCGCCGGGTTGCTTGGGTTGCCGCTGGGGCTGGACGACGTTGACTGTCTCGCCATCGATGAGAGAGTCGGGTGGGTTCTGGATGACCTGATCAGTCGCCTGGAGGCCATCGACGACTTCAACGGTCCTGCCGTCGTCGCGGCCGATGATGATGGGAACGAGCTTGGCCTTGTTCTCCTGGACAATGGCTACACGCAGGCCTTCGGAGCGGAACATGAGAGTAGGAACAGGGATGATGAGCGTAGGCCGTGTGTTGTGCAGCTTGAAGTGAACCTGAGTGAAGGCGCCGGGAAAGAGTTCGCCCTTGGGGTTCGGGACATCGACCTCGACGAGCAGGGTACGCGATGCGGGATCAATGGATTTGGACGTCCGCACGATCTTGCCCTGAAAGGTGCGACCGGGATATTCGGCAAGTGTGAGACCAGCGGTGACTCCGGGCACGGCGGCGAGGGAGTAGAGCTGGGGCACATTGACGTAGACACGGATGACATTTTCGGCGGCGAGGTGGAAGAGCTCCCGGTTGGCTCCGGCATCGATAAGCGTGCCTGTGTCGACATTGCGCGCGGTGACGATGCCGTCAAAGGGCGCGATGACGCGTTCGAAGTCAACGAGCTGCTGGAGGCGCTGGACGTTGGCCTGCGCGGATTGCACCTGGGTAGCGGTGGAGGCGGCCTGGGTGGTGAAGTTGTCGGTGTCCTGTTGGGAGACCGCGTTGCCCTTGAGCAGATCCTGGTAGCGTGCGGATTGAACCTGCGCGTTGGCGGCATTGGCCTGGGCGGTGGCGAGATCTGCCTTGGCCTGAGCCAGTTCCCGATCGACTTCCGGGCTATCAATGGTGGCCAAGAGCTGGCCCTGCTTTACGTGCGCGCCGATGTCAAAGTACCACTTGCCGAGGTATCCGCTGGTGCGCGCGTAGATCGGTGAATCGGTATAGGCCTGGACGTTGCCTGGCAGAACGACTTCCTGTGAAGGCTGGCCCACCTGCGGCTGGTCGACGAGGACATTGGGCGCGGCGAGACGGTTGGTCTGCTCTTGCAGGGTGGTACGCGCCCGGAGGCGCGGGATGATTCCGGTAACGGCAAGGATGACGGCGACAACGACGACGATCAGGAGCAGCACGATGGCCTTGCCGCCGGAGATGGGCGGCTTGTCGCCGTTGTGCGATGGCGAGGGGGAGTGCTGGGTCGGCGGTGGCGGAGTCACGGGTTGCTGGGACATCGGTTGTAGAGACATGGGTATTAGTTCTCCGACATGGCGGGCTGTGCTTGCTGGGGACGGGCTTCTCGTTCACGACGCCGTCTTTCAAGCCGGCCGTGCAGAACACTGAAGAAAGTTGGAACGAAGAAGAGCGTGGAAACGGTGGCAAAGAGAAGGCCGCCGATTACGGCGCGTCCCAGAGGCGCGTTCTGCTCACCGCCGTCCCCCAGGCCGAGGGCCATGGGTACCATGCCGATGATCATAGCGAGCGCGGTCATCAGAACCGGGCGGAAGCGGACAAAGCCGGCGCTGAGAGCTGCGGCCTGGGGCTCGCCAACGTGGGGTCCATCCAGCTGCTCGCGCGCAAAGCTGACAACCAGGATGGAGTTTGCTGTGGCCACGCCCATGCACATGATGGCGCCGGTGAGGGCGGGAACACTGATGTGGGTATGAGTAAGGAAGAGGAACCAGATGATGCCGGAGATGGCCGCCGGCAATGCCGAAACGATGATGAAGGGGTCGAGCCACGACTGGAAGTTGATGACGATAAGCAGGTAGACGAGAAGGATGGAAAAGACGAGGCCGCCGAGGAGTCCTACGAAGGAGGTCCGCATGGTCTCCACCTGGCCGCGAACGACCATCTGCGAGCCGCGGGGGAGCTGGCTTTTCGATTCGGCGAGAATGGCCTCTATCTTTCTGTCGACGCTGGCGAGATCGGAGTTGACGACGTTCCCATAGATATCGATGACAGGGGCAATGTTGTAATGGGTGACCGTACCCAGCTCGGCGCCAAGATTGATGGAGGCGAGATTTCCCAGGATCTGGACGGGCTGACCGCCCATAGGAGTGTTGGCGGGTATGATGCCTCCGCCATTTATGCTGGCGCTACCGCCCGCAGCACTATTGCCGGAAGTGGGCTGGGTGGCAGCTGAGCCGGGGGGCGTAATCGGGATGTTCTGCAGGGCCTGAAGCGTGTCGAGCGAATATTGCGGCGACTGGGCGGCGATCGAGTAACTTACTTTATTGTTGGGATCAAGCCAGAAGCTGGGCGAGGTCTGGAAGCTGCCGCTGGCGGCGGTGAGCAGGCTGGTGGCCACGTCCTTCTGCTGTAGACCGATTTGCTGGGCTTTCGTGCGGTCCACGTCAATCATGAGCTGCGGGTTGTCGAATGGCTGCTGGATGCGCAGGTCGGCAATACCTGCGACGGTCCTCATTTTGTTCATCAGCTGCTCGGCGAAGGCGCGGTTGGCGTACATGTTCTGGCCGACGATCTGGATATTGATGGGGGCGGGGAGTCCGAAGTTGAGGATCTGCGTGACCATGTCGACGGGCAGCGTGTAGAAACTGACGCCGGGAAAGCGGCGGTTGAGCGTGTAGCGGAGCTGTTGCACGTAATCGTCGGTAGGATGATGCTTTTCCGCAAGCGAAACTTGAATGTCGGCGTCGGCCGGACCGATGGCGGCGGAGTTGGAATAGGTGACATTGATGCCGCTGTAGGGCAGTCCGATGTTGTCAATGATGGTCAACAGCTCATTTTTTGGAATGGTTTCGCGGATTGTGTTGTCGATCTGATCACAGAGCTGAGCGACATCCTCGATGCGCGTCCCGGTGCGGGCGCGGACGTGAAGCTTGAACTGTCCGCTATCGACAGAGGGGAAAAAGTCCTGGCCGAGGAAAGGGTAGAGAAGGGCTGCGGAGATCATGGAAAAGGCGAAGAAGAAGATGAGGAAAAACACGGAGTGCTGGATGCAGAGATCTAAAATGCGGCGATATCCGCCGCGAAATTTCTCGAAGTAATGCTCGAAGCCGAGCTGAAAGCGGATGAGGGGGTTGCGGCTGGCCTGCTTTCTGTCGTGAAATTCATCGTCGATCTCCTGCAGCAGGTACATGGCCATGGTGGGCACGACCGTGCGCGACAGGATGTAGGACGCGAGCATGGCGAAGACGACGGCCTCCGCGAGCGGAACGAAGAGAAATCTAGCGACTCCGCCGAGGAAGAACATGGGCACAAAGACGATGCAGATGGAGATGGTCGAGACCAGGGCGGGAACGGCGATTTGAGCGGCACCGTCGAGAATAGCCTGCTCGATGGCCTTGCCTTCTTCGAGATTGCGGTTGATGTTCTCGATCTCAACGGTGGCGTCATCGACCAGGATGCCGACGGCCAGCGCCAGGCCGCCGAGGGTCATGATGTTAATGGTTTCGCCGAGCGCGCTTAAAATCAGCAACGAGGAAAGAATGGAGAGCGGTATGGAGACCGCGATGATGAGCGTGCTGCGCCAGCTGCCCAGGAAGACGAGGATCATGATGGCGGTGAGGCAGGCGGCGATGATACCCTCGCGCACGACGCCGCCGATTGAGGCGCGGACAAAGAGGGATTGATCGGCGAGCGGCGTGATCTTGAGGGTCGGCGGCAACTGCGACTTGAGGGTTTCAATTCTGGCCCGAACGCCAGCGACAATGTCGAGCGTCGAAGCGTCGCCAGTCTTGATGACGGAGAGCAGTGCAGCACGCTGGCCATCCACGCGGACGATATTGGTTTGGGGCGGGAAGCCGTCGCGGACATGGCTCACGTCATGAATGTAGACCATGGCTCCATTCACGGAGCGAATGGGCAGGTTGTTCAGGCCTTCAATGGTGACCGGCGCGCTGTTGGTTTCCAGCTGATATTCAAATTGTCCGATTTTGGCCGTGCCCGAAGGCAGGATGAGGTTCTGTGTACCGATGGTGTTGACGACATCCGCCGGCGACAGACCTCTGGACTGAAGCGCCGGGAGGTTGAGATCCACCTGCACCTGGCGCTGTTTTCCACCGTAGGGATAAGGGATTCCGGCTCCGTTCACGGTAACCAGCTGGGTACGAATGAAGTTCAATCCGTAGTCGTTCAGTTGCTGCTCGGAGAGGCCCTGCCCGGAGAGGCCGAGCTGGATGATAGGCACACTGGAAGCGTTGTATTGAAGGATCAGCGGCGGCGTGGTACCGGGGGGCAGTTGTCTGAGCTGGGTTTGCGCGACGGCCGTCACCTGCGCCGTAGCGTTCGCTATGTTTACTTTCGGCTGGAAGAAGATTTTGATGACGGCGATGCCGTTCAACGATTGCGATTCCATGTGCGCGATATCGTTGACCGTCGTCGTCAGTGTGCGCTCGCTCAGATAGACGATGCGGTTGGCCATCTGTTCAGGGGACAGCCCGGTGTAATTCCAGACCATGGCGACGACAGGGATATTGATATTCGGGAAGATATCGGTCGGCATGTTGAAGACGGCGAGCGGACCGAGAATCATCAACAAGAGCGCAAGCACAGCAAACGTGTAGGGCCGTCGTAGCGCGAGGCGGACTATCCACATATCTTTTCAGCTTCTCCTGACAACATCCGGCAGCGATGCAGCGAATGAAGGACGGCTAAGAATGTCTGGCTGCGGAGATCGCGATACGGGCAGATGCGCGCGGCTGGAGTCAGCGAGCGCGAGATACAAAGGCACATGCTTACCGGATGCGAGATCTCCTAAACTTAAAGTTTACAGTGGTTGCGAGCTGTATGAATGCGTAAGTAATAGACGATTCAGAGCAGGTTTAGGACCCGCCCCGCATATAAAGATGCGGGGCGCGCGGTTAACGACTCATCGAGAGGATTGGAAGCCTGGAAATTCCTGGGCAGCCAGAGACGACTTAGAGTTGCCGGGATGGCCTTATCGTCCTTACCTTTCGTGTCGCGTATTCAGGTCAGACGTTGAGCTTTTTGAAGATGCGACGGGGGATCATGCGGAGGATGAGCATGATGACAGCCCAGAAAGCCGGAACGTAGACAACGTCTTTTCGCTTTTTGACAGCATTGAAGATTCCACTGGCGACTTTAGAAGGCGTGGCGAAGAGTGCGTTCTGCGGCAGATGCGCGGTCATGGGCGTGGCGACGAATCCTGGCTTGATGGTGAGCACCTGGACGCCACTGCGGTCGATGCGATTGCGCACGCCATCGACGAAGACGTTGAGCGCCCCTTTCGAGGCTCCGTAGACATAGTTGCTCTTGCGGCCACGGTCGCCGGCCACCGAGGAGATCACGGCCAGCGTTCCCTCATGAGAGGCTTCGAAGTAGTTCGCGAGCCAGGTAATCAGCGAGACAGGCGCTATGAAATTGGTTCCTAGGATGGCCTCGGCGATTGGAAAACTGGCCTCGGCCTGCTGTTGATCGCCGAGGACTCCGTGCGCGAGCAGGGCCAACTCGATGGTGCCCAGATTCTCGGCCGCCGCTGCCAGCATGGCGGGGTGCGCGGTGGTGTCGTCCAGATC
>CAYVSQ010000564.1:0-5414 GCA_964453815.1 uncultured Acidobacteriaceae bacterium | reverse complement strand
GTCGACCGCCAGACCCTCCCTCCCATCAGCGTCCCGCCAGGAGCGCCCACCACCACCTTTCCCTTCACCTATCCACGGGGAAACTTCGCGATCCAGTGGGGCCTCGACAACAGAATTAAGACGCCTTACTCCGAAACGTTTAACGCTTCCGTCCAGCGCGAGATTTCTGCCGGATTCACCGTCGAAGCTAACTATGTTGGGCGTCTCGGCCGTCACCTCCTGCAAAACCTGGATATAGCTGAGCCCGTCGACTTTGTCGATACGAACGGCGGCGGCGATTATTTCCATGCTGGTGCCCAGCTCTCCGCGCTGGTGGATCAGAACGGCGGAAACTTCCCTGCGCCCGTGCCGGCGATTCGATACTTTGAAGATGTATTTCCCTACATGGCCAACTTCGATTACCCGGGCGAGAGTGCAACCCAGGCTATCTACAACAATGAATGGGCGCCCTTCCGCTCAAATCTGGGCGCCACGACTGCTTTGGCCGACATCGATTTTTACTGCTTCAGCGGTACGCTGGGGGTTGACTATCCCTGTCCCGCCGATCACCAATCGCGCTTCTGGCAGGATCAATTCTCCTCGCTCTACGTTCTGTCCACCATCGGCATGAGCTACTACAACGCTGGTCAGTTGATTCTGAGGCATCCCATGAGTCACGGCCTCAGCGTCGACTTCAGCTACACCTTTGCCAATTCCATCGACATGGGATCGGACGCGGAGCGCGGAACGGAGACCAACGGCCACGGCGGCAACTTCAGCAACATTATCAACTCCTGGAAGCCATACCTGAACCGTGGCCACTCGGACTTCGACATCCGTCACCTCGTTACGGGTAACTGGGTTTACGTGCTGCCCTTTGGTCCGGGACAGAAGTTCATGAATTCAAGCAACGTCGCAACCAACGCCCTGCTGGGTGGATGGCAATGGTCCGGCATCAACCGCTGGTCCAGCGCTCTGCCGTTCAGTCTCGGTGAGCCCGGTTGGACGACCAACTGGCAACAAGGGAGCAATGGAGTTGTCACCGGCAAGGTCAAGATGCAAAAGCACGTCTTGAACGGCGCCCCGCAGGTTTTTGCCGATCCGGGCGCTATCAACAGCGGAACCGCGACTGGCGGGCCCGTTCGTTTGTCCTACCCCGGAGAGATGGGACAGCGCAACAACTTCCGCGGCGACGGGTTCTTCAGCCTGGATTCCGGGCTGGCGAAGTCATGGCAATTCAAAGAGTACGGCGCGCTCAAGTTCTCCTGGGAGGTCTACAACGTCACCAACAGTGTCCGTTTCAACAGCAACCCGATCACTTCTCTGACTACCGGACTTACCAGCGGAAGCCTGGGCTCCTACTCCGCAATGCAGAATGCGCCGCGGCGGATGCAGTTCGGCCTCCGCTACGACTTCTAAACCAGCGCCCACACACGGGCGCCCAAATCCTTGGCCGGAGATCATCTCGATCTCCGGCCATTTTCTTGCGAAGTCAATCCGCTCTTTCAAAAACTGCCCCTGACATCCTCATTAAGCAAATTTGATCGGCTATTTCCTCGCGCAAAATTGATCACTCGCCACAAAATTCTGCGAACTCATCACTGAGCAGCTGCCCTCATCGCCATGAAGCGCTATGGTGACCGGATCGGGAACGCATAGCCGCCACGGGCACGAGGGCGGCCAAAGCAGCATTCTTTGGAGGAGATTGTGACCAAGTGTTGTTTGTGCACAGCCGTAGTGTTTCTTCTGGTCGCCTTCGCGGCAACTGGATTTTCCCAGACAACCGCCACTTCGCTGCGTGGCCTTATTACCGATCCCAGCGGCGCTGTTGTGCCGAACGCCAAAATCATCCTCACGGATAATGCCACTGGCCGAAAGCTCGAGGCCACGTCGAGCGGTTCCGGCGAATATGTCCTTGCGCACATTCCTCCCGCCACATATTCCATCGTTGTCTCGGCAACGGGCTTTGCTAGTCAAACCAAAACCGCTGAATTGCTCGTTAACCAGCCAGCCACCATCGACTTCGTCGTCTCCGTCGAGGCCAGCCAGGTAGTCGTCAACGTTAGCGCTGAAGCGCAGACCCTGAACCTTTCAGACGCCACCATCGGCAACTCCGTCAACAACGCAGTGATCCAGTCGCTTCCCATGGAAGGTCGCAACGTCCCCGATCTTTTGAGCCTTCAGCCTGGAGTCCTCTATTTAGGTCGGGCTGTTGATAACGACAGTGACAGCCGTACCGGGGCCGTGGCCGGTGCGAGGTCCGACCAGACAAATGTCACTCTCGATGGCGTCGACGACAACGATCAGAACAATGGCTATGCCTTTACCGGCGTTTTGCGCGCTACCCTCGATTCCACTGAGGAGTTCCGTGTCACCACTACCAACGCCAATGCGGACGCAGGACGCAGCTCCGGCGCGCAGGTTACGCTCGTCACTAAAAGCGGCACCAATCAGTTTCACGGCGCCTTATACGCGTACAACCGCAATACTTTTACGGTGGCCAACGACTGGTTTAATAAGGCAGCGCAGATAGGTGCAGGTTTGCCCAATGTTCCCGGCAAGCTTATTCGCAATACCTTCGGCGGCTCACTCGGCGGCCCCATCAAGAAAGATAAGCTCTTCTTCTTTTTCAATTACGAAGGCCAGCGCACTGCGGAAAACAAGCAGATCACCCAGATCACTCCAACCGCGTCCTTCAAAGCGGGCAATCTCAGTTACCAAAACGACGAAGCAGGCGATGTTACAACGTTGTCGTCATCGCAGGTTGCCAGCATGGACCCGAACTGCAGCGGCAACGGTACCTGCCCCTGGGGACCTGGCGTCAACCCGAATGTCCTCGCGCTCATGAATACTTACCCAACCGCAAACGGAATGGCAGCTGGCGACGGGCTGAACTTCGGTTCATACTCCTTCTCATCGCCTTTTCCAGGCTCGCTTAATACCACCCTTCTCAAGCTTGACTACCTGCCCAACGACCGGCACCATCTCTTCGTTCGCGGCAATCTGCAGAAAGACACACAGGCTGGATTTTTGCAGTTTCCGGGCCAGCCCCCTTCTACGTTTCTTACCGACAACACCAAGGGCATCATCGCCGGAGATACCTGGACCATCAGGCCGAACCTGGTCAACGACCTTCGTTATGGTTACATCCGTCAGGGGTTCAGCCTTCTAGGCATCGGCACCGGGGACTACATTACCTTCCGATTCATTTCGCAGCCGACGGCTGAATCGCGTAGCAGCATCGTGCATGTCCCGGTCAGCAATATCGTTGACAATGTTAGCTGGACCCACGGCAATCACACCGTCGCCGTTGGTGGAAGTTGGCGGCTCGTCAACAGCGAACATGATTCCAACCTGGCCTCTTTTTCCAGCGGCAATACCAACATCGATTGGATCAACACCGGCGGATCCATTGCCAACACCGGATCAAGCCTCGATCCGGCGCAGTTCGGCTACACGCCGGTCTGCTGTGGCGCATCTCCGACCGGCGGATTCACTAACTCGTACAACATTGCCGTCGGAACGCTGGTAGGTCTCGTGCCGCAGGTCACCGGCAACTATAACTACCTAGTCAATCCCGGCGGAGTCTCGGCCACACAGGTTCCCGATGGAACTTCTCTGAGCCGGCACTTCCGCTCCAATGAGTTCGAGTACTATCTGCAGGATTCCTGGCGCGCCCGGCCCAATCTCACCTTCACTTATGGATTCCGCCATACCATTCTCCAGACGCCGTATGAAGTCAGCGGCCAGCAGGTTACGCCGACCATCGATATGGACCAGTGGTTCCAGAATCGGGCCGCCGCGGCATTTGCAGGGAATGTCAACCAGCCTGACATTACCTTCGCCCCGGCGGGACCCGCGTGGGGACGACCCGGCTACTGGCCAAAGCAAAAGTTGAACATTGCGCCACGCATCGCCTTTGCTTATGGACCCGACCCTAAAACCTCTATTCGTGGCGGCTTCGGGATTTACTTCGATCACTATGGCCAAGGCATCGTCAATTCCTTTGACCAGTTTGGCTCTTTCGGACTCAGCACCAGCATCTCGAACCCGGCCGGCACTTATTCCGTCGACACCTCCCCCCGCTTTACCGGCATCAGCAAATTGCCTCCCAATGCGTGTGCGCAGCCCGGAACCATCAACTACCCATACACAGCGCCAACCGATGTGAATTGCGGCTTGGCGATTACCTGGGGAATTGACAACAAGCTGAAGACTCCTTATGCCCAGGTCTTCAACTTGTCCGTGCAACGTGAGCTGCCCGGTGGCTTCACCTTCGAGGCCGCTTATGTCGGACGCCTTGGCCGCCACCTGCTCCAGCAACTCGATCTTGCTGAACCCGCTCCCTTTGCCGATAACAAGAGCGGCACCGGCTACTTTACTGCCGCAACCCAGATGTCGAAGTTAGTGGATATCAACGGCGGGAATCAATTTGCGAGCGTTCCCGCCATCCCCTATTTTGAGAATCTCTTTCCCGACGCCGCGAATGTCGACTATCCCGGAGAAAGCGCTACGCAGGCGATCTACACCGACGTTTGGGCTCTCAATCGCGGCAATGAAACCACCGCTCTGCTCAATATGGACGCTTTTTGTTACCCGGGCTGCGGAGGTCAGCCCTTCCGCTTCTACCAACGACAGTTCTCCTCTCTATACGCGTGGAGCACGATCGGAATGAGCTACTACAACGCGGGACAGTTTATTCTTCGCCATCCGATGTCTCATGGTTTACAAATGGATCTCAGTTACACCTACTCTTCTTCGATCGATATGGGATCGGATGCCGAACGCAGTTCCGAATTAAGTACTTCGACAAGCCCGAGTGTGACAAGCCCGTCCGGGAATGGAGCCTCCAGCTTCAGCTCAATCATCAACAGCTTCAACCCCGGCCTGAACCGCGGTGTCTCCGACTTTGATACCCGGCATCTGATCACTCTCGACTGGGTCTACGAGCTCCCGGTCGGGCATGGGCGGCGATTTGCCAGTGGCACCAGTCGAGCCGTCGATGCAATTATTGGCGGATGGCAATGGAGCGGGCTCAACCGCTGGAGCAGCGGTCTGCCCTTTACCCTGATTGCGGCAGGATGGGGCACAAACTTTCAGATCGAATCCGGCATGGTGCAGACCGCTCCCATCAAAATCCGCAAGCACTACATCGACGGCACACCGCAGGTCTTTGACAATCCGGCCGCCCTCAACAATGGCGTGGCTACCGGCTCGCCTTTGCGCAACCCATATCCTGGCGAAGCAGGCCAGCGCAACAACTTCCGGGGCGATGGTTATTTCGATATCGATTCAGGCCTTCATAAGACCTGGCAGATTCACGAAAAACAGTCGCTTGGTTTCACCTGGGAAATCTTCAATGTGACCAATTCCGTTCGCTTCGATACCAGCTCAGTAAGCGTGTACGGCGGACTCAATCAGCAAATAGGTAGTGG
>CAYVSQ010000563.1:0-8366 GCA_964453815.1 uncultured Acidobacteriaceae bacterium | reverse complement strand
TCTGGCAGTCTAATCGCGCAACCGCGAATAAGATGGGCTTGGTTTGAAAGCCATCCGAAATGAGCTGTAATCTCCGGCGAAGAGAAGAGTCTCTACGATGGAAAGCCAAAGTACATTGAAACTTGAAGTCGCAGCTTTAACCGACGTCGGTTGCAAGCGCTCTAACAACGAAGATAGCTTCGGCTATGACATTTCCACGCAGATATTTGCCGTGTGTGACGGAATGGGTGGAATGGCAGCCGGCGAGATCGCAAGCAGCACGGCGGTCAGCGAACTGCTGCAGTTCTTTAATCGACAGGACATGTCTGAGACACAGGGGGAGCAGCGGTTATACAACTCAATCCTGCATGCGAACCGGCAGGTATGTTTGCTTGCGCATGACAGCGAAGAACTGCGCGGTATGGGAACGACCCTGGTTTCGGCTTGCATGGATGGCCGCAAGATCGTGGTCGGGAATGTAGGCGACAGCCGCGCGTATTTTCTTCGCAACGGGAAATGTGCCCAGATTACTCATGACCATTCCTACATTGCCGAGCAGGTACGTAACGGCGTCATTAGTGCGGACGACGCCGGATCGTCGCCGCTGCAATCGTTGATTACGCGCGCCATCGGGACCGCGGAATCGGTTGAACCCGACCTCTTCACCGCCGCCGTCGAGCCCGGCGACATTGTATTGTTGACCACTGACGGCCTTACTCGCTATGCCGACGCCGAGGCCATCGCACATCTCGTGCTCGGCAACCCGGATCTTTTGCAGGCCTGTCAGGCATTGATCGATACGGCCAAGGAGCAAGGAGCGGTTGATAATGTTACCTGCCTGCTCCTGCGATTCAGTGAAGCCCAGGCGGACCCACTGACCGAACCAACCGCTGAATTGCCAACAACTCCTTAGCGAGCCACGTTTGAAACGCAGCGAATGCTGCTCAACCCCCCCGGCATCAGCAGACCCGCACCCGGCCCGGACAATTCTATGTGGACAATCAACGGCGTGCCGCCAACCACAATAGGAGTATTGGACACCTCGAGCGGGTACAGCAGACGCCCTGGATTGCCGGCCTGCTCCACCCGGCCTTTGTTAACAAGACGGAAGAGTGCCCACGGTCCGCTGAATTGCAGCAAGGGGAGACTACCGGTTTCGTAACTCGCAATAAGCTGCGCCTGCTGGGCGGTTTGCGCCGACCAGGTGAACTGCTTGGAGACATCTGAGCCGGTGAGCGTTTGTGCATCCACAGTAAACGTAGCCGTCCGTATGCCTTTTGATGGCAAAATGTGTGTCGTGAACGTAAGTGCCGGTGACGTGGCGCCGGCAGGGAACATGAGCGCAGACACGCTCGCCGCCTTGTTAAAGAATTGCAGGAACGCCGGATTCACCTTGAGTGGAGCGTTCAAAGCCGGAGCGTACGTTGTGCCCTGTTGGACGAGCAACGGTTTCAACGAGGCGTCATAGAACTGCCACAGCGCGCCCGATCCCGGTTGGAAAACTGCGGAAACCTCCGCCGGAGTAGCGTCAACGGTGGCGTTGGCCGAGAACGGGAATTTCGACAGGAGCGGCGCAAAGCTTGCGCAAAGGCCGCCGCCCTTGGGCGGTCCCGGCTTCGAGATATCTTCAGCCGAGTTGATCGGGGCTTGCAGGAGCGCGAGGACCGTCTGTTCGCTGTGCCCCTGCGGGTCGATATTAAACAGCTGGGCAGTCTGGCTTACCGCGCTATGCGCGCTGATCGCCGCTGTAATTACTGGTTGGAATGCCCCAGGATTGGTTGCCGCGTTCGGGTCTTGTGCAACCTGCGACACCGCGCCCTGCAGGCCAACAAGGCTGTTCACATAAGCCGTGTTCTTCTCTGACATAAGCTTCTCCGCGCTGTCCGGAGGAACGAGCACCTGGGTCGGCTGGAATTGTTTTGCTATATCCGGATTCGCCACGGCCGTGTTGTGCGATGCGGTGTAGATAAGCGCCAACAGGGGCGAGTTGGGATTGGAGAGTATTTGAAGCTTCCCGGCGGCGTCTCTCAGATCGCGATACTTGGCAACTGAAGCCTGCCGTAGAAAGGTGCGCCACTCCGTTTGATAGTCCCCGAGGTAGCGGCTGGCCAGCTGTGCCGTCAAGGTTTTCGGATCCAGTGATGGCGGAGCCTGATCGCCAAGCACCCACGCTTCGCCACTGAAATACTTTTCCGGATGCAGGATCGCATCCTGCATGAAAGTGAAGCCGTTGCGCGTGAATGCTCCGGGCACGATGTGCGACTCTACGACTACTGATGAAGAGCCAGGATACAAACGATTGAAGTCAATCGCGGGAGCGACCTTGTTGGCGGCGTTAATCATCTGCTGGTAGATCCGTGCGAAACCGCCAAAGCTTGCCAGGTAAGCGCGAGCCCGGTTGATGGTGGGCATTGCAGGTGCAATAGAAAAGGGATTTCCTAACCGCAATTCATTCGCGTAGAAGTCAAATTGTAACTGCGCCAGTTGCTTTTGCTCCTCGGTGTCGGGGGCTTTGCCGTTTTGCCAGTACTGCATGAGTACAGGGGTGAGAAACTCAGCCGTACTCTTGTCGGGATTGGTCGTCGTAATCAGATAGGCTTTGAGTGGATTGTAAGCAGCGCCGTAGTCTGAGTCCGGCTGCACGGCGGCCGGGAGCGCGTTGAGCGCCGTCACGATGTTGTTTTGCGTATTCGCCAACAGCAGCCGCTGGAAGCGGTCGAAGTAGATGTGCCGGGCGGCCTCGAGGAGCTGGTCTCCGTGATACAGCCCCCAGCGATACATCAGCGGCGGACCCTGCTGCCGGTAGTTCTCCAGTTGCACAAGGGCCGTGCGCAGCTGGTTGAGCGCAGTCAGCTCCTGCACCGATGCAAGCGTGGTTGCGGGCACCGTTCTTACCGGAAGCGTGTTTGCAGCCGATGCTATATCGCGCGCAAGTCTTGAGTTGTTGTTGAAGGAGATGGCCAGGGCAATGAGGTAGAACAACAGCAGCAGAGAGGCCGTTCCAAAAACCACGCGGCGGAAGACGTGCGTCCTGCCGCTGTTACTGGTGCTGGACAGCGCGCTTCTGTCCTGGAGTATCACCACAGGAAAGAGCCTCGGCAGAAAGCACCATTGCGCCACTTTCTGGGACACCACCTGCGGCGCAGGCGGAGCGCTGGCAGCCTGCATCTGCTGCACATTGAACATGCGCGTGGCTCCGGCTTCAGCGGGCTGCGCCTGGGGTACCTTCGCCGGAGTACTTACCATCTGCTCGACCATGTGCGCGCGAACACCGGTGAAGTAAAAGCCTCTTAGATATGGATTGGCGTTCAGATGGCTGGGCCGCCCAAGCTCGACAAGGTAAGACGCCAGATTGTTCCGCAGCTTTCGTAGCTCGCGGGGAAACTCATAGACAGGATCGACATTTTTCTGGTCCGATTCCCGAGTCAGCAGCTCCAAGCGAAATTCTCCGAGCGAGAAAATAAGTTGATCGAGGGCGGAAGTCACCTCCCCCATGGCCTTCTCCGCATAGAGGCCGCTGGAGGCTTCGCTGCGCGCGAAGGCCATCCCGAGCGGTTGGGACGCCTCTTCAGTGGTCAGATTGCGAACGAATTCTGTAAAGCTTGGGATTCGGTCAAGCTTCGTGAGTACCACGTAGGCCGGAACTTCCGTCCCCAGTTGTTGCGCAAGATCGCGCAGCATCTGGTTTGTGGAACGGGCGGACCCAAGGACAGTATCAGACGCGGTCGCGCCGAGAAACTGTTCGAGACTGATACAAACCACTGCGGCGCGTACCGGAGCCTGCGTTCCCATCGCGGAGCGGTATGCCTTGGGCCGCGTTTTGCGAATCAGCTTGCTCCACAGCGTCGGGCTTTTGCGGACTGCATCCCCTGCTTCCACGATGACGCATTGCTGTGTGTACCACAGGTTTACGACCGATGTGGCCGTAACGTCCTGGTCTCGGTAAATCTGACCGGCGAGGAGTTCCGGATCGAGTCCGGATTTCAGAACTGCTGTTGTCTTTGCTGAATTCCCGTCGCCCAGAAGGTAAAGAAGGGGGAGGGAATCAAGCGATTTTGGACCTGTGCGCTGGGCTGCGGCCAGCCTCTTTTCGGCGTCACGCAGCAACGTGTCCATGTCCGATCCACCCTGTATCTTTCGCGTAGCCGCATCGCGCCGTTTGTCTCTAAAGTGCATGACCAGAATGACGGTTGCGGCAGCAGCGCCCAGCACAACGAGCAGGATGCGCAGAATCAGAAGCGACGTACCTTCAATGTGAAGCAGGGGGCCGGCTAGCCAGGCAAGCACAACAGACAGAATGAAGATGAGGGCAGAAATCAGAATTGGTACCACAGCAGGCTCCTATCGCGCATTCAGACTGGTGTTCTGCACCTGGGATACTCCGGAACCAAGATCAAGTTGAAAGCCGGCGAACGCAACTGCTGTTAAACCGGCGAGCACACATGTGGTAATCAGCAAGGCACGGCTCCACGAGTCTTTTGTCCCCGTCGGGCGCACTTCGGGCGGGGTCATGGGCGGCAGCAGGTGGGCTGCTCCCCGAATCCTTTGAATTTTTTCCCGCGCTTGGCGCAGCAGCTGATGCAATTCACCCGTATCGCCCAGTGCGTAGCGGCCGCGGTACCCCATCTGCAGGCAGAGGCAGTGCAGTTCCAGAGCATCGGCTACTTCCGTGGAGTCCTGTTGGCCGAGGAGCGTCTTCAGGTTGCGAAAGAAAGTCTCGCCCGCAAGATGGCCGCCAAAGAGCTCTTCCTGCAACGGACGCCGTGCCCAGTCGGCAAATGCCTGGCTTTGCAGGTTGAGTACGCTTTCATCCATATAGGCAACAACGGCGAAGACTCCCATCTGCACCGTGTCGCTTGAATAACCCAGAGAGCGAGCCTCCTGCATTGCCGCCTGTAAGGAGCGGCGCATTTGCGCGCGGAAGCTCTCCGAGTCCTGAACCTGCTGCCGTTGGAAGCGCACGCGCAGGATGGCGGTGAGCACCTCCTGGAAGGAAAATGCGAGACTGTTAACGCGAGCGGTACCCATCACGATTGCTCCACGATGACGGTAAGATCAAACTCCGGCTTCGAGATTTCTCCAGGAATATACACGCCTACTTTTCGGGTTTGCAGAATATGTTCCCAGCACGGACCGGTGGTTTCGACCGCGAAATACTGCATGTCCACTTCGGCGCGGAGGGCCGTGGGCGGGACAGGAAGATGGGTGAGCGTCATGCCGGGGAGCGCGCGTTTCACCAGTTCGGGGACAAACCGCGAAGAGCATACCTTTACGAGTCTTGGCACCAGGTTCAGAAGCTCCGATTCTCCCAATCCCGAGCGCACGCCAAAAACCCAGCGCGCGCGCCGCAAGCAACGTTCGTCAAGAACGTCCGCTGCCTGAATGTATGGCTCTATAGGATGGAAGTCGAGCGTGACCGTATTTGAGGGAACCACGATCTCGAGGTGCCTCCTGATATGAGCGTCGAGCGCGCGGAATGCCGGACCGGGATTCCTGTGATCATAGGATGGAAGCTGGCGCGGGTCGGAATCAACCGCGAAGGTGCATAATGCACCTGCAAGCCGCGAAAGCTCGATGAACAGGTCTTCCGGATGGGCGTGCCTGGTGGTGCTCAGGTGCTGCAAAGGTGGAATAGCGTTGTGCAAGGCATGCAGAAACCAGTAATTCGCTACGTCAAGAGCAGCTGTGCCCGCCTCGAAACGCCCGTGGCGTCTTGCGCTGCGCGCGATCGTGCCACTTTTTTCCCCTATCGTCTCGATCAGGCGTTTGATCAGGAGCATGAGCGGCTCACTAGCACTTAAACGCAGGCACGTGGGAATGAAATCCTCATCATAGACAAGGTGCCCGCGGCCATCCCGGAGTACGTGCGCAATGGAGATGGAAAGCATGTCCTGGGTCAGCTCGGCTTCTGTCACGAGGCGGATGTTTTTTTGCCCCAGCTCAATCTCTCGCTCGTCAATGCCGTTCGTCTCGTCGCGCAGAGTGCGTTGCATCCGCGAAAAGCGGACTCCGCTGGCCGCCCCGTTTGCGATCGTGCTCAGATCGCAGTCGAAACCATTATCCCGACGGCTCGGGACTGCAAGATAAAGCGGCAGCACCGCATCCGTGGAGGGGAAGACTTCAAGCAGATTGCGCGTGGGCGGAGGCGGATCGGAATTGGGTAATTCAAAAGGGAGTCCATCGGGAAAAATTCCCGAGGCATGCAACAAAACCGCATTGCCGTTGCGGATGGCCTTCTGGTCCAGTTCGGCGTGCAGTAGTCCCCATGGCTCAAGCCATAGGCTGGCCGCCAGGAATGCAATCGAATCTTCAAAATAGCGGCTTTGCGTTTGAAAATGGTGTGGGCCCAGATACATCCCCTCAGACCACACCACCCGCGACAAAAATTTCATAGTCACCGAACCATTTGGTGGTTGTTGAACGGCTCGCAGATATGTGCAGCCGTAAGGGCCGATCGGCGCGTCTGCCCAATTGCGCTAATGCTTGAATATACTGCGGCCAATTCGTGAGTGCATCGTAGGTCGCTTGCACTTTACTGTCAAGTAAATGCGATGTAGTCTTGGTCTCCAGAATCAAGCAGAATATTCAGAAGTACGGTGGCACTCTCATGGACCCGTCCAAGTCTCCGTTTGATGATCCCGATTTTCCCAGCAAGAGTGAATCTGCCACTACTGAGCCATCAAGCGCAACCGCTATCTTTGGCACCGAGGCTGCGCGGCCTGCTCAGCCACCGGAAGATGACCTGTTGCGGTCCCTGCTCAGAGAGGAGAGTAAGCCCGCCCCGGCCGACGGGCCTCAGGCGATATCTTCACCCGAGTCCAAAACGCCGCCTTGGACTCCAGCCGATCAGCCGGCCGCCGCTCCCATCAGCCCCGGCGGGTTTACCGATATGTTCCGGGCGCTTGCCACTCCGGCATCACCATCGACCCTGGGACCCGCTTCGGAAGCCACTTTAGGACCCGCCCCAGTTGCGCCGTCTGCTTCACAAACGCCGCAAAAGCCGTTGCCCGATCTAGCGAACGTATTTACGCAAGTCTTGGTGCAAAAGCCCTTTTCGCCGGATACGCCAGCGCCGCCTGCAACCGTGAAGGCTGGCGAATTCACGCAGATGCTGCAAGCACTAAGTACGCCAGTGGAAAAAACAGGAAACGAAGTTTCACCACCTGCAGTACCAGAGACGGCAAAAGCCGCTTCCGCGCCGAGCAGCTTCACGCAGACGTTCAACTCCATATCCGCAAGTCCGAGCGAATCCATGAAGCCGGCCGGAGCCGAAATACCGGCCGCTGACCCGGGAGCGACCAAGGCCATACCGTTACCTTCGCAGCTGGGGCCAATTTCTCCTCAACCAGTAAAGCCGCAGGCAGTATCCTCGCCCGGCGACTTTACTCAGATGTTTCACTCGGCGCAGCCGGCCAGGGAGTCCGGTCCGGCGCAACCGGTGTTACCCGTTGCGCAGCAATCAGTGCCAAGCGCGGGACCGGGTTCTTTCACGCAAATGTTCTCTCAGCGCACCCCGGAGAAAACTCCCCTGGAGAATGCGCTGAAATCGCTCAGGCCTGAGTCAGTTCCGGAGAGCAATTTCCAGTTCTCAAGCAGCCCGGCACGTTCCCCAGAATCCTTGCCTCCAGCTCAGGGTGGATTTACTCAACTTCTTCAGGCGTTGAACAAGGACGAGCCCATTCCGGGACACGCAACTGAACCCCTGATGCCTCCAACACCTCAGTCGTCTGCTGCTCCAAGTCCGGCTGCCGGAGGATTTACGCGGCTTCTCCAGACCCTCTCTGCCGAACCTGCTCCCAGGCAAGCATCGCAGCCGCCCGTGGCTCAGGCGCCGCTCGCTCAGCCGCCTCTTGCCCAGCCTTTCCCCTCCCCGCCAATGCAGCAGCCCCCCCTCCCGGCACCCTCCGCGGGAGCTCCGGGCGAGTTTACCCGGATTATTTCCGGCTCGGCGCTGCGCGATCTGCAAGGGCAGGGTGCTGCGCCAGTTCCTCCACCGGCGGCAACGCCTCCAGGCCGGCCCGGATTGCCGCCGATGCAGTTTCCACCACCACCCGTATTTCCCCAGGCGCAGATGCCGCAAATGCCGCATGCTGCTGCTCCCCCGCCCATGCCGCAGTTTCAGCCCGCTGCCTTTCCGTTTCCACAGCCGCCCGCGCCACCTGCCCCGGCTCCGGCGCAGGGCAAGCTGCAGCAGTACCTGCCGCTCATCCTGATTCTGAATATTTTCGTGCTGCTGGTGATCGTGCTAATTCTGTTTTTTGTCTTGCGACACAAGTAGCGGGTCGGTGGTAGCGGGTCGGGGTGCGGGTATTTTTACTATCAACTACGTGGAGAACTCTGTCAGCGAGAACGCCGCCGCGCAAACTCTCAGGTGGGAGGAGCATAGA
>CAYVSQ010000562.1:0-4555 GCA_964453815.1 uncultured Acidobacteriaceae bacterium | reverse complement strand
CGCGACCTTTGGTCCAGCGCGAAGGGCAACGCGCGTGGATCCGACGGCGGCGTTGCGGAGCGAATAGAGCTAGATCACTACGGATTCCTGATACTCTCCAAAGACATCACGCATGGAGGCTGCGATTTCGCCTACGGTGGCGTAGCTCTCGACGGCTCCGAGGATCGCGGGCATGAGGCTGGCTCCGCTACGGGCGTGATCGCGGACGAGATTGAGTGACGACTGCCAGCGTTGCGCGTCACGGCGGGCACGCAGGGCGCGGAGGCGCCCGACCTGTCTGCGTTCAAGGGATTCGTCGATGCGCTGGATCGGGGGGTCCGGTTCTTCCTCGCGGGTGAAGCGATTCACTCCCACGACGACGGCTTCTCCTGTATCGACGGCGCGCTGGTAGTCGTAGGCGGCGTTCTGGATCTCCTGTTGGACCCAACCTCGTTCAATGGCACTGAGCATGCCACCAAGGGTGGAGATGCGGTTGAGGTAGGTGCGGGCCTGCTGTTCAATCTCGGTGGTCAGTGACTCGACATAATAGGAGCCGGCGAAGGGATCGATGGTCTGCGCGACTCCCGATTCGCTGGCGATGATCTGTTGCGTGCGCAGGGCGATGCGCGCCGCTTCTTCAGTGGGCAGGGCGAGTGCTTCGTCGTAGCCGTTTGTGTGCAGAGACTGCGTGCCTCCCAGCACGGCTGACAGGGCCTGGATGGCGGTGCGGACGATGTTGTTTTCCGGCTGCTGCGCGGTGAGAGTAGAGCCGGCGGTCTGGGTGTGGAAGCGCAGCATCCATGACCGGGGATTCTTTGCTGCGAAGCGATCGCGCATGATGCCGGCCCAGAGGCGACGTGCGCAGCGGAACTTGGCGACTTCCTCGAAAAAATTATTGTGCGCGTTAAAGAAGAAAGACAATCTGGGCGCGAAGCGATCGATGTCAAGGCCGGCGTCAACAGCAGCCTGCACGTAGGCAATGCCATTGCCAAGCGTGAAGGCAACTTCCTGAGCGGCGGTCGAACCAGCCTCGCGCATGTGGTATCCGGAGATGGAGATGGGGTTCCATTCCGGGACTTCTTCGTTGGCCCAGGCGAACATGTCGGTGACGATGCGCATAGCGTGCGGGATGGGATAGATGTAGGTTCCCCGCGCGATATACTCCTTGAGGATGTCGTTCTGCACGGTGCCCGAGAGCTCTTTGACGTCAGCTCCGGTGCGGCGTGCGACGGCGACGTAGAGAGCCAGGAGAATGCTCGCGGTCGCGTTGATAGTCATCGACGTGGAGATTTTATCCAGCGAGATGCCGTCAAATAGCCGCTCCATATCTTCGATGGAGTCGATGGCGACGCCTACCTTGCCGACTTCGCCGACCGCCATGGGGTCGTCGGAGTCATAGCCGATCTGAGTCGGGAGATCGAAGGCTACCGATAATCCTGCCGTCCCGTTGGCGATAAGGAATTTGTAACGGCGATTGCTCTCTTCGGCGTCGCCCATGCCGGCGTACTGGCGCATGGTCCAGAGACGGCCGCGATACATGGTGGGCTGGATGCCGCGGGTGAAGGGGTATTCGCCGGGGAAGCCGAGATCGCGGTCGAGGTCAAGGCCTACAACGTCGAGGTCGACGACGGTGTAAACGGGTTTGGGTTGGTTTGCAGACATCGCGGCTTTGTACGGATGCAGGCGTGGCTTACTGCGCCTTCTTGCGCTTCTCTTTTGTGCGCGCCTGATAGAAAGAACTGAAGGTGAAGTAGAAGAAGACAAGCGTCACGGCTGTGTAGAGCAGGAAGCGGGGATGGTCAGGTCCGGAGTACCAGGCCTGGCGCAGTCTCCAAGCGTTCTGGGCGAAGAAGAGGCCGAAGATAGCGAAGAAGAGGCCGGTGATTTCGAGCCAGAGAACTCCGCTGGCATGGGCGAAGGGGCCCCAGATCGATTGCCCGAATTTTCTTGCGCCACGGACGGCGGAGCGGCCTTGCTGAGCCCCCCGCTCTATGTAAACGGGAGCTTCCTGGTGCATGGAATGAGCAGTTTGCGAGGCGCGGTCGCGGAGAATGCCAGCACCGACACGGACGCCGACCCCCAGTTTTCGGCCAAAACGGTCCGGCTCCATGAATAAAAGTGTAGCAGCCGCATTCCGATTCGGATTGCCTCCGTCGAATATCGGAAGTAAGGTAAGAAAAACCTGCTAGGAACCCCCGGCGTACCTTGGGGTGGAAATGGAGTGAATCCTTGAACCAAAAATTACGGAACCTGGTGCAGCAACTCGGCGAAGCAATCCATGAAAGCGTTTCCGAGTCGGAGCACATCGCTGGGGTTGTGAAGAATATTCGCAAGCAGGGGTTCGATGTGCTGCTGATGCTCGAAGCCACCATTGGTCTGAACGAGCTGGAGCAGCAGCCGGTGGCCGCGCTTGAATCGTCGAGCGCTGAAGATCAAACGGGGAATGAGACTTTCACGGCGCAGGATCTAAATTTCCTGAAATCGCTACGTATCGCGATTGAAGAGCACGAAGGTCACGAATAGCGGGAACTTCATGCTCGAACCGGGTTGGTTGTGTTAGTATCCGCTCGTCTCCGCGAGAGCGCTGCGCAAATTCTCTGCTGCTTTGAGTTCGGAGGCCGAAGAGAGACGAGGGTGCAACCAGACCGATGAGAGATACACTCGGCGTATTGCTGGCAGGTGGAGCGGGCGAGCGGTTGTTTCCGCTGACGCGAGATCGGGCTAAACCGGCGGTTCCGTTCGGCGGCAATTACCGCATCATTGATATAACCCTTTCCAACTGCATCAACTCCGATCTGCGTCATGTGTACATTCTGACTCAGTACAAGGCGCTCTCTCTGAATCGCCATGTCCGCGAAGGGTGGACGAGCGTTGTCGCGCAAGAGTTGGGCGAGTTCATCGAGATTCTTCCCCCCATGCAACGCGTGAGCGCCAACTGGTACATGGGCACGGCGGATGCGGTCTACCAGAACATCTACTCGATTGGCTCGGAACAGCCGAAGAACGTGCTCATTCTTTCCGGCGATCACATTTACAAGATGCACTACGGCAAAATGCTCGATCAGCATCGCGAATCGGGCGCGGACGTGACGCTGGCCACCTTGCCCATCGATCCCTCGGAGGTCCCGAGTTTCGGTGTGGTGGAAGTTGCCAGGAACGGGGACATAATTGGGTTTAAGGAAAAGCCCAAGACAACCGACATCCGGTCGCCATTTAATCCGGAGATGGTCGATGTCTCGATGGGCATCTATCTGTTCAATACCGATGTGCTGCTGCCAGCCCTGATGCAGGATGCAGAGGATCCCGCCTCGAAGCACGACTTTGGGCACAATATTTTGCCCAACATTCTGGGTAAGTACAAGATGCGCGCCTACAACTTCGTTGATGAGAACAAGCAGCAAAAGGCCCTCTATTGGCGCGATGTCGGCACGCTGGATGCGTATTACGACGCCAACATGGACGTAGCGTCTGTGTCGCCGGTCTTCAATCTTTACGACAATCACTGGCCCATCCGGACGCGTGTGCGGCAGTATCCACCGGCAAAGTTCGTTTTCGGCGAGCCGGGCCGTACGGGCATGGCGATAAACTCGATCGTCTCGGCGGGATGCATCGTTTCCGGCGCCGTCGTGCGCAACAGCGTTCTGTCGCAGGATGTTCGTGTCAACTCCTACTCCGAGCTCGACTCGAGCATTGTGTTTTCGCACGTGAACATCGGGCGGCATTGCCGTATCCGGCGCGCCATCATCGACCGCGACGTGCAGCTTCCAGAAGGCACGGTGATCGGCTACGACCAGAGCGAGGACAAGCGAAAGTACTTTGTAACTCCGAGCGGCCTAACGGTGGTAACGCGCGACTACTCGCTGTATGAGAACCCCGTGGCCCCGGACTTTCTGCTTGAGACATAAGGAAGCCGGGAGTTACGACGGCTAGTATTCGGGTGGCTTGGCCATGTGTTCCCAATTTTCATCGCGGCAAATTTTCTTCGGGCGAAGTCATGGACCTGCTGGTTCCCCGGTGATATCGTCATCTCGCATAAGGATTAGGGGGAACTTCGCATGTCTATCAGGAACCTGGCAGTAGCATCACTCCTGACGGTTTCTTCTTCGTTGCTTCCAGCGCAGTCGGCACAAACCATTAACGGCTTCATCAGCGAGGCGCAGTGCGGCGCGGCGCATGCATCTCCGAGTGAGTCGGCAACGAAGTGCGTAAAGGGCTGCATTGCGCGCGGTGCGGCCCCGATTCTGGTCAGCGATGGCAAGCTTTACAAGCTAAAGGGTGAGGATGCCGCGGTGAAGGGGCTGGCGGGACAGAATGTCACCATTAAAGGCACTGTGGATGGCGACACCATCACCGTCACTTCAGTCGCCGCGCAGAAGTCATAGTTGACCATCGAACAATGCTCATGAGTCGCCTTTCGTTACGGTTTGGCAGCATCTAGTGTGCGCGTACGATAGATTAACCGCAAAGGGCAGCTGCGAGAACAGCTAACGAGTCCAAATCGGAATCGGCCCGACGGTACTATATACTGGCTGCAGACAGCTGGAGAGATGGCCGAGTGGCTGAAGGCGGCGGTTTG
>CAYVSQ010000561.1:0-11177 GCA_964453815.1 uncultured Acidobacteriaceae bacterium | reverse complement strand
CCGAGACTAGCACAGCCCCACCCCGGAGCCCGGCGCTTGGCCGCGGATAAACCATAGCGAGCAGACCAGCTCCTACGCCCAGGAGCTCCTACGCCCAGGAGCCATGCAGGAAATAGCAACAAGATTGATCCATGGACGAAGAAAGCTAAACCGACCAGAATCGCCAACTCCACTAGCGGACGGCGCGCGCCGCGCTTCAGTAGTAGAGCCACAAGTGGAAATAGCATGTAGAACCAAAACTCATAGCTAAGACTCCACAGCGGACCATCCGAACCGTAAGGCAGTGTATAGATTCCCTGCAGGAAGAAAGCGGACCCAAAGAAGTTCCTAACGTTATTGTGAGAATCATAAATTCCGTAGCTGACCCCTCCATGGGTTCGGCCTATATGGTCGAGAATGGCTGTAAGAAGTAGGGCGGGAATCAAGGCAACATACAAGCGGGTGCACCGACTGAGTAGATAGTTACCCCAGGACCAGCGATTCTCCTCGATGTTCCGCAACACGGAGCCGCCTACCAGATAGCCGCTCAACGCGAAGAACAGCATGACCGCGCCACCGGCAAAATAATGTTCAAGATAGAGAAAGCGGAGCACCCCAGGAACGGCCTGTCGGTACGGAACGAAGAATCCCTGATGGAGGTGATCGAAGACAACTACCAGAGCGGCAACCCCTCGGATCATATCAAGGTGGCAATTGCGATCATCTCTCGTTGACGATTTTTCTATAGTAGCTGCGGAATTCACAGACCAGGACTATAGCACGGTATTTGGCGCAAACTTAGGGCATGAGGATATGCTTCTCATTCTCAAGACCTCGATATTCTCGTGTTTTCTTCGCTTTGGAATAATCGTAGATCAGCCGTTGTTATCGAGCCCAGGCCTCGGCTCTCCAGAAGGGATGGCCCGAGAGGAGCGCTGCTGTTATGAGAAAGACTAGCGCGAAGATGAGCACGCCGGGCACGATCATCCATCGGCCTTCAGCTATGTCCAGAACGGCATCAAGCACCTGAATGAGGGCGATAAGTACCATCAGGCTGCTTAGTGAGCGCCTTGCGCCAAGGCCCAGCAGCACAACCAACATCATGGCCAGTGCACCGTTGCGCGCGGCGAGATAGCCGGCGTAGACGCGAACGGCTCCGTTAATTTCATCATGCGGAGATACCAGCATCGCGGGGTGCACCAGAGCCAGAACAGCGCCCGTCGCAGTGAGGAGAGCGCCCAGCAGAATGACCGCGCTGACCCACCAGGGAAGAGGCACAGCATTCAGCCTAGTGCTCCCACCGTACTCTTGATCCCATGCGGACATGGATAGACTCCAAGCAGCACTGCCCCGGGGGCTGTGCTGGTGGAGGTTGATACGCGATGCCATCGCCTTAAGTTCAGCGAAGACGAAAAGCGGATGAGAACGATTTAGGATGTTCCCAAATCAGAATCATGATATCTTCGTATTTTCTTCGCTTATCGCAAGAGGACTTTGAGCCATGATGGCGAACTTGTTTGGACCGCCGCGCTTCATCGCCGTTGAAGGGCCGCTCCGTGTGGGAAAGTCGACGCTGGCACAGATCCTTGCCGAGACGCTGCATGCGCGGCGCGTTGTCGAGCCCGAGGACAATCCTTTCCTCGACCGCTTCTATCAGGCGCAGGCGGGGATGGGCTTCGCGACGCAGCTCTGGTTCCTGATGGAGCGCTTTGAGCAGCTGCGGCAGTTGAAGGATTTCGACGTGCCGGTGGTCTCCGACTATCTCTTCGAAAAAGACAAGCTCTTCGCCTATGTCAACCTGAGCGATGCCGAGCTGAATCTTTACAACCGCTACTACCAGCTGTTTCGCGAGCAGGTGCTTACGCCTGACCTGGTGATCTATCTGCAGGCCTCGCCCGAAGTGCTGAAGCAGCGGCTCAAACGCAAAGGGGTGGCTGGCGAGCGGGCTATCAGCGACGCATACATCGAGCAGGTGGTCCAGGCCTATGAGCACTTCTTCTTCCACTACACGGGGAGCGACCTGCTGGTAGTGAATACCTCCGAAATCGACTTTGTGCACAATAACAAAGATCTACAGATGCTGCTGAAACGACTGTCGGAGCCGATCAAAGGGACGCAGTACTTCTTGCCGCTAGGGGACTAGCCGTTCAGGCAAACGCGCCCTCAGTGCAGACGACATAACATTTTACAAAGTTCGGATGCAGAAGATTTTCACAAACCCGCGCGGCGCAACAGTCGCTGATTGTAGCGGTGCGCGGCCCAGGCTCCCCAGATCATGGAGATGGGCCAGATGAGGAAGGCCCCGTGCCCGAAGGTGAGGAAGAAGACCGGTACCGAGAGCACGATCATCACCAGAGCACCCCAGATCGTGCTGTAGAGCATGCCCAACGGACCAAAGAAGAAGGTGAGTACGAGCGATAACGCAACGCTTTTGGTAGATGCGACGATGACGGTTGGCGGTGGAGGGTACTGGCTCATGGCTCTTCTCCTAAGCGTCCCTGACGATGGCGATCGCGAATCCATCGTAGCCCTTACTGCCCACCGTCTGGATCGCCGTAGCGTTCAGACGCGGTTCTGAAGCGATGATTTCGTTCATGCGGCGCACTCCCTGGACGGCTGGATCAGGATTGGCTGCATCGATCACCGCTCCATCCCGCACGACGTTATCAGCGATGATGAGGGTGCCCGGGCGGGACAACTTGAGCGCCCATTCCAGATATCCGGGATAATTTCCCTTGTCGGCATCGATGAAGATGAAGTCGAAGGGGCTGAGGCCTTCGGCGGCGATCTCAGGCAGGGTTTCCAGGGCCTTGCCGAGACGAACTTCGACTTTGTCGGCGAATCCGGCAAGAGCGATGTTGGCCCGGGCGACTTCGGCGTGTTTGGGATCGGCTTCGAGGGTGACGAGGCTGCCATCTGGAGGGAGGGCTCGTGCAAGCCAAATGGTCGAGTAACCGCCAAGAGTGCCCATTTCGAGAATTGCCTGTGCGCCGACGATTTGCGCTAGGATCATCAGCCATTTGCCCTGGTTCGGGGCGACGGCAATTGGCGGTAGCCCGGCGTCAGTGCTGGCGCTGAGTGCCGCTTCGAGCACCGGGTCGGCGGGTATCAACGTATCGGTGATGTAGCGGTCGACGGAAGTCCAGAGTTCTTGTGACATCTCTCAAGCATAACCGGGGGAGTCCGCTGGCGGTGATCAGCCGAGCGCGAAGACGCGAAGGACTTCATACTGCGCGCCTCCGGGCAGGGTAAGGCTCTGGTAGAGGCGAAATTCGCTGGCGTCAAAGGTCTGGTGGAAGGCGGGATCGTCAGTAGCGGTGCGCAGGTGGATGCGCTCGCGAGTGCGGGCCCCAATTCGTCCTATGGTTATGTGCGGAGAATAAGGACGCAGCTCACGGGTGAACCCACAGGCTTCCATGGCTGCGATGACTAGTTCGGCGAGGGTGAGGAGCGCAGGTGACGCTGTCACATTTGCGAAGAGGACGCCTGCGCGGTCGAAGACGCCGATGCCGCTGAGTTCGAGACGGAGCCGACGAGCGTGTATCTTGGCGAGGGCCTGCTCGATCACATTGAGGCGCGCCGGGTGCACCTGTCCAAGAAAACTGAGGGTGACGTGCATATTCTCGGACGGCATCCAGCGGATTCGTCCGGCCGGTAGGAGCAGGCTGTGCGCAGATTTCGCCAGTGTCTCGGAGACCGGAGCCGGCAGGCCAATCCCGATGAAGAGCCGCATCGCAATATCAGGATATTCGACCTCCCCGATGGCCATTGGCCACCGGACTCGCAGCGTCTCCCTGATATCCTTGAACATAAGGCCTAATCGAAGCAATGAGCACCCTGAAAGCCGTTCGCGGCACACGCGATCTTCTGCCACCGGAAACCGAACTCTGGAATCATGTAGAAGCGACCGCCCGCCGCGTCTTTGCGCGCTACAACTTTGGCGAGATTCGCACGCCCATTTTCGAAGACACGTCGCTTTTTGCGCGCGGCGTGGGCGAGGAGACGGACATTGTCTCGAAGGAGATGTACACGTGGGAAGATCGTGCGCGGGCGCAGTCCGAGAAGGCGCAGTCGCTGACGCTGCGTCCGGAGAACACCGCCGGCACGGTCCGCGCCTATATCGAGCACAAGCTGGGCGAAACAGGCCTCTTGCAGAAGCTCTACTACATCGGACCGCAGTTTCGCCGGGAGCGTCCGCAGAAGGGGCGCTACCGGCAGTTCTGGCAGATTGGCGCGGAGGTCATCGGACCGTCGAGCGTGGGGTCGCAGTCTCCGCTTCGCGACGCCGAAGTGCTGGAGATGTTGGCGGCATTTCTCGACGAGCTGGGCATCAAGGGATGGCAGCTCGAGATCAACTCTGTCGGGTCCAGCACGGATCGAGTGCGTTATGCCACGGCGCTGCGCGAAGCCCTCGCGCCCGTCAAGCACCAAATGTGCGAGGACAACCAGCGTCGCGCCGAGACGAATCCTCTGCGCGTGCTCGACTCGAAAGATCCGAACGATCAGAAGATCATCGACGGGCTTCCGAAGATCGCAGATTATCTCGACGACGACTCGAAGGCCCATTTCGCAGCTGTGCTCGCTGCTCTCGATGCCTGCGGCGTGTCATACCACCTCAACCCACGTCTCGTGCGCGGTCTGGACTACTACACGCGCACGACCTTCGAGTTCACCCACGGAGGACTAGGCGCGCAGAATGCGCTGCTCGGCGGTGGGCGGTACGACGGGCTGAGCGAGATTCTTGGCGGACCGAAGGCTCCAGGGATCGGCTTCGCGATGGGCGAAGACCGATTGATTCTGACCTTGCAGGCGACGCGCGAAGAGAAGGCAACACTCGCCGATGCCTTCATCGCCCCGCTGGGAGAAACGCTGAACCACGCGGCCCTTGAACTGGCGCGTGAGCTGCGCCGTGCCGGACTGCGCGTCGAGCTGGGAGATGGATCGTTCCGGTTGAAGAAGTCTTTCGAGATTGGCAACAAGCTGGCCCGGAAGATCGTGCTGCTCGGTGAGGATGAAGTGAAGTCCGGTATCCTGACAGTGAAGGATTTTGCGAGCGGCGAGCAGACGAAGGTGATGCGAGCAGAGCTGGCGCAGACGTTACACGCGACTTCAAATTAATCGATAAAAGTTAGGATTTTTGATCTTGCTGGATTTTTTAGGCACTCTGACGCGCACCCATAACTGCGGCCAACTACGCGCAAGCGACGCGGGCCAATCCGTAATCCTTCTCGGCTGGGTAAATCGCCGACGCGACCACGGCAACCTCATCTTTCTCGACCTGCGCGACCGCTACGGTATCTCGCAGATTGTGCTCGACAAGGACTTGACGCCGGCTGGCCATGCTAAAGCCGAGCAGGCGCGACCGGAGTACGTCGTCGCCGCGATCGGCAAGGTTCGGCTGCGCGGCAAGGACGTCATCAATCCCAAGATGCCGACGGGCGAGGTCGAGATCGTGGCCGAGGAGCTGCGCCTTCTCAACGATGCCAAGGTGCCACCGTTTTCACCTTCCGATGATGCGATTGAGAATGAAGAAGTTCGCCTAAAATACAGATACTTGGACCTTCGCCGACCGGAGATGCAGCACAACTTCGAGGTGCGGCACAAAGTGGCGCTCGCCGTGCGCGAGTATCTGTCGGGCCAGGGATTTCTGGAAATTGAAACGCCATTCATGACGCGGTCGACCCCCGAGGGGGCGCGCGATTATCTGGTGCCGAGTCGTGTGCATGCCGGCGAGTTTTACGCTCTGCCGCAGTCGCCGCAGTTGTTCAAGCAGATCCTCATGATCTCTGGTCTTGATCGTTACTTCCAGATCGCCCGCTGCTTCCGCGACGAGGACCTGCGTGCCGACCGCCAGCCGGAGTTCACGCAGATCGACCTGGAGATGACCTTTCCCCAGCAGGAAACGGTCTTCCGAGTGGTCGAGGGTTTTCTCTCTGCTTCGTTCAAGGCCGTCGGCATCGATTTGCCTACGCCCTTTCCGCAGATCACCTACGACGAGGCCATACGCAACTTTGGCATCGACAAGCCCGACCTACGCCTCCCCGGCCTGACCGACGTCAAAGCTGCTTTTACACTGGAGAATCTGGAAACGCTGGGGATTGATGCCAAACTGCCGGTGGTTGCAGTGCGTGTGCCCAACGTTGGCGAGCTCTCCCGCAAGGAGCGCGACGACAACCGTCCGCTCTTCGACACCCGCAAAGGCGCGAAGCTGATCGACGATCTCAAACGTCTTGAAAAATCCTTCCCCGACGCAGTCGCAAAGATTCGTGAACTGTCAGGTGCGCAAACCGACGATCTTGTTCTCATCGTCGCTGGCGACGCTACGACACACATCCTCGCTTCAGATACGAAAACACCAGGGCGGCTATCGGAGCGCGAAATCGCCGTCTACTCGGCTGCGGGAAACCTGCGCGTCGAGCTGGCGAAGAAGTACGCCGACCGTCACGGTGCGTTCGCGGTGACGGAAGCGGTTGTCGCTTCGCAGGAACGCGACACGGGCACGGTATACGGCTCGGCTGCGTTTCGGCCCATTTGGGTGACCGACTTCCCTATGTTCGAGTTCGAAGAGGAGACGCAGAAGTGGCTGCCGGCCCACCATCCTTTCACTTCGCCACACGAGGAGGATATGGACCGGCTGGTATCGGACCCGGCCTCGGTGCGCGCACGTTATTACGATCTTGCAATGAATGGCCTCGAGCTGGGCTCGGGATCTATCCGTATCCATCAGCAAAAGATCCAGCAGGAGATTTTTCGAGCCATCGGCATGTCGGATGAAGAGGCGCGATCCCGATTCGGATTCTTTCTCGACGCACTGCAGTACGGCACGCCTCCGCATGGTGGCATTGCGCTCGGCCTCGATCGCCTGGTGATGATCCTCACCGGGGCTTCAAGTCTGCGCGAGGTGATTGCTTTCCCAAAGACGGCCAAGGCCATCGACCTGATGGTCGACGCGCCAACGCCGGTCAGCGAGCAGCAGCTGAGTGAGCTGCACATCCGGCCAACGAAGGGTTGAAGACTCATGGCGCATCTATATCGCGCTGATCTCGTGTATCTCAACGGGGAATTCAAGTCCGATTGCGGACTGCTTGTCGGTGACGACGGCCGCATCACGGCGGTCGTCGATGTGGCCGAAGGCCAGGGCGACGAGACCACGCTTCTGAAGGGGAAAGCCATCCTGCCCGGTTTCGCCAACGCTCACTCCCATACTTTTCAGCGGCTGATCCGCGGACGCACAGAGACACGCGGTGCGAGCGGCGATGATTTCTGGACGTGGCGCGAAGCCATGTATCGTGCAGCGCTCAGCGTCGATCCCGAGGATGTTTACCGCGTCGCCCGCATGACCTTTCTCGAGATGGTGATGGCCGGCACCACGACCGTCGGCGAGTTCCACTACCTGCACCGGGCGCAGGGTGGATCGGCATACGACGATCCCAACCTGTTGTGCAAGCAGATCATCGCCGCAGCGAAATCCGTAGGTCTGCGCATCGCGCTGTTGCGTGTGGCGTATGCGCGCGCCGGATTTGAATTGCCGCCGCATCCGGGGCAGGCTCGATTTTATGAGTCTCCTCGCGAATATCTCGACAACACTGCGGCTCTTGCAACCGAGTTAATCGGCGACAACTATGCCTGGCTGGGCGTTGCGCCGCACAGCATTCGCGCCGTACCCCTGGCGCAACTGGAAGAGGCGATCGTGTGGGCTCGCGAGCGCCAACTGCCCATCCATATGCACGCCGCCGAACAAACGGCAGAGCTCGACGCCTGCCAACGCGAGTATCGCGCGACGCCGATCGAGCTGCTCGCACGGCGCGGCTTGCTTTCGGACAAACTTACACTCGTCCACGCAATCCACATCACTGAGGCTGAGAGTGATTCGCTCGCTGCAGCCAATACCATCATCTGCTCCTGCCCGACGACAGAGCGCAACCTGGGCGACGGCATTATTGATGCGGCGCGGACCGCTGCGCGCGGCATTCGCTTCGCGTTTGGGTCCGACAGCCAGGCACAGATCGATCCGTTGGAAGATGCGCGGGAACTTGAGTATCACTTACGGTTACAAATTCAGAAACGCGTGGTCCTGGATGAAATAGGGGCGTCTAATTTGTCACACAGACTGTTCCATTATGCGACGGTCGGCGGGGCGGAGGCCTTGGGCTTCAATAGCGGAACCCTTGCCGTCGGTCGTCCGGCGGATTTCTTCGGGATCGATCTCGACGATATTTCTATCGCCGGCAACTCGGCCGCTGATCTTTTGCCCATCGTTGTCTTCGGCCTCTCGCGGCCGGCTATCAAGGATGTGATCGTTGCCGGGAAACACATCCTCAAGGACGGAAGCCACGAACTCCAGCACGAAATTGTCGAGCAATACAAAGAAGTGTACCGAAAGGTCTGGCACACATGACATCTGGGACCGATATCCTGCGAGAACTGGTCGGCATTCCTTCCGTCTCTTCCATGTCCAACCGGCCGGTGATTGATGCGGCAGTACGCATTCTCGAAACGAGCGGCTGGACTATGCGGCAATTTTGCTATTTTGACGCGAACGGCGTCGAGAAGATCAACGTGATTGCGCGCCCCGGGCACCAAGCCGAGTCTGCCCACGCAGACCTTGCTTTTGTTTGCCACACAGACACCGTTCCCTTCGCCTCAGAGGCGTGGCCGACCGCGACCATACTCGAAGAGCGCCACGGATCTCTCCACGGCTGCGGCGCATGTGACGTGAAAGGCTCGCTTGCCGGAGTTCTGGCCGCGATTTCCGGGATAAAGTGCGCGGGGATCGACAGCAGCGTGGCCCTGATCCTCACGGCCGACGAAGAAGTGGGGTGTGTGGGCGCGACTCATCTACTTTCGGCACCCGTGCTGCGCGCGCGCAGCGTTCTTGTATGTGAACCGACATCGCTACGGCCAGCGATTGCGGGCAAGGGCTACGGTCTTGCCGAGGTCATGGTGAAGGGCAAGGAAGCACATAGCGCCTTTCCGCGACAAGGCTCTTCGGCCATCTACGCAGCAGCGAGGATGATGTTGGCCATCGAGGGCAGGGAGCAAGAGACCACAACCAACGATCTCTTCGACCCGCCTTACACTACTTTCAACGTGGGCGTTGTCAGCGGTGGTACGGCAAAGAACATTGTTCCCGGCGAGTGTCGTTTCCTGGTCGAGTGGCGGCCCATCCCCGACGAAGATCCGGCAGCAGCGCTTGAGTGGCTGAAGATTATCGCCGCAAGAACGCAATGCGAGAATCCCGGATGCGCAATCCACGTTGAAGCTCGGCGAGCCGAGCCCGGATTTGCCTATTCCGCTGACTCGCTTTTCGTCCGGATGCTGTCGAAGACCTTCGGACGGCAACCGACCGGAATCTCGTTCGCATCGGAGGCGACACACTTCGCAAAGATCGCCGAGGAAGTTGTGGTCCTCGGTCCGGGGGACATGCACACCGCTCACAGCGATCGGGAGTGCATTGCGATCGATGAGCTGGAGGCATGGACCGGGTGCGTTCGAAGCCTGCTGACTAGCTAACTTGCTGACTCGCTATAATTTCCCCATGAAGCAAACCCCGCTGGTTGGCGTGGTGATGGGTAGCAAAAGTGACTATGAAGTGCTCGCCCCCGCCATAGAACTCCTAACGTATTTTGGAATTCCCTGCGAGGCGCGCATCGTCTCGGCGCACCGCACGCCCGACTGGCTCTTTACCTATGCCGAGCAGGCTGAGGAAAGGGGCCTGCGCGTCATTATCGCCGGAGCCGGCGGCGCGGCGCATCTGCCTGGGATGCTGGCGGCGAAGACGCTGGTCCCCGTGCTGGGAGTGCCGGTTCCGGCCACAATGTTGAACGGCATCGACTCGCTGCTCTCGATCGTGCAGATGCCCAAGGGCGTCCCCGTGGGCACGCTGGCCATCGGCAAGCCAGGAGCGGCGAATGCCGCCCTCTTCGCCGCCGAGATTCTCGCTCTCTTCAATGCCGACCTGCGCCAGAAGCTGCACGCTTGGCGCGAGGAGCGACGCGACGAAGTGCTCAGCGAGGTGCTACCGCTGTGACGGGAATTCTGCCCGGTGCGACCATCGGCATTCTAGGCGGAGGGCAGCTTGGCCGCATGACGGCCATGGCCGCGCGCTCCCTTGGCTACAGGATTCAGGTCATGGACCCTGATCCTTCGTGCCCCGCACGCTTTGTCGTCGATGCGTGCTTCGAGGGCGGATGGGATGACGCCCGCGTGGCCGCCGATCTGGCGCGCGGCTGCGATGTGGTGACGCTCGAAATCGAGCAGATCTCGATTGCGTGCTTGAAGGCTGCGGCGAAGTATGCGCCGGTTCGCCCAGGCGCTGGTGCTATGCGGATTATCCAGGACCGCATCCTGCAGAAGAACTGGCTTGGCGATCACGGAGCTCCTATTGGAGCTTGGCGCGCGGTGGAGTCTGAAGCCGAGTTGGCTGATGCTGTCTCGGCTCTCGGCGACAAGTGCTTCGTGAAGAGCGCACGCGGCGGATACGACGGCCGGAGCCAGGTGAAGATCGGCTTTGGAGATGCGACGAGTGCAGCCGAGGCGTGGCGGCTGCTGGGCGGCAAGCCGTGCGTGGCCGAACAGGCGCTCGATCTCGAGAAGGAGATCTCCGTGATGGTCGCGCGCGCGCCGAATGGCGAGACCAAAAGCTTCGCCTCTGCCCTGAATCACCACGAAAACCAGATCCTCGATTGGAGCGTTATTCCTTCCTCTATCAAGCCCGATCTCGAAGCCCGCGCGCAGCAGATCGCGACCGGTATCGCCGCCGGACTTGAGATCGAAGGGCTGCTGGCCGTCGAGATGTTCGTGACCAAAGGCGGCGAACTGCTGGTGAACGAACTCGCTCCGCGTCCGCATAACAGCTATCACGCTAGTGAGCGCGCCTGCGTTACCAGCCAGTTCGAACAGGCCGTGCGTGCGGTGTGCGATCTGCCGCTGGGCGATGTCTCCGTTGTGCAGCCGGCGGCCATTGCGAATCTGTTAGGCGACCTCTGGCTCGGTAAAGACGGCGAGGCACGCGAGCCGCGCTTCGACCGGGCGCTGGCCATTCCAGGAGTCGGTCTGCATCTCTATGAGAAACACAAGCCGCGCAAGGGGCGAAAGATGGGGCACCTCTCGGCGGTGGGGAAGACGCCGGATGAGGCAGTGCAGAGGGTGCTAACGGCGAAGGAGCTGCTGTAGGCTGGATTTGAGGGTTCCCCCAC
>CAYVSQ010000560.1:0-4687 GCA_964453815.1 uncultured Acidobacteriaceae bacterium | reverse complement strand
AAAACCCATCGAGTGGACGTTGGCATCAACCTAAAAGTTGAGAAGCTAACAATTAATGAGAGCAGGCAAGCGGATGCCTGGGTGATACGGCAAAAGCGAAGTAAAAGGCGGGGTCCATGAGGCCGCCGATACTAAAGTACTCCATCGGAGGCAAGGCTCGTTGGCTAAGCAAAAGCAAGGTCGGTAACACAAACCTGCGCAATATGTTCCTGCATGCGTGCTCATGTTGTCCGCCTCAAGAGGAGGACGGTCGGTTAAGTAGCGGGAGACTTCCTCTTAAGGCGCACTCGCGATGCCGAGGCTCATTCGCCGCCCATGCTGGTCTATAGAGATCAGCGTCTGGGCAATGGGAAGCGGAGAACGCATGCTAGGCAGCAGCGGCGAATCAGCTAAGTCTTAGCGCACGAGAAACGTCAGGCGCGATCGGAAGGGGTCTCGGCGAATCAGCATGCTTACTGGCTTACAAGCCAGTCGGTATCTTTTTGAGAGCAGCTTTGAGATCTTCCGGGTGGAACCCGAACGGACCAGGCTTGCTCCTGTACGCGACGCGACCGCCTTGTTCGATCAGATAGAGGCGGTCAGGCCATCCGGTGTAGGCAATTTCAACACGGTTGTCGAAGCCGTCGATGACAGCGGGAAATTTGATGCCCAGCTTGCGCACGCAAACTCCCGCTACCGACGCACGCTCCTGCTCATCGCGAGGGCTGCGAAAAAGCACCTTGTCGCGAACGTTACTCTGCATCGCCCAGACGTCAGTTGGGTGCGCTTCGAGAATATAGACGGCGTAGAAATCGACCTTACCCTTGTACTCCTCGGACAACTTGTTTAGGGCGGGAACCTCCCGCCGAAATGGCGGTCAAGTGTAACTGCCGAAGACCAGCACGACCGGTTTGTTAACCCAAAGTGACGCCAATTGTACCGGCGCTTTGGCGTCCAGTGTCTTGACCTGGAAGTCGGGCGCACTATCCCCAACCTTCAATGTGCCCTTGCGCGCACGGGTCCACATGGTTTCGAAGGGAAAGAGAAAATAGGCAGGCATGGGCATTCTTGCCATGACATGCCCGAAAGTCTCGGGCGACTGGTGCATTGCCCAGTTGATATAGCCGAGGAAGGGGAGCCACAAACAGAAAAGCACCGCGCAAGCAATAAGTAACCGGCGCTTTGTGCGTTCCTTCATCTTCATCTTCATCATTTGTCGCTCACTCGGTCATCGCATTCATTTCAAGATAGCCCTGTGGCGAAATGCCGAAAGCGTCGGCGACGCGGTTGAAGAAAGCAAACATCGCTGTGATGTACACCGCTTCGGCAATCTGTCTGCTGACGGCCCGATTTGCGCCGGCCATTCGTCATATACCTTCGCAACCTCGCCTATGGTGGCAGCATCCTCAATCAATCCGATCTTTGTTTTGGAATCCGTCATCGTTCTTATTGGCCCGACTCGCTTGATGGGCAAAGATTAGCATATCCAGCCACTTGGTCAGTTGCAGCATGCAACGGATGCTGTTGACGACGGACCATCCTCAGCGCAGCTAAAGACACGTCCCCAATCCCGGACGATTGGCCATGGTGGTTTCGAAATCGTCTTCCCAGCCTTCTGCGATGGCTTGTTTATATCGGGTTTAGCGTTAGAGCAAGGCACTGGCTACAAGCTCGGCTGCAAGAGGAAGTTCAGCATCGGTTCTGCCCGCAAACGCACAGACGAAAGAGACGCGCCCGGCTCGGGGCGGCGGGGCTTTCCCTGGCCAGTAGAGCTGCTCGAGCGAGACTCCATTCCGGAAGGTACGTGCGTGGGCTTCCGACTGTGAGAGATTGGTTTTGAACTCAGCCATCACGTACACTCCGGCGTTGTCCCCTAAGATTTTCACCCGCGATCCAAAATGCTTTTTGAGTGCATGAATGAAGAGTTCGCGACGTCTGCCATAAATTGTGCGCATGCGCCGGATGTAAGGTTCGAGATGACGCTCGTTGATGAAGTCCGCTAGAACGGCCTGTTCGAAGGACGGGCTTTGAAAGTCGGAGAGCATCTTGGCGGAGGTGAAGGCGTTTTTCATGGATCGAGGAACCACTACGTATCCCAGACGGAGGGAGGGGAACAACATTTTTGAGAAGGTGCCGGTGTAGAGAACGGGCGCATCGTCGACCATGCCCTGAAGCGAGGGCAGAGGGCGGCCGCTATAGCGGAACTCGCTATCGTAGTCATCTTCGAGGATGAGGGTGTGCGATTTGCGCGCCCAGTGGAGCAACTCCATACGGCGCCCCCGAGATAGAGACACTCCGGTTGGATACTGATGTGAGGGCGTTAGATAAACCAATTTGGCCCGGGCCCCGTGCTTCTTTAGTTCTGAGACCTTCATGCCGTGGGCATCAACGGGAATGGGCAGGATTGCAGCTCCCTGCGAAGAAAACACCTTTGCTGCGAGCCGATAGCCTGGGCTCTCCATCGCTACGACATCGCCTTCGTTGAGCAGGAGCCTGGCAGTCAGATAGATCGCCTGCTGTGACCCGCTTACGATGATCACCTGGTCGGGACCGCAAATGAGCGCGCGCGATTTGCGAAGATACATCGTGATGGCGTGACGAAGCTGGATGTCGCCAGCGAAGTGCTGGGTGTAGTCGAGAAGATCGGACCTTCCGCTCTTCATGCGGCGATTCTGGAGCTGCGACCAAAGATTCACAGGAAAATTCACTACGTCGGGGCCGTGCATGTTGAGGCGGATGATGCCGGGGGAGTCCGGTCGGCGGAGCGGCGCGTTGACAGCGGCGCCGTAGCGCGAGAGGCGAGGCAGGAAGCGGGATTGGGGTACGGACTCGCGGATGCCGGGGCTGGCAGGCGAGAAGCTCAGGTCTGGCAGGCTTTTGCAGACAAAGGTTCCGGAGCGAGGACGAGTTTCGAGATATCCCTCAGAGGCGAGGCGTTCGTAACACTCGTTTACAGTCATGCGAGAGATTCCGAGAGAATCTGCAAGATGGCGTGATCCGGGAAGCCTTGCGCCGGCCTCGAAACGTCCAGCGAGAATGCCGAGCCTCAACTCGCTATAGAGCTGACGATAGAGTGCGATGGTCGACCTGGAATTGAGATGGAAGACGAAGTCCATGCAGATGAGGGTACTCTCGGCAGGCAGGTCAGACAGATCTGGCCTTATGGGTATTTCTCGAGCTGGATATGTCCCATGCTTACGGGCCGTTGCTATTCTCCGCGTAATGAATGAATACCCAGCCCACCAGGTTGCGGAAATACCCAACGAGGAGATGGACTAATGAGAGGTTTCACGAGACGCACAGTCGTGTTGTTTGCAGGTTCCACACTTTTTTCCCCATTTATGTTCAGCCAGTGCCGGGCGCTGCATGCGGAGATCACCGATTCCTCCGCCCCGGAGGGCTGCACGAGCGCATTCCACTTTTGTGCTGCCGGAGCGGTGGAAGGCAATCTAGGTCTGAAGGGAACCACTTATTTTGTTCTGGATGGGGTTGGGACGGGACCGGCTACGGGACCGGGATATTCACCGACGAGTGGCCTTCTTGTGTACACGACGTCAGAAGGAACCATGACGGTTCGGGAGACGGGAATCGGGAAGTTCTCGGGAAATCCGTCGAACGGATACGGGGCCGCGATCGAGGACGTCATCAGCGGAACGGGACGTTACCTCGGCGCCACCGGCAGTCTTCACGTCCGGCAGAGGGATGAAAACAACATCTTCTACAGCAAAATTACGGGGAAGCTGTGTCTGCCCGAAGACAAAGGCCATGGGGATGAACGTGGTGAGCGGAGCGACGGCTTCGACTTCTAGCGACCACCGTTGTCGTAAGCTAACGCAAAATGCTTGACCGTCCCCTCTTTCCGTGGCTCTAGGAGCCGGTTGGCTCGCCGATGAGTCCAGAGCATTTCAAAACGCACGCCCCGCCATTTTTTTGTAGCTTTGGCGGGGCCGGCATCCCAAGAAACGAGAGCACCCTCTAATTAAATTCCCAGCCACAAACCGAAACATACGAACCAGATGACTAATCACGAATCCTCCTGAGCGTTCTAGCCCCGCAAGCAGGTACAGAACAAGCTTACAAAGTGAATTCGGGGCCCTTTCTCGCGGCACAAGTAGTTTGCGGGTATCACGGCCGACCCAACAGCTTGCGGGCAAAGTCGAAACCCGGCCGGAGATTCGCTATCCGAAACTATCACCCGAGAGCTACGGATCGTTCCGGACATTCTGGCAACGATCCATTTGTTCGACTCTTCAGAAATGTGTTTTCGCAAGTTGCTAACCGCACATGGCGAATCCGAGGTCATGAACTGGACGTGTGACTTGTCTTTGCCTCTTAAGCTATTAATGGAGGCAACATGGCTCTTGAATCTGAGTTTGTTGCTCGCGCTATCCTGCCGAGGTACCAGGTATTGGATCGCTCCGTAGCCCGGCGGCTAACTAGCTTTCCTCAAATTGAGGCGCTAGGTAAAGGTTGGCCACAGCGATAGGTATGCCGACGAGGAACACCATGGCCGCAATGTTGTTGAAGAAAACCATTAAGGTGGGATGCGGGTGGTGGGGATAGAGGTTCGAGCGGGGTAGCACAAGGGAGTACATGATGGTGTAGATCAGTGACCCGTAAATAATGCCCGATAAAATGGCGTATCGGCTAAGCGTACGAATGCTCCGAGCTGCAAAGACGAAGATCGCGGTCCATGAGAGTGCGATGA
>CAYVSQ010000559.1:0-36023 GCA_964453815.1 uncultured Acidobacteriaceae bacterium | reverse complement strand
GGAAAGTACCTGCTTTCGCGAATTCTTGAGCTTTGTCATTCGCGGCCTCCAATCGACAACATTGCTGGGATCGAGGGGCAGTCAACGGAGATGGGCTGTGAAAGGCGTTTGTTCGACGAAATAAAATTGACATGAGTATACACTCGGTGGCCCACCTATTCAGTTTTCGCCGGAGACGCACTAAACGAGCGCATTGGCTCTACATGAGGAAGGCCGGTTGTTAGCGTGAATCGATGATCTTGTCCCCGCTGGGCTCGCGAGCCGCGTGCTAGAGTAGTCCATCATGGATTCCTATGCCGCGCTAGCACAGCTTGGTTTGAATCTTCCACCGCCTCCAAAACCTGGCGGCAATTACTGTTCTGCTAAGACGGCTGGCTCGTTTGTGTTTCTTGCAGGGGTGATTTCTCAGAATGCAGATGGAGTGATCAGCGGGACGGTGGGTTCGGATCGCACTTTGGAGGAAGCCTATGCCGGAGCTAGCATCTGTGCGCTGCTGCATCTGGCTGTACTCGAGCAGCACCTTGGGTCGCTAACGAAGGTCAAGAGTATTGTTTCGGTGAACGGATATGTGAATAGCGTTCCGGGTTTTGCCGATTCGCCCAAAGCCATCAACGGCGCGAGTGATCTATTGATGGCTGTGTTCGGCGAAGCTGGCCGGCATGTGCGCGCGGCGATTGGAGTGAGCGGCTTACCTCGTAATGCGTTGGTTGAGGTGCAGATGGTTGTCGAGATAGAGGGATGATGGCGCAGCATGTCCTAAGCGCCGAGCCTACGCATTCGCGGTGGAACGCAGACCTATCGCCGCGACTCACGATTGAATCCGGCGATGTAGTGCATTTCGAATGTCAAGATTCGAGCGGCGCTCAGGTTCGTCCCGGAATGACCGCTCAAGAATTGACAACTATTGATCGCGGCAAGATTCATGCTCTGACAGGCCCTGTGGCGCTACATGGCGCACAACCCGGCGATGTGTTGGAGATCGATGTGCTTGAAGTGCATCACAAGGGCTGGGGCTGGTCGAGTGTGCTTGAAGGACTGGGTCTTCTCCAGCAGCGATTTCAGGGACCATTTCTTTTTCATTGGGAGCTTGATGAAAATGAAACGCGCTCGCTTGCGCCAGCGGTGGTTCCTCTGCGGCCTTTTTGCGGGATTATGGGAGTTGCTCCTGCGGAGCGCGGCGAGATTCGCACACGGGCGCCGGGTGTGTTTGGCGGCAATCTGGATGTGCGTGAATTGTGTGCTCGTGCGACTTTGTATCTGCCGGTGCTGCAGCCTGGAGCACTGTTTTCTTGCGGTGATGCGCATGCGGCACAGGGTGATGGCGAAGTCTGCATCAACGGGATTGAATGCCCGGCCGATGTGACGCTGCGTTTCAGGATACATAAGGCTCAGACTCTGGCGGGGCCGATGCTGGAATCAGCGGGGATGCCGTCGAGTGAAGATTGGGGAAGCTGGCTGGTGTTGGAGTCGGCGACCGATGCTTTGGAAGCGGCGCGGAGCGCGACCGATCGAATGATTGATTTTCTGGGCAAGCATTGGGGTATGGAGCCGATGCATGCGTACCTGCTGTGCAGCGTGGCGATGAAGCTGCAATTGAGCCAAGTGGTGAATGAGCCGATGATTACCGTGGCAGCGGCTGTTTCGAAGAACATGCTGCCTCCGCGCGTGTTGTTTGAATAATGCGTGCTCTGCGCCTCTTACTCTGAGGAGACCTTAATGGTGGTAAATGATCCGGAAACGGTTGCGGAACTGCGAGGGCTCTATCCGCGTTATGAGGAAGCGTTGGTGAGCAATGACGTTAACGTTCTGAAGGCTATGTTTTGGGCGTCGTCACTGGCGATCCGGTTTGGCGCGGGTGAGAATCTGTATGGCGTGGAAGAGATCGAGGCGTTTCGGAAGAACCGTCCTGCGGTGAATCTTGCACGGCGGATGGTGCGGCTGGATATCGTGACGTTTGGGAAAGACTTTGGGAGCGTAACTCTGGAGTTTGAGCGCGATGGTCGCGGCGGCGTTGTTCGAGGACGGCAGAGTCAGGTCTGGGTGCGGCTCGATAATGCCTGGCGAATTGTGTCAGCGCATGTGTCCACTCTGCCGGGGAAGTAAATTTTTATGCAGAGATGGTGACTTCGAGTGTTTGCATCGGTGCTGCGGCGAGACGGTCTGCCAATTCTGTTGACGATGTGAAGCGCCTGACTCGCACGAAACGCGCGCGCAGGACGAAACGCATTTCTGGTTCACGCAGAGGATAAGGTGAGAGCCTGAAGCTGCGTTCGGCTTTTCTCTGAACCGTGACCTGCTGAGCATCGCCATGCTCTGTGCGAAGCGGGTGCAGCAAGGTCGCGGGTTTTTCGAAATCCACACAACTGAGCAAAGAAAGATTGTCTGTGGCTTGCAGCAATCGAAAGTTTTCTGTAAGTACTTGGTCGAGTTGCCTAGGAAAGAACTCGGCGGTGTTGAGTAGGTGCTTTCTCAATTTGCCTTGTAGGTCTAATTGTTCGACGAGAAAGCCGTCCAGCAAAGGAAGCTGTTCAGGGCGGATCGTGCTGCGATCTGCGCGTTCTGAAAGCAGATTGTGCGTATGCATGGAGATGAGGATGGCAGCGAAAGGGTCTTCTTCGGCCATCGCCAGGACAGCCTCACGACGGACAGCAAGATAGTCAGCGAGATCGATTTCCTCGAACGCCGCGTAGGTACCGACTAACTCCGTGGAGAAGGCTACAGGCTTTCCTTCAAGCGTAATAGCAGGCGCGGCGTCGCGCTTCAGCCAGCCGTTGTCATGTCGATAGATGCCGCGAAGCACGTGAGAGCGCGGTTCCGGCGCAGCGAAGAGCACGTTGCCCCACGCTGCGGCGAATTCGCCGGCAAGATGCGCGTGGTCCGGATGCGTAATCAGCCACCAGCCGTCGGAAGTTGCGAGACGAATCATTTGTTGTGAGGGTCTCCTTAATGTCTGGCGGTATCTCAGGATTCGCTGCCTTCTGAGTGGGCTGATTCGTGCCACTTGTGAAGAAAGAGCCATTCGAAAAACATCACGATAAAGAAGAAAGAAAAGCCAAGTATGGTTGCGGCGAAGACCAGGGCGAAGAGATAGTCGGTCTGGAGTTGTGCCATGGCATACAGGATAGAGTAACCGAGGCCGCCCTGACCGACACGGGTCGATCCGGCGAAGAGTTCGCCGGTGATGGCACCGATGACGGCGATTCCGCTCGAAATGCGGATGCCTACGAAGAGATACGGCAGCGAGTGTGGCAGGCGCAGCTTCCGCAAGATCTGTCCTTGCGAGGCGTTGTGCATGAGGAAGAGTTGCAATAGGTTGGTGTCGATGCTGATGAGTCCTTGTGTGGCGTTGGCGATGATGGGCGCGAGGCAGATGATGAAGGTGACCAAGGCTACGGCGAAGAGCCCCTGTCCTGCCCACATGAGGATGAGGGGTGCGATTGCAACGATGGGAACGGTCTGCAGAAGAATTGTGTACGGGAAGAGCATGCGCCTGAGCCAGGGCAGGCGCGCGAAGATCAGAGCTATAAAGAGACCGCCTACGATGCTTCCGAGAAGGCCAGCCGCTGCTGCTTCGGCCGAGATCCAAAAGGAGGTCCACAATTCCGGAAAGCGCGTCACGATTGTTCGCCCGACAATAATTGCTGGAGGCAAAATGTAGGGTGGAATGTGCAGAACCCAGACCACAGCTTGCCACACGCATAACAGTGCGACGAAAACCACAACACCATTGACTGCCAGGAGCAGCTTTTTTTTCATGCCCGGTGTGCCTCGCGCAGAAGCCGTGATGCCTGGTTGACGAGCGTGTCGAATTCAACTGTTTCGCGCAGGGTGGTTGTTCTTGGATAGCGAAGGTCTACTGAGATGGTATGAGCGATGCGGCCGGGATGCGGTGACAGAATGACAACGCGCGATGAAAGGAAGATGGCTTCGGCTACAGAATGGGTAACGAAGAGTACGGTCCAGTTGCCCGCTTCACGGAGTCGCAAAATTTCTTCATTCATGCGATCGCGGTTGATCTCGTCGAGTGCGGCGAACGGTTCGTCCATCAGCAGGAGGCGTGGTTTGGTGGCAAGTGCGCGGGCGATGGAGACCCGCATCTTCTGGCCGCCAGAGAGTGCTCTGGGGTAGCTCTGGGCCACATTTGTAAGTCCGACTAGCTCAAGCAATCTGCCAGTGGTTTGAAGGGCATCTTCACGCGAGCGAGCTTCCAGTTCAAGGGCGAGGGCGACGTTTCGTTCAACGGTGCGCCATGGAAGGAGTGTCGCTTCCTGAAAGACAAAAGAAATCAGGCGACGTGCGTTTTTTGGTTCGAGGCCGTTGACATATATCTGGCCGGAGGTGATGGGCTCGAGCCCAGCGACGAGCTTGAGCATCGTGGACTTGCCGCACCCAGATGGGCCGAGAATCGTCACAAATTCGCCGCGCTCGATGGTCAAGTCGATGCCTTGAAGCACAGGCGGGTCGGTAGCTCGAAAACGCTTGATTACGTCGCGAAAAAGGATCTCGGGAATGGAACTCATACGATCACGGAAAGGCGTAGGGCTGAGGGATGTTCGTTGTCGTGATGAACGATGTGTGTGGAGCGGTTCCAGTTGAAGGGCGTCATTTCGCTGGGCGGGGTGTCGTTGCCAGGGTTGCGGTCGTACAGCGGGAATGCGCAGCCTGCGATCTCTAACCGCAGACGCTCGCCGGTGCTGAACATGCAGGAAGTGGGTTCCAGGTTGAATTCCCAGAGATGGATCGTGTCAGGGAGGTATGAACGGCTGAACAAGAATGAGGAGCGGGCGATGCCGATCGAGATGAATTCTGCTCGGCCTGAAGGAAGGACGCGAACGAGTTTGGCGGTGATGTCGGCGGAAGGGGCAGAAGTTGCGGCGTAAAGCGCAATGTGCGGAGCACCGAAGACGTGCAGTGATTCAGTCAGAGGCTTAGTGGTGTAGACAAGCGCATTGTTCCCCGCTTCGATTGCGGTCTGATCAAAGGGGCCCGGTTGCGATAAGAGACCTCCGGGCGCCGCGACTGGGACTTCGGGATCGTAGATGAATAGATCGGGTGGTTCTTCGCTGTCTGGTTTGAGAGCGGTGAGAGTGCCGTCACCTTTGAGCGACGGAGCGCGGCCCTGACTGTGGAGGTACAGCGTTGCTTGGGAGCTTCCATGCCAGTCGTCAGCTTCCTGCCAGGTGTTCAAGCCCAGAACAAAGTGACGCACGCGAGGCTCTGCAGACCATGTTCCCGCGTCTTTCAGCCAGTGATCGAACCAGCGTAGAAGCAGCGAGTCGGTATCAAATCGGGCTTCTAAGTCGAAGTTGCCTTCGCCTGCCCGATCGCTCCAGGGAATGTGTATCCATGGGCCCGCAAGCAGATACTGATGATGGCGTGCGTGCTCGGAGCCGGCGTTTCGCCGCAGAAGATCGAAGCCGCGCATGCTGCCTTCTAGATAGGTGTCATACCATCCGGATACGTGAAGTGCCGGAATTTTGATGCAATGCGCGCGTTGGCTGACATCCATTGAGGACCAGTACTCGCTCGACACGGAGTGCTCGAACCAGTCACGGACGTATGAGGGTAACGTCGGATCGCTAATCGAAGGATGAGCGCCGTAGGGCAGGTGCATGGCCTGTTCACGCACGTTTTGCCATGCAGTTTCCAAGCGGAAACCTGGATCATGCAATCCGAGTCGGCGGGCGTCTTCTTTCAGCATTTGCAGGCCCCAGCTTAGTGAAGACGAAAGCCGCAGAGCGCCGTTGTGATAGAACCATCCGGCGAAGAGGTCGCAGGCGGTCATCGCCGGTGCGATGCACTGCAAACCCTCGGGCTGTTCGGCAGCGGCCAGCAATTGGGTTGCGCCTTGATAAGAGAAGCCGTACATGCCGATGCGGCCATCGGACTCCGGGCGAGTGCGCAGCCACGCGATAGTTTCCGCGCCATCGCCGGCTTCATGGCGAAATGGATAGAAAGTGCCCTCGGAGCCGCCGCGACCGCGCACATCCTGAATGACGATGTTGTAGCCGTGGCGCGCGAACCATGCGGGGTGCGCGAAGACGACGGTTGACGCGATATCGCGTCCGTATGGCTGGCGCATCAGCAGCGTCGGTTGTGGTGCGTTGCCGGGTGGATAGTAATGATCGGAGACGAGCGTGGTTCCATCAGAGACCTGAAAGCGCACGCCGCGTTCCAGCGTGACTCCCCCGCCGCAGTCGATGTGTATTTTGCTCACGCTTTGGATTACGCCCCGGCGGATGAGGTGGGTTCGCGGAATTCCAAGATTTCCTCGATCACAGCGGCAATTCTTTTGGCGGCTGTGGTGAGCCATCGCTCGCCGTTTTCGGCTGTGGCCGGGCGGGGGTCGCCCATCACTCCACTAGCTGCGATGTCGCGTGTAAGCCATGCGAAGTTTGCCGCGCCGTTCTCGTGAGCAAGGAGTGATTTGTGCTCAATGGATGCGATGTAGTTAGCCGTATAGGCCGAGGTGTCGACAAGCTCTGGGGTTGTGGCGAGAAGGAATGCAGTTTCGACTTCGCCGGCATGGAATCCGTAGGTACGCTCCTGCGGGTTGAGTCCTTCAAAGTCGGCACCTGCGGAGCCGAAGATGGTGAAGGTGCGCATGCCGAATTCTGCGCGGAGGTCGCGGGCCATCGCATCTACCAATGAGTTGTTTCCGCCGTGTGTGTTGAAGATCGCAACGCGTCGGAAACCTGCCGCTGAAAGACTTGCGCCCAAATCTCTTAAGACTGCTATGAAAGTTGTGGTGGAGACAGACAATGTGCCGGGAAAGCCGAGATGCTCATTGCTTTTGCCATAGCAGACCGGCGGCAGGGCGTACACAGGCGCTTCGGCGGTTAACAGATCGAGTGCGCGACCGAGCAGTTCGTTGTTGATCAGCGTGTCAGTTGCGAGCGGAAGATGCGGGCCGTGCTGCTCGATGGCTGCGCTCGGCAGAATCAGGAGCGTGCGGTCGCGTGGGAGGGCATCGACCTGTTTCCAGTTCAGGTAGGCGAAGTTTCGGCTGTCGGCAATGCGGGTCTTCATGCCAGGGCTTCCTCTATGCGATGAAATGTAGCCATCTTTCCCGGATTGAGCAGACCCTTGGGGTCGTAGCGATATTTGGCTTGAAGCTGCACATTGTCGGGCCGATAGCGGCCGCCTCCTTCGACGAAATTTACATGCGGGTTGGCCACAAATACTCCGTTGGTGCGGCAGGTGTCGATCATTGTGTTCAGATATTCGAGAGTGCGAAAGCGGACGACAGGTATTGCACCGGCGAAGACTTTGCCGGCGCCGTTTTTCATCCACTCGATGTGGTGCAGGAAGTCATCGCCGAAGCGCTGCTTGAGAATTGCGAGCTGCTCGCGTGCGCGTGTGACGTCGACGTCAAAGCCACATTGCAGGTAGGTCCATGCAGGGTCAGTTTTCATCGCCCAGAGAGTGGTGTGGTTCCATGTGTAGTCCGAGAGAAGAGGTGATGAACGCAGTCCACCGTAGGGAGCGCAGAAGGTTACTTCGCCTCCGGATGCCTTGGCAAAGGTTGCGAGTGGGGCTGCTTGAGAGTTGGCGATGAGAAGAAAGACAGACGTTGCACCATCGCGCGTGATATTTCGGACTGGGGAAAAGAATGATGGGATGGGCCATTCGAAGGCGGTGACAAGGCGCTTTGTCCACCCGGGATTGGTAGCGATTGCAGTGCCGAATTCGAAGGAAGCGTCGAAACTCGAAAAAGAAATGGCGCATTGCGCCCATTCGACTACGGGTGTCAGTGCGAGCCAGATGCGCGTCATGACGCCGTTTGTGCCCCAGGCATGAAGGATTTCGTGCACTCCGTTGCCTTCATGCATGAGAATTCGTGGCTCGGATTCCATGGTGACTGCCTCGAAGGCTCGGACTGTGTTGAAGTCGCGGAGGGCGCCGTGAGCGACGGAGCCGATGCCGCCTGAGCCTCCTCCGAGGAAACCGCCTACGGTTGCTTTGACGATCGTGGAGGGATAGCAGCGCAGTTCCCAACCCTCCTCGCGGGCCGTCGTTTCAAGGACACCGAGACGAACCCCTGGCTGGCAGATTGCAACGCCGTCCGAGGTGATGGACTCGATCTGTTCCATGCGCGTCAGATCAAGTACCACGCCACCATGCAACGGTACCGCTTGGCCATAGTTGCCAGTGCCTGCTCCACGAACTGTTACAGGCACGTCGAGCGTGTAGCAGAGGCGCAGGACAGCGCGAACCTCCTCAGCGGATAGAGGCTGGACTGCCACATCGGCGCATTTGCCGTCGAGCAGGGGACGAAGAATGGGTGAGTACCAATAGAAGTCACGCGAGAGACGTTCAACGATGGAGGTCTGTGTAATGACGCGAGAAGGATCGCCGAGCACTTCGGCGAGCTGTGTTGCGAGTGTCTCCAATCGCTGCCTCCTCTCTGAAATTAGGTTGACTTCTAAGCTGTGATTGACACTTCTTTTGCGGTGCTCCAGGTCTTGAAGGTTTCCTGCATCTTCGGATGGGTGAAAAGGACAACACATTCATCTCGGCAAACTGGCCCGGTGACCACGGTCGCGCTCATGTCAGATCGCTTGGCAACCTCCATGGCGGGGATATGAATCTGGCGACAGAAGCGATTGGCGTCGGCAATCGTGGCTCCATAGACGACGCGGTCAAGTCCTGCCCACAGAGCGCTTGCCATGCACATGGGGCATGGTTCGCACGTGGAGTAGAGGGTGTATTCCTTTAACGAATAGGAACCGAGTTTGCGGCAGGCGAGCCGCACTGTGCGAAGTTCAGCATGCGCACTGGGGTCATTGCAACGGGCCACCGCGTTGAGCGCACGCATCAGCCTTTTGCCAGTTGTAGTGTGGACTATCTCGGCGGCAAATGGCACAGGATGAACGTTCGCGAGTGTGCGCGCTGCCCAGTTGGCGAGAGCTGCCATGCGCTGCTCGTCTTGCTGGAGTATCGAAGCAGTCGGGCTCGATTCGCTGCAAGCTGCCATAGTTGAAATTAGCATAGTCTGCTGTCTTTTCAAGGGTGATTTTGATGCGTCACTACTCCTGAATGGCTGGTCTGCATAGAATGCACGTATGCCATCAGCCTCTGAAATCCCTTCTTCCATTCGAGATCTAACCGAGAGATATCGATCCGGTCGCGCCAATGTGCATGAGCAGGTAGAGGGGGCTTTCAAACGCGCCGATTCGAACGCCGGAAGGAATGTCTATCTTGCTCAGGTCGAAGCATGGACGTTGCGTGAGGCAGAGCGCCTGGATCCGGAATTGATTGTGAGTAGGCCGCTTTGGGGGATTCCGGTTTCGTTGAAGGATTGTTTCGATCTGGAAGGATTTGTTACGACGTGCGGATCACAGGCTCTGAGCATGGCTCGTGTAGCGGCAAGCGAAGATTCGGCAGTTGTTTCGAGGCTCAAAGATGTTGGTGCGGTGATTATGGGCAAGACGCACTTGCACCAGCTCACTTATGGCATTACGGGAGAGAATCAGGATTTCGGCGATTGTCTTCAGCCGGTTGATGCAACGCTGCTGACGGGCGGATCGTCGAGTGGTGCTGCTGCGAGCGTGCAGGAGGGTTCTGCAATGGCCGCAATTGGCACGGATACGGGAGGCTCTATTCGGGTGCCTGCTTCATTGTGCGGACTGATTGGGTATCGCGGGTCGGTTACGTTGGATGTGGTCAATGGGCGTGACCTCTGGAGCGGCGGCGAACATCTTGCTCCGAGCTTTGACACACTTGGATGGTTGTATCGTGATCTCGGCGATGGACCATCGCTTGGAGCGGCTCTGTTTGGATTGCCACAGGCAGATGCGCCTGAGCTGCGAGGGCTTCGCTTAGGGATTGTGGACGCTGAATTTCTGCATGACTGCGAAGACGAAGTTGTGGCTTCTCTCGAGGAATGGCAGGCTCGATTCCTGCGGCTGGGCGCGCATGTTTCGGTCTTTGATGCGTCGATTTGGCGTGACTCGATGGAGTTGTATGTGCCACTGCAGGCGAGCGAGGCGGCGGCTCTGCATCCCGAACCCCGGGATGGTTTTGAACCTGTCATTGCGAAACGGTTGCGTTGGGGTGCTTCGCTGGCATCGGGTGAACTTGCTGAATTGCGGAAGAGGCTTGACGTATTTAGGAGCGAAAGTGACCGGGTGTTGGCGGGTTTTGATGTTCTTTTGCTGCCTTGCAGCCCGACGGCCGAACTGCGAGCTGGTGAAGATCATTCGGGAGCGCGGATAAGGATTCTTCGCTACACGACTCCGGTCAGCCTGCTTGGCTGGCCGGCTATTACGCTTCCGAGTCGTCGCGGTGGACCTCAGCTTGTTGGGAAGCTGGGCAGTGATGCATGGCTGCTCGCGTTAAGTGTAGCGCTCGGGGATCAAGATTGTTCTCCGCTCAGCGGATGAATGCTAAGCTGCTGCCATGCAAATTGCGCGTTTTCTCATTTCGGCCGCTTTGTCTGTGGTGTTGCTGGGCAATTTGGGCTGCCGCTCTTCGCAGAAGGCCGGTCTGACGATCGTTAAGCTGCAGGCGGATTGGTATCCGCAGCCGGAGCAGGGCGGCTTTTACGATGCTATCGCCAAGGGCTACTACAAAGGGGAAGGTCTGGATGTGCAGATTCTGCCAGGTGGCCCTTATATCTCCAGTGAGCCGCTGGTGGCGAGCGGAGCTGTTCAGTTTGGAATGGCGACGTCCGATCTCGTGCTGGAATCGATTGCCAACTCCAACGAACCGCTCATCGCGGTGGGTGCGACCATGCAGCATGATCCGCAGGGGATTCTGTTGCGGGCTGACTCGCCGGTCCATACCTGGACCGACTTAAATGGGCACATGGTTGCTGTGAAACCAGGTTCCACATGGTGGGAGTTTCTGGTGAAGAAGTTTCAGCTTGATCGGGTCCATGAAATACCTGCAACTTACAGCGTCGCCAATTTTCTGCAGGACCCGGGCTATATCCAGCAGGGGTTTGTCACTTCCGAGCCGTATTTTGCCCACAGGGCCGGCGTTCCAACGCGCATGCTGATGAATAGAGATGCAGGCTTCGATCCGTACCGCGTGTTTTATACATCAGCGGACTTTATGCGTGAACACCCGGAGATCGTTGCGAGGTTTGTACGGGCGAGTGTGCGCGGTTGGCGAGATTATATGAATGACCCGGTGGCGGCCAACGCCATGATTCTCAAGCTCAATCCAGCACTTAGCCCGGACTGGGAACAGTACAGCTACACCGCGCTCAAGAATGGCAACTTCGTTACAGGCGAGGACCGGAGTGGCGCCCAAGTTGGACAATTCGATGCGAGCCGATGGCAAAACACATATGCTCAGATACTCGACCTGCAGGTTCTGAAGAGGCCAATCGACGTGAAGTCGGCATTCACGACGCAGTTTCTGAAGTAATGATCTGCTGTCCGCCTAACATCTGGTTGATCTGAACTGACGAAAACAATCAGTATGGAGCGGCACAGGGCGGTTCGCACCTTTCACGATCCCAGAAACGGATCCCAGAGGCTTTGACGCGTCAAATATGGGACACCTCGGCAATACATGTGCAGGGACCTCTGCGATCATAGCGCAGGCCGTGGCTACTCGCTTCGCACCCGGAATAGCCAAATACGCGCTTCCAGCCGGGACTCATCGTGGAAAGGCGCTAAACCCTGTTGTTCTCGAAAGGACTACTGATGTAGGATCCTATTTCTTAGGCTCGAATCGCGCTGTGGCCGTAACGCGCTGGTTTACTTCTTTCTGAATCGTGGTCATATCCTGGTGCAAAAGCTGGCCATGGTCAACCTCAAGGTCACCGCCGACGTAGACCCGGTCGATGTCACGCTGTGCGGTGACCAGAACCAGGTTTGCATAAGCGTCCTCAAGAACGGCACCGAGCCGGGCGGGGTCGATCACTACGAAGTCTGCGAACTTTCCGGGCTCCAGGCTGCCAAGTTTGTTTTTCACTCCAAGTACATCAGCGCTGCCCATGGTGTGAAGCCATAGTACCTGGTAGGGGCTAATCACAGTCGCGTCTTCATACTTATCGCGGACTGCATAGAGGCCCGCGCGCATATTCTCGAATGGGTCCGCAAGGTCGCCGCTGGCCTCCCCGTCTATTCCCATGCCTATGCGAATTCCAAGCTTGAGATACTTTGGGATATCAGCGACTCCGGATGCCATGCGGCCATTCGATAGCGGGTTCCATGTCATTGCGACATCATTCTTGACCACCTGTTGAAGGATGTAATCATCGGTATGGATAAAGTGTCCGAAGATGAGTTTGTTCGACAGCATTCCGCTATCCATGAACCAGTGAAACTCAGCGCGCTCTTCACCCTGGGTGATCGGCTCAGGAGGTTCAAGGTAGTGGCTCTGGTTCATCAACGAAAATTGGTCCATGAGCGCCTTCTCCATGACGGACTGCTGGTAGGTATTGTTAAAGGCAGTCCCACCGTTGATCATCACGCTCAGAAAGTTTGATGAGGGTGGTTGAGCGGCAGTCCAATCGAGAAAGGCTTTGAGCCGCCTGCGCGCCTGATCGACTATAATTCCTGGCCGCATCATTCCCGGCTCATAGCCGTGAATGAAGCGGATGCCTGACTTCTCTTCAGCGCGAAACTGAGCCTCATCAAATGCATTGTCGCCGCCGCCCTGCCAATAAATTCGGGCGTAGTTGAAGTTATAGGCGGCAGTAATTCCGTTCTGCAGGTGATCGAGGGCACCAAGCAGACAGAACCAGTAGAGGTCTTCGGGATTGGCTTTTGCCGATCTCTCATAATAAAGATCGTCGATCCAGCTAATCAAAGTTTTGTCCGCGGCGATTCCACGATATGCAGCTTGCCAAAGATGGCTGTGAGCCGAAATGAAGCCGGGAATGATCCACTCCCCATGCGCATCGAATATCTGAGCTGCCGTGATGCCGGCGGGCGGATCGCCTGCACTGACAGCAAGAATTGTTCCATCGTCAGCAACAACAAGATAGCCCATGAATGGATCGCGCTGCCGAGGAGCCATCGTAAAAATACGGGCATTCCTCACAAGAAGCTTAGCTGATGCGGCGAGGAGTTTCGACGGAAGGCAAACGACGATCGTCAAAAGTGAAACCAGGAAAAAAGCTCGCCGCGAAACGGTATTCGACTTCATGGCCGGGTGTGACTCCCTTCACCATTTTTAAAGCACAGTGAGATGGCACAGGATGTGATTTTCGAGTTTATAGCAGCTTGCGGGACAGTAGCTTGTAAATAACAAACAGGCGCGCAGTCAAGACATAGGCGCCTCGATGGCTGGTAGACAGGCTCTCGGACCCCGGCCATAAGCCTGGGTAAAAACTTTATAAAATTGCGCGTAACTGCCGAATCCTGCTGCGTAGACTGCTTCCGCCAGGGTCTTCTGTTCCGGCTGACGATACTCCTGCCAAAATCGCGAGAGGCGCAGCGAATTTCTGTATCGGCTTAAGGGAACGCCAATCTGGCGCCGAAAAGTCCGGCTTAGGTACGATTCGCTCACTCCGCAGGCTTCCGCAAGTTCGCCCAGATCCTGACTCCAGCCGTCTTCGCTCAAAAGCCTCAGTGCACGCCGCACCGCCGGGTGCAAAGCAACGGGATCACCTAAAACTCTTCCCGTGCGCCGGCTGCGCCAGCAAAGCAGCAGGAGGTGGTGAAGTCCCGCATTTAACCCGTCGGGATCGCCGTGCTCGTAAGAAAATGCCGATCCGACGCCAAAGCCAGCCTCGCGGTTGAGCACATCGGGATCGAGCGACCCCCTCATCAACGAATCCATGGTCTTTCGGATCAGGTCGAAACTATCTGGCTCAAGCAGAGTGTTCAAAACGCCATCATGCTCATTTGTCTTGCGCTTCAAACCCGCATAGGCATCGGTCCGGCAAGACCGTGCAATGAGCGAAGGCTTGAAAACTGCTACATAATTCTGGGCATCATTCGAGAGATCTACCAGCTGATGTTCCTGCTCAGGATAAAGCCAGAGAAGGGTTCGCGGCCTGAAGGTAAATCTGCGCCCGCTCGACACGTAGGTAACGGTCCCCCGGACAACCAGATTCAACTCCAGCTCAATGTGGTGATGGCTTTTGAGTCTGGGCGGGTTTCTGGTCGATTCCACGAGGTAGAGAAAACCGTCATAGCCCTTGCGAAGTTTTAGGTCTTCCAGCACACGAACAAAATACGATAACTATTGGGCAGCTGTCGAGAAGACATCCATCTGGAGCGAATTGTAGCGTGAAAATAGGCGTTTGAATGGCAAATGGCATTTTCTCTAAAGTCTCGGTTCTTTGGCCGCCTGCCGGGCGGAGAATCCGTCGAGGCATGGACGATGACCGGTTCAGGCGGCCTGGAACTGGAGGCCATCACCTACGGGGGGATCGTGACACGACTCCTGGTACCGAATCGAACCGGTCGTCTGGCTGATGTGGTACTGGGTTTCAATGATCTCGACTCTTATTTAGCCGGCCATCCTTATTTCGGCGCCATTGTAGGACGGGTGGCGGGTCGCATCACTGGGGCCCGATTCGATCTGGATGGAAAAATGTACGACCTGGCCCGTAACGAGGCTCCCAATCATCTTCACGGAGGTGTGCAGGGCTTTGACAAGAAAATCTGGACTGTTACGCCGGTCAATGCTCTGGGCGGAACGTGCTCTCTAAGTCTCACCTATAGCAGTCGCGACGGCGAAGAAGGTTATCCGGGCACGGTACGCGTTGTGGTCACCTACACGGTCACCGCCGAGAATGTGTTTTTGATTAACACGGAAGCTGTTGCAGACCGACCCACTCCCTTGAATCTGACGCATCATTCCTACTTCAATCTTGCCGGAGAGGGCTCAGGCACTGTCTCGGATCACGAGCTCCAGATCAACGCGGATCAATATGTTCCCACAGACGAACACATGACGCTCCTCCCGCGCTATGCGTCGGTGACCGGTCAAAGCAATGACTTCCGTGAAGGGCAACGCCTAGGCGCCGTAATTCCAAAATTATTTCAAAATCACGGCGATCTCTATCGAATCCGCAGGCCAAGCGCTGGTCATCCTGGCAAAGACCTTGTGCCTGCAGCCCGTCTTGTCGATCCGGGCTCCGGGCGCGCACTCACCATATCTACTACAGAATCGCATTTGCAGTTATACACGAGCACCGCTCTCGATGGTTCAATCGCTGGAAAATCTGGCGTTCCATACGTAAAGCATTCCGCGGTCTGTCTCGAGTGCCACGGCTATCCAGATGGGGCAAATGCCAGGCGTTTTTGTGACAATATTCTGCGCCCGGGACAGTCGCTGCGGCACACCACAATGTACGCATTTTCTACCATGGCTGTTGACGGGACGTCTCTCACTCCGTTCGCGAAGAACGACAACAAACAAGAGCCTCTCACAGCCCCTTCTGTCGTTGGGGATCGCAGCCGTAATGGATCGCAGTCATGAGCTACAACGGCGCCGTCGTTGCTCCATCGCCTGCAAAAGTTGACTACAGCCTTACCGGCCTGAGTGCGGCTCAGGCAATAGAAATAGGTTTAGCCGAGGCCGACTGGTACCAATGCCCTGTGCCGCGCGAGACGATGCGCAAGCTTCTCGAGAGGCGGGATGGGCCGGCAATTCGCGACACCATTCTCTGGTTTGCGCTCATTCTGGGCAGTGGTTTCGTTACATATCTCCTCTGGGGCACATGGTGGGTGATTTTTCCATACATGCTTTACAGCGTGTTCTACGCATCGACCTCTGACTCCCGCTGGCATGAGAGTGGCCATGGCACAGCTTTCAAAACGGACTGGATGAACAATGTCCTTTATGAAATCGCGTCGTTCATGGTCATGCGCGAATCCGTAGTCTGGCGATGGAGTCACACGCGGCATCACAGCGACACAATTATTGTTGGCCGCGATCCTGAGATTGCAGTTCCACGCCCGCCGGATGTGAAAGCTATCGTCCTGTCATTCTTCAACCTTGGGAATTATCCAAAGTACTTCAGGCAGATCGTTCTTCACTCGTTCGACCGCATGTCCGCTGAAGAAAAGACCTTCATCCCAGAGATGGAGTTCCGCAAGTTATGCCGGAATGCCCGTGTCTATGCCGTCATCTATCTGGCAGTCATCGGACTGGCGATTTATACGCGCAGCTTTTTTCCGCTGTTCATGGTGGGCTTCACAAATTTCTTTGGTACATGGCTCCTGGTTGTCTATGGCCTTACGCAGCATGCGGGCCTGGCTGAGAATGTCCTCGATCACCGTCTCAACTGCCGCACGGTGTACATGAATCCTATTCACCGGTATCTCTACTGGAATATGAATTACCACGTAGAGCACCACATGTTTCCGCTGGTGCCCTATCACCGGCAACATGAGCTGCACACAGCCGTGAAGGACGACTGCCCCACGCCCTATTCAAGCCTGTTTGCGGCATGGTGTGAAATTCTCCCGGCTGTTCTCAGGCAGGTCAAGGACCCCGTGTATCACGTAAAACGCAAGCTGCCGGAGCCGAAAGCCCGGCTGAACGATGGTGTCTACTCGTCGGCGGCAAAGCCTGATGCAGAAGGCTGGGTTGGAGTCTGCGAGGCTGCCGATCTGCGCAAGGCCGATGCCAAACGCTTCGACCACGGTAAGAAAACCTACGCAATTTATCGGGATGAAGAAGGCAAGATTTATGCCACGGCTGGGTTATGCACGCACGGCAATGTCCACCTTGCCAACGGCCTGGTGAAAGACAAGCAGATCGAATGCTCCAAGCACAACGGACGCTTTAACCTCATCGATGGCTCACCAGCACGCGCTCCAATATGCCAAGGGCTCTCTACCTATCCAGTCGAAGAGCGCAATGGACAAATTTTGATCAATGTAGCTCGCGCCAGAGGCGCGGGAGCCCGTGCTCAGAAATCATACAAGTTTCGCGTCATCAGTAATCGCAGCGTCGCAACCTTCATCAAAGAGCTTGTACTCGAACCCGCCGACACTGGGGAGAAAATCTCCTTTACGCCCGGAGATTATCTTCAGTTCGATATTCCCGCATACGCTACGATCCCTTTCCGCTCATTCGATGTTCCTGAACCTTTTGCTACGGTCTGGGAGAATCAGCACGTTTTCGATCTTGTCGCACGCAATCCTGTTGGGGAGAGCCGCCGGAATAACTACTCGATCGCGAGTAACCTCAAGACGGAGAGCGCGCTGCGGTTTAATGTACGCATTGCCACGCCGCCGCCGGGCCAGGACTGTGCCCCCGGTATCGGATCGAGCTACTTCTTCAGCCTGAAACCCGGCGACCTTATTTCGGCTATCGGCCCGTTCGGCGATTTCCACATCAAGCCTACTCAGCGGGAGATGATTTACATCGGCGGCGGCGCGGGCATGGCTCCGCTGCGTGCCCACCTCTCGCATCTTCTGGAGACGGACCAGACAGCACGCAAGATAAGTTTTTGGTATGGGGCACGTTCAAAACAGGAGATTTTCTATGAAGACTATTTTCGGGATCTAGCCGCTGCGCACCACAACTTTACCTTCCATCTCGCCTTATCTTCTCCCCTCCCAGTAGACAACTGGAACGGCTATTTCGGCTTTATCCACGAAGTTGTACGCGATAACTATCTGCGCAACAACACCAACCTAACAGCAGCGGAATATTATCTCTGCGGCCCTCCGATGATGATCAAAGCCTGCACCAGGATGCTTGCCGAGATCGGCGTACTTGCGGGTCAAATCTCCTTCGACGAATTTTAATGACATCCAGATCGCACTTTTTCCACGATGGCTCTGAAGACGCTCCGAAACTGAAGGTCTATCTTAATCTTGATAATCTTGTCGATCTGCGCGCGGATACAATCTGGCCCGGACTTGAAGGGCTGGCGCGCTACCGGCGTCTAATGGACGACGGCTTTGAGGGGGTTCAGCTCACGACGAACGACCCCCCTCTCGCTGAAGCGCCCATCCCACACTGCGGACTCGATCGCATCAACACTCCAGCCGAAGCCGACGCAATCGCCGCGAGACACGCGGAGCGTGGTGATAAATGTCTTACAGTTCATGTTGGCTGGGGTCTCGAAGACGATGACGCTGTTTACCGCCTTGTCGAGGCTACTCTGGCCGCGTCAGAGAAGAATCATCTGCCCATCTTCATTGAAACACACCGGGCGACGATCACTCAGGACGTGTGGCGGACGGTTCAAGTCACAAGAAGATATCCTGAGGTTCGTTTCAACGGCGACTTCAGCCACTACTACTGCGGTCTTGAACTGGTTTATGGCAATTGGGCGGAGAAGTTGGACTTCATGGAGCCAATCTTTGCGCGGGTTGGTTTCATGCATGGCCGCATCGCCAGCCCCGGCTGCATCCAGGTGTCCATCAAACCCGATGCTGCTTCGCCATCAGGACAGACCAACGGCAATCCCGTTTATCATGACCACTTCAAAGAACTGTGGACGCGCGCCATGCTGGGCTTTCGCCGCAATGCGGCCCGTGGAGATGTGCTGATCTTCGCACCGGAATTATTGGCCAGCACGCATTGCTATGCCCGTCTCCTTCCTGACGCTTCGGGAAGGCTCGTCGAGGAATCCGATCGCTATGCCCAGGCCCTGATCTATAAAGATCTCGCCCACGCATGCTTTGCTGAGGCGGAGAGACGCTTCTCAGGCACACGAAGGTGATCGAGCGGCATGAAAAGACCCGCCTTTAAGGGCGGGCCTATTCAGACGGATAGAAGAGGCACCGTTCTCAAGCCTTCTCAAGCTGCCTTGCGCACGAGGGAATGCGGGTCGAGCACGAATTTCTTCGCGACGCCCGAATCAAAATCTTTGTAACCCTTTGGTGCGTCTTTGAGATCAATCACCGTGGCATTTACGATCTTCGCAATGGGCAAGCGATCATGCAGAATCGCCTGCATCAGCTGGCGATTGTACTTCAAGACAGGTGTCTGGCCTGTGTAGAAGCGGTGCGATTTCGCCCAACCAAGACCAAAACGTATCTTGAGATTCCCGTGTTTCGCACTCTCATCTTTCGACCCGGGATCATCGGTCACATAAAGGCCAGGAATGCCAATTCCACCTGCAGCTCGAACGATCGACATCAGCGAATTCAAGACAGTGGCCGGAGCCTCCTCACCATTCTTGCCCTGAGCCCTTGCTTCAAAGCCCACCGCATCGACAGCAGCATCCACTTCAGGCTGGCCGATCGCCGCGGCGATGAGATCTCCCAGTTTGTCACTCTTCGTGAGGTCGATCGGCGTGAAACCTACACTCTCCGCATGGTTGAGACGATCGCTATTCATATCGCCGATCAAGACGACCGCGGCCCCCAGGATCTGGGCAGAGGCCGCAGCAGCGAGACCCACTGGTCCCGCGCCCGCGATATAAACGATGGATCCGACACCCACGCCGGCGTTGACTGCGCCATGAAAGCCTGTTGGCAGAATATCGGAAAGCATGGTGAGATCTTTGATCTTCGACATTGCCTGAGCTTTGTCAGGGAATTTGATGAGGTTGAAGTCGGCGTAAGGAACCATGACGTATTCGGCTTGGCCACCAACCCATCCGCCCATGTCCACATAGCCGTAGGCTCCGCCAGCGCGGCCTGAATTTACGTTAAGACAGACGCCGGTTTGTTGTTCGCGACAGGTTCGGCAACGACCACAGGCGACGTTAAAGGGCACAGTGACGAGGTCGCCCACCTTCAGATATTCGACGTCCGAGCCAGCCTCGATGATCTCCCCAGTGATCTCATGCCCCAAGACCAATCCGCTAGGGGCTGTTGTGCGCCCACGCACCATATGCTGGTCGGAGCCACAGATGTTGGTAGCAACGACTTTGAGAATGACTGCGTGATTAACCTTTTTCCCGGCCGGGTTTTGCATTTTGGGGAAGTCAATGGACTGAACTTCGACCTTGTTCGGTCCGAGATAAACAACTCCGGAATTTTCCGCCATAAAATTTTACCTCTCTTGAAGGATTTTAGATGCCACAGATTCGCTTCTGCAGGGTTGGAGACGTACCTAAATTGTCTGACATCTTCGTGGCATTTTCTTGAGCGGAGTCATGCTATCCCCGGCATGAAGGGGGTGTCTTTTCGAAACGCGCACAAAAGTTTTCGATTCTTGTCTCTGCGCTACGTCTAACCAGTAATCTTTGAGGCGATGGCTCTGCGATCTGATTAATATTGGCCATAAGTGAAAACGCCAGACGATCCAGAAATCAATCGATTTAAATCCCGTACGAATCGCGTACGGTCATTCAAAGCACCATTAAATTTGAGAAGGCTGAACAAAGAGAAACATGTGGAAGGGTGATCGAAGAGAGTTTCTCCAAGGGTCGGGGCGTGCCGTTGGCGGTGCAATGCTGACGCTAAAAATGGATGCATTTGCAAGAGGAAGCCGTCTTTTTGGCGACCACGCCCTTCTGACGAGCCACTCATCCTCAGAAGCACTACCGCCGCTCTACAACACCAACATCCGAACCGCCATTGGCCTTGGCGATGAGACACCGGGAATCATCGATGAGTACGGTCAACTCGATTCACGGAATGCATCGGTGTGCCTAGATATTGGAAACATTCTCCGTGGTTCACCGGATCTTAAATGGTCTCAGTCTCTTGAAGAAGGATATCTGCCGATAGTCCGCACTGAGGTTAGATCCAGCCAGGGAAATGTGTGCTGGACTGCTTGCGCCACAAACGGGGCAAATATCGACGCAGACTGCCTGGAGGTTACTCGGGCGGATCTTCCGTCGACGTTTGAGCTCTGGTTCCCCTTCGCAACCAGGATCGAAGTAAACGACGGAATTGTAACGGGCGGCGATCGAATTCTTGCAGTACTTCCGGCCTCGGCCAACGTCAATGTTTCGCAGGCGAAATACAACCTCCTGACTCCGGCCAGGGAAAGCTGGTCCCTTTTTCGGCCGCCGTGGGCGCCCGCGCCCGCAGCCGGATCTGAACCGATTGCAAATCCAGGTTTGGACGTTGCGTTCTCCAGCGGCAGATCATCCTATCTTTTTCGTCCGTTGCGATATCGTTTTCCGGTACAACCCGGCAAGACGTATCACGTTGTTCTTGGTTTAATGGGATCTAAGAGCAGTGAGTACGTTCTTAACGTTTCACAACAGCTTGTGAAATTGTCTGTCGATGACGTATCTGAGACTGTCGATATGGCAGACCTGGTTCACGGCAAGCCGTTCCTTCGCGACTTTGAAGTTAAGGCTTCTGGTAAGGAACTTCATGTGACCTCGGAGACTGATCCTTCCTCTACCTCTCCCTATCGCTACACACGCTTGAACGCAATCTGGATCTTCGAAGACGCCGTTGACCTGAATCAGGTCCAAGCCGGCGTCTTGAGCGGCAAAGCCCTTTACTACGTTCGCTGCGGCGAGGAGGCCATGGAAGATCGCGCATGCGCGGTTAGATTTGATCTTCCCAGCTCGGACACGTCCGGTCACAGAGTTTATCTTCCGTATGACCTCCATGCCGATAGTCATTCAGCGGTCGCAGATCTACGCGCCACTTCACCCACAACCGCGGCAAAGCAACGATGGGAACCCGTTCTTGAGAATGGTGCCCAATTTATTACAGGTGACAGTCGACTCGATAATCTTTACAGGACCTCTCTGCTGAATATCTTTCTGCTCCGAACGAAGTATCCAGGTGCGGCCAACCAACGTCAGGACCTTTATGTTGTCAAACCGGGCGCCTCAATTTATAACGCATTCTGGTATCGGGATGGCGCATATATAACCGCGGCTCTCGATGTCGCCGGCCACTCCGAGGAAGCAGAGAAATCTCTGCGTCTCTTCTGGCAAACGGGACTTCCTGGCAATTTAGGAAGCTATGAACAGCAGGAATGCGGCGCTTGGCAGGCTCCGGTCGGCCAGTCAGATGGTCAGGGTGAGGTCCTGTGGGCACTCCTTCACCATTTCCAGATCTCAGCAGACGCAGAGTGGCTCAGAGCAGTCTACCCAAGCATTAGAAAGGGGGCGGCCTGGATCCGAAATGTGACTGAACAAACGAGATATCTCATGGAGAACGGCGAGCGGCCTATCTATTACGGGATACTGCCGCCAGCCGAAGGTGAGGCGATCGGTCAAGGCTATATTTACTATCACGATTTCTGGGCGGCGGCGGGACTTCGGATGGCGATCGAAGCCGCCAAAGCCATGAATGTAATGGACGACGTCAAATGGATGACCGATACCTACGATACATTTTGCGCCAACCTTGCTGCTTCAGTGAAACAGGCATTCGAACGAGTTGGCGGCAATAAGTACATTCCTGCGACTCCATATCACTCGGTCTCTCAGTTTGATATCTGGGGGTCGATCGCGGCTCTTTATCCGACGAAATTTCTTGGACCCCATGATCCTATGCTTTCGCAAACGCTGGATCTAATGCGCAAAAATTGCCGGGAAGATGAGTACACATACTTCAACACGAAAAAGCTCTGGACGTATATTACGGCCGATTGGGCGATGTGCTACATGCTTCGCGACGACCTGGAGATGTTCTCCAGATTGTTCAACGGATATGTGGCACATGCCTCTCCAACGAATGGCTGGACGGAGGAAATGTTTCTGGATACGCGTTACGGAACAGGCGATATGCCGCACGGCTGGGCAGCAGCACAGTACGTCCACTTACATCGCAATGTCCTGGTTTACGAGGACAATGATGTTCTTCATCTCTCCTGGGGCGCAAAGGAAGCCTGGTTGAGCAACGGAATCAAAGTTCATCGGGCCCCCACCAGATTTGGCATGCTTGACTTTGAACTTCGTAAATCTGGCGAGACGCTCGTGCTCGACTATCGACTTACCCCGAAGGCTCATCAGGAGTCATGCCGCCAGGTCCTGCTGCATATACCGCCGTCCGGACGAAAAGCCCTGTCTGTTCGCATCAATGGTGCAGTAAAAAATGTAGGGCCTGATCAGCATGTAATTCAGGTGGAATGAGGAAATCGCTACCAGTCTTACTTCCCTTTTTAATAGCTTGGGTGACCACTGATGCTGGTAGTCCTCGGGGTTCGGTTTCCTGGGGATGATCCCGGCGCAAACATGCGCCGTAATATTCTGGGACCGAAGCCTTTTATCCGTTTGAACTGACGGTTGAAATTCGAGTAGTTGCCGAAGCCGACCCGGAAGCCGATGTCCAGAATGCTGTAGTCGGTATTGATGAGAAGCTGCGCCGCAGCTCCGACACGGAGCTCATTTAAATATGCCGTCATCGTGCGGCCGGTTGACCGTTTGAAAAAGCGGCACAATGACGCCTGATCCATGTGGAAACGCTTTGAAAGTGTCGCGAACTCTATCTCTTCGTGAGAATTCTCATGCAGATAGAGGCAGATTTCATCGATCCGATACTGATCGGCCAGGCGAAAGGTGGGTCTTACCTTCTGGGTTGAAAGCACTTTCGCGTCAGTTTCGTCAGCGAGATCTGCAAGGACGGAGACAAGCGTGGCCAATCGCCTCGCGGGAGATTGAATTGGAAGTGTGGCAATGGACCTGGCAGCCTTGCGGCCGGTCTCAGTATGACCAAATGCAAGCCCATTCGAGGAACGCTGCAAAAGACGGCCAACAGCGGACATCTCTTCTAGTTCGAAAAACCGTTCCCCGAGAAAGTTCATACGAAATTGCACCACCACGGCGCGATGCGCTTCCGCATTTCTAGGTTTCGCGGACCCGGAGCGCCAAGTGTGCGGCAAGTTCGGACCCAGGAGGACCAAATCGCCAGGAACGTAATCGGCGACGCCATCGCCAACGAAGCGTTGACCCTGGCTGTTCAGGATGAGTGTCAGCTCGAATTCCGGGTGATAGTGCCAGCAGAAGGGGAATTCAGGATCGTTTCTCTCAAATGCGACAAACGAGGACGGTCCAGGGGCAACTTTCTCAAACTGCGGCTTCATACGGCGATCGGAGCCGCGGACATTGTCCGTCGCCATCCCAGGGATCACTACATTTCTGCGGTCTTTCTCCGCCAGATTCTGCAGTTCATGGAAATCGATGGGTTGAACTTTGACCTTGTTTAGCTCAGCAAATGGTATCCCGGTATTCGCCGCCATTCGATTCTCTCTACTTTCCTGTCCCAAAATGTGTCCGAGCCAATGCCGCTTCTGCAGCGTTGGGGGAGGGCCTGCTTCACATTTGGAGCGGTGTCTCGAGCGCGATCCAATGTTATCCCTGCTTTAACGGGAAGTCTTTTCCAAACGCGCACAAGAGTTTTCGTTTCTTGTCTCTGTGAAGACACCCAGGCTACCGGCCAAGTCAGGATGCGCCCCTTCCAGAAGGGATGCTTTCAGCTCAACGGCATCAGTCAAATGCAGGTTTATCGGGGAACTTTTGTCAATTCCATACCCATAACAGTCAATCCATAAGAGGACATCTCTTGTCCTTGACGGCTACTGTTATCGCAAATTGATCAGAGATGGGTTTCAGGCAATGGCAAAGAGCATCCCTCCCCCTCCCAACACTGTTGATAATGGCCAGAATCCTGCATGCATAAATTATGCTTCGCTGAATGGCTACGAAGGTTTTGCGGGTCTATCTCCGCTGGTGGGCCTGCACACTATGGGCGAAGCTGCGACGACCGGATTGACTGTCAGCGAGTCGGTCGCCCGATTGAAGCGAGTGCACTGGTCACTCAAGAGGCTGCACCAAATCTTCGTATCACGTATTACGAGTGAGCCGGTCTATGAGCTCAAGATGGCTTTCAGCCTGCACGCGTTTTACTGCTCAGAACATGTCGGAGGGTTTGCCGCCCGCGTTCGCGAGATGCGGCAGCCCCCATACGGATTGGAGGTGTCGCCTCATGCATCCCTCGATTTATTTTTTGATGAGATACTAGCTGCACCCAACACACCGGCGTTACTCCTCGGAGTTTACGAATGGGCCGTGCCTGAGCTTATCCGCGCTCTCGAGAATCTGATTGCCGATACGAACAAGCTCTTTGATCATCCGACATTTCGGATCTGCCGTTTTACGCTTGTGGAGATGCAGGACGTGCAGCAGTACGGCGTGGATGCCGTGCGCTGCCTTCTCAGCAAAGATGCGCGGGCAGAGCTTCGGCACTGGCTCGCCATACTGGACCGCATGCTCGCCGCTGCGGGAGGCCTCGATGGCAAGAAGGAGCCAACCGAGGCAGCTGTTCCCAGGCACTTCTCGGCGGTTCCATATAAATACGATCCTGTCCCGAAACGCGATGATCGTTTTAAAGATCCATACAACATGGGCGTGAATGCCGAGGCGCTGCTCTTTGACGACAGCATTCCACCTTTTCCAAAGACGATCATGTTGTACTTCAAGCGCATGCGCGAGATCGACGTGCCCGAGATGATGGCAAGCATACTGGCGGAGACCAGCGGCAAGCCGTGGCAGTACTACCGCGACATGACGCGACAGCTATGGGATGAAGCACGTCACGCGATGATGGGAGAACTCGGATTTGTTTCCATGGGAATCGACTGGTCCACGATCCCATTCAATTTCACCTGGTCTCTTGGACTGAACACCATGCTTACGGCGAAAGAGCGGCACGGGGTACTGTACACCATCGAGCAAGGGCTTATGCCGAAGAGAACGGGCAAGCAATATGAGTGGGAGGTAGCAGTCGCTTCCGCTAATCCACTTACAACGATGATCCAAGACTATGACTGGGCGGACGAAGTTTTGCACGCCAAGATCGGCCGTGACTGGATTGTTTCGGAGATAGGCTCACAAGCGGAAGCAATCGCCTTCGGCGATAAAGCGTGGTCCAAAGTTCTGGTGGACTGGAGAAAATGGAAAGAGGACGGACTCACGGAACATCGCAACTGGTGGGCTGACGTCTACCGTGCCGCCTGCCAGCACCAGGGCATCGACCCCGATCCGCAGCTGCTTGCCTATAACACCACCTACGAGAAGGCACGGGCCGATCTCAAAGAAGTTGCCTCCTGATCCGAGCCATATTTCGGCTCATATCCGTTCATCCTTTTTGCAGATGAGAGCCTGTCACTGATTGCTCGAATCACTGCAAATCGCGCACATAATGTAATCAACTGTCAAAGAGACATCTGCATTTCAGCCGTGTTAGCGTTCTACTTCACCGGATTACGAATGAATCGGAGAGACACACTTAAGCTACTGCTTACAGCTTCCGGAGGTACGATCCTCTCGCCGCCTTTTGCGGCGGCTTTTCAACCTGCCGCATCCCCTGCTCCTCCACCGGCTCTCGAGAAAAATACCGCCGGGCCAGTGTTCACATGGCTGACGCTCGGTGAAGTTAAACCCGCAGGATGGATCAAGGAGCAAATGCTCCGAGACCTGAGCGAAGGCTTCGCAGGACACCTGGGAGATCTCTGCCAAGAAGCATCATCGGATATCTTCGTCAGTCATCGCAACAGTGCTGCTTCCGCCAATACCGGAAACGTTTACCGCAATCACTGGTGGAACGGAGAAACCGAGGGCAATTGGAGAGCCGGATTCATCATGATGGCTTATCTGGCCGAGGATAAGCAGGCCATGCAGCAGGCCGATGAATACGCCCACCGTATCCTATCATCGCAGGGAGAAGACGGTTATCTCGGGGTATTCGCTCCAGACCTTCGCTTCTCTAAGCCGGGCGAACTTTGGACACAGGCCTGTCTGATGCGTGGGCTACTTGATTACGCGGAGCTCACCGGAAACCAGGATGTGAGAAAGGCTGTAGTACGTGCCACAGATCTGACCATCTCTGAATACAGCCAGAGTAAGACTCCGGTGCCCTTCGATTACACGATCTCCGGGCAGGGGCTCAGCCACGACCTGATGATTTCAGATGTCATGGAAAGACTGTTCGATTTAATCGGCGATCGGAAATATCCAGATTTCACTGCAGCCCTCTATCAGAACATGAGCCGCAACACTACTACCGCAGATACCAGCCTTGCTTCTCTTCTCGATCTGGATTCCGGCTTTATGAACCACGGCGCCAACACCTTCGAAGCGATCAGAGTTCCTCTCTGGCTTTGGATCGCGACGGGACGAGAGGACCTCGGGCGCGCTTCCCGCAATGCTCTCGACAAGCTAGGCCGATATACAGAACCCAGCGGCTCGGATGTGAGCGGAGAAGATATCTCGAACCTGAAGCCGGATCCCACATCCACAGAGTACGAATACTGCGGCACAAAGGAGTTGCAGTTTACTCTGGAGTCGGCATTGCAAAAGACCGGCATAGCATCTCTCGGAGACAAAATTGAGGTGATATGGTTCAACGCAGCACAAGGCTCCCGATTACCGAACGGGCGTGCAGTTACCTATCTCACTTCCGATAACCGGCTCCATTGCGACGGTTTGTCCTCGGATGGAACGAAGCCGCAGATCAGAAACAAGTTCTCCCCAACCCATACCGATGTAGCGGTATGCTGCAACCCAAACGCCACTAACGTGGCGCCTCTCTTCGTTCGCGGCATGTGGATGCGGCACGCTGACGGTGGCCTGGCCGCTCTGCTCTATGGGCCTTGTACTGTGTCCACCACCGTTAACAATGCCCCTGTGCGCATTGAAGAAAAGACACATTATCCCTTCGACAACGTCATCGATCTTGAAATCCACACAGAGGGCGAGGCCGAATTCCCTCTTTATCTACGTGATCCGGCCTGGTCCCGTGGAACAGTCGTGAAATGCGATGGCGCGACGATTACCCGCGCGAGTTCCTATTGGCTAGTCAGGAAAAAATGGCAGCGCCGAGATAAAGTGCAGATCATCTTTGCGCCGACCATCCAGGAAGTTCCAGCTGTCAGTGGAGAGATCGCTCTTCAGTATGGAGCTCTGATCTTTGCGCTACCGATCGAAGCAAAAAAAATCACATTGAAAACCTATGCGCAGCCTGGCTTTGAAGACTGCTACTATAAACCGTCAACAACCGAGCAGGAAGCCCTCGCCCTCCCCGCGTCCTTACAATGGCAGTCATTTGGATTCAAGCCGATTCCAATTGGCGTCGGCGTGAATCCATTGCGTCCATTTGATAAAGCGGTCATAACTTTGCAGGGAACCATGACAAGACGATCAGACGGAACACATGTGCAAACTACCCTGGTTCCTTTAGGAAACGCAGCTATTTTGCGCCGGGTTACCTTTCCGATCGGGTAGCATTCATCTTTTCCTCAGCAGGAGTATCGTTGACAACCTTGAATCGACGCACATTCGCTCACCTCTCCACCATGTCGATGCTTACCGCTGCATCGCGCAAACTCTTCGGCAGCATTGAGGCGCCATCCATTTTCAGTCAGGGCGGAGAGATGCGCGTCCAAGGCCAAAACTATATCTGGGAATATTCCCAGGCTGAGGATACCGTTCGTCTGCGCGATTCTCAGAAGCGGATCATCGTAGATGGGAAACTTCAACCGGCGGTAATTGTGGCTCCTGCGCATGACGCGTCCGGAAGACTAGGCACTCCCGGCAAGGTGAGCGGCTGCCATGCAGAGCGAGATCGCGTGACCATTGAATACGAAAAAGTTAACGGTGGGGCTCGCGTTTCGGTTACCTGGCGCTTTGACGAGCATGGCATCTGGCTAGAGCCGGTAATGTATGAAACCCCGACAGCTGAGGATGTGGTGAGCCTCCACTACTTCAGCGAGGTGAACGAGGCGATCCACCAGCCATCGCTCCATTCGACTTACCTGGTTGTTCCAGGGATCAGTGAGGGTTCCTCGGTCAGTCCGATCATTCGGGATTATATGCATCTCAACCAAAGTGTCTGGCTGGGCCGGGGCAGCTTCATTCCAGGTCTTAATCAACAATGGGGGCTTCCCCTGCACTACTTTTGCGGGTTCAGCATTGACTCCTCCGCCGGCCTGAGAAATATGTACACCAAGGGCAGATCAGAGGCATTTACCTGTGGATTGGCAGACCTACCTTCGGGGGACCTGTTCCTGAATCTATATCAAGGCAAATGCAGCCCCTGGATCGATTATCGGAGCGACTTGTGGAAACATGTTCGCGGTCCCGGGAAATTATCGCTAGGTGCCACTTTGCTATGGTCGGTAGCACCTGATTATTACGAAGCTATTGCCACGTATTATCGCAGCCTGCGGGAAGCTGGAGTCATTCATGTTCACCAGAACTCTCCACGAAAGACAGCCGTCTCCCTTACACCACAGTTCTGCACGTGGGGCTCTCAGGTTGATGAGAACAAAGAGCAAGAGCGTCTGGACGAGGCCTTCCTGAACCAGACATTTCAGGCGCTTAAGGCCTCTGGCCTGAAGCCAGGCCTCTTCTCGATCGACGACAAGTGGGAAGGAGCCTATGGCAACCTGGAACACTCGACGACTAGGCTTCCTCATTTCGAGCAATTTCTCGACAAGTTACGGGAGGAGGGATACCTGGTCGGACTGTGGGCAGCGCTCATGCGCTGCGAACGGCCAGCCGATATTGGCCTGACCGAAGACAACATGCTGAAGCGTCCGGACGGTACACCCTACTTGGCCAAGAATTCCGGCACCACCCACTACTACATACTTGATTTCACCCAGCCGGCTGTCGCAACGGTTTTAAGCGACCTTGTGCGAAAGTTTATCCGCAGATATAAGCCGGATTTATTCAAGTTCGATTTTGGCTATGAACTCCCTGCTGCCAGCATTGCGGCTCCGCAGGACAAGAGGTGGACTGGGGAACTGCTGATGTGGAAGGGTCTTGATATTGTCATCAAGGCGATGCGAGAGGAAAATCCGGACCTGGTTGTTATGTATTACCAACTGTCTCCCCTCTTTCTCGATTACTTTGACCTGCATAGCACAGACGATTTATTTCTGGCAGCCGGAGAATACGATCTTGAGGCGAATCGACGTATCTACTTCAGCAGCCTGTTTGGGCCTTTGGGAATTCCCACCTACGGCTCATCCGGATACGACTGGGCAAGCGCGCCCTCTATCTGGTTTGATTCGGCTGCGGTTGGAACGATCGGGTCTCTGAATGATTTCCGGGAAGATGAGCAAGGAGAAGCGAACACGCCGGAATTCGTCGCGAAATACAACGGCATCGCGAAGACATTGCGGCCGACAAACATCTTCAATATTGTGCCGCTCGGAGCAATTCCTGAAGCACCGACATTCGGAGCTCACGCTCACTCATGGGCAAGAATCGAAGATGGGCAACTTGTTCTTCTGGCCTTTCGCCCTCCTGTTCCAGGGGATGAAAACCTGCTTGCTTCAGAGAGAATTGACCCGCGATTTGAAGATGTTGTTCGTTCCACTGTACCGGTGGTAGTTGCCTCGCGCGGAAGAAGCAGCATAACTCGTGACGGGAAATTGGCCATCGTGCCTTATGGTGAGGACAAGATCACAATCCGCCGGGAGCTGGGCGAGCGCGCCAAAATGATAAGTCACTATTTCGGAGGTACAGTCACTCAGGACGAAACTCTCATCCAGGGTGGCTGGCTAAAAGTCAACGCTGTCGCGCGCAGCGCCGAAGGAAAACCCCTTGAGTGGATCGAGGTACAAATCTCTTAGCGAGTCGATCATGACGGATACCAAAACCTCTAATAATATGCTTTATGTCGTCTTCTTGGGCGCAACAGCAGCCCTGGGCGGGATGATGTTCGGATTTGATCTCGCCATCATTGTCGGCGCGGGCTCATTCCTTGTTCAGCATTTCAGTCTGGGTGATCTTGGCCTGGGGTGGGCGTACAGCTCGCTTTTGTTCGGATGCGTGGTGGGCTCACTCGCAGCCGGACGATTGACCGACCATTATGGACGGCAAAGGATCCTGCTCTTTGTGGCTCTGTTGTTCGTGATTACTTCGGTCGCAACCGGACTTGCGCCAACCTTTGCGATTTTTGTGGCAGCCAGATTTGCGGGCGGTGTCGCGGTCGGTGGCGTGTCAGTGCTCTCGCCGATGTATATCGCAGAGGTTTCCCCTCCACAAATACGCGGGAGAATGGGTGCAACGTATCAATTGTCCATCACCGTGGGCATCTTTATCTCCTATTGCATTAACTATTGGCTTCGCAACCATGGCCCCGGGAACTGGCGATGGATGTTCATCAGCGGCGCATTACCGAGCGTGCTTTTCTTCCTTACGCTGGTCTGGGCTCCGGAAACCCCGCGGTTTCTCTTCAAGATTGGAAGAAAAAGGGACGGGTTGGCGCTCTTGGCACGAATCATGAATCCAGAGGAAGCGGCCATAGAAGCAGCGGAGATTGAAGCGAGCCTGGGCGCGTCTTCCAGCGCTCAGGAAGCCGTGGATCTGCGGCCGATTCGCCGCGTTCTAATCATCAGTTTTGTGCTGGCAGTTCTGATTCAGGTCTCGGGAATCAATACGATTATCGATTATGCGCCGCTGGTTCTGAAGTCGGCCGGGTGGAAGATCGATGCAGCGCTCTTTTCAACCTTTCTCATCGGCGGCGTTAATGTTGCATTCACGCTGATCTCCTTCTGGACGATCGACCGGTACGGGCGCAGGCCCCTCTACATCGTCGGGTCCCTGGGCATGACGGGTGCGCTATTGCTGGTGATTTTGATGCTGGCGATGGGCCGATTTGAGAGCGGCATTTTGCTTCTTCCGATAGCGCTCTTCACTGCTTTTTTTGCTTCCTGCATAGGACCGGTTTTCTGGACGCTCGTGCCTGAGATCTTTCCGAACAAGGTACGCGGCCGGGCGATGGTTGTTCCGGTAGTCACCCAGTGGGTGACAAATGCTATCGTGGTTCTTCTCTTCCCGCTCGCATTCAATCGGGCCGGCAAGCTTGCCACCTTTGCTTTCCTGACCTGCATGTCTCTATTGCAGGCATTGTTCACCTGGCGTTTTCTGCCTGAGACGAAAGGAAAGACGCTCGAAGAGATTGAGGACTTTTGGAATAGCAACCAGGCTATTTCGCAACTGCGCAGCTGAGGGGAAGCATTTGATCCACCGGCCTTGCGGATCTTATTTCCATAGCAAACATATCCGTAAATGAATTCGCTTTACGGCTGACGTACGCTTCAATGGCGTGCGTCAGCGAGTCGGTGCCCGTGTCCGCAGTCAGTCGCCGCGTCATGGACATTGTAAGTTCGTAGTCGACGATTGCAGCCGAGGGTAAGAGCGCCGCGCCGGCAATCAACATTTTTTCTTTACTTCCAGAATCGGAGATGACTGTGAAACGAGTTACTTCTGATCCGGTTCCGGCCGTAGTAGATATGGCAATGTGTGGAGGCCCGGCCTGCGGGATTGGATTTGGCACCTTGTAGTCACTGACGCAACCTCCATTTGCCCCAAGCATTCCAATCGACTTGGCCGTGTCGATCGAACTTTCGTCTCCCAGGCTGACCAGACTGTCATACCTGCCTGTGAGAACGGCGTGCACACCCTGATCGACGGCATCCGTAGTTGGATCCGCAACTACTCCGGCAAAGATCTTGCGTTGCATTCCGCTTGTGATTCTCTGGCTCTGCAGCCTGGTGGGAAGACCGGAACCCAAGAGATGCGCATCTGTCACAAAGAGTGGGCGGCCGGACTTCAAGCTGGCCAGAATGCCTCTCGTAGAAAGCGCCAGCGCCTAGCTTTATGATCCGCGGAATTTGAATATCGGTTGTCATATGGAGCGTCTGATTTTATATCAGGACCGTAGCGCTAGGGTGACCGAAAAGAAAGCCGCTTCAACGGTTGGCAGACGCGTTCCGCCAAGTCCACGCCTGCTTTACGCCAAAGGGGCAAAACCGATGTGAAATCGGACACCTGGTTGCGGTGACATTCTCCCTGACTGACTGATCGAGAGGTCGGCTAGCGACCATCCCATCTAGTAGTAAAGCTTCAAGGCGAGCTGCAAAATGCGCGGATTGCCACGCGAAGAAGTGATTTGGCTGAAGCCCGAGGTATTCAGGAAATTAAGGTTCGCGGAGGGATTCGCAAAGGAATGCGAATTAGGAAGATTAAATGCCTCTGCGCGGAATTCTAACTTTATGGTCTCGTGAATCGGAAACTGCTTAAATAGGGACATATCCAGATTCTGAAATCCGGGACCTCGCACGGGAGTAGGACCACTACCCAATGGGGCAATGTTCAACTGGCCAATCTCGGTGGCCACGGGAGGATTGGCGAATGCGTTTGGATTGAGCCATTGGTGAACATTATGTGGTCCACCATAGACGTTCTCACCCTTCACAACATCAGCGAAACATCCAAAATCTGCCGTTGTTGAAATCGGACAGTTAATTGTGAAGGGTTGACCGGTCTGGTGCGAGTAGATGAAGTTCGTTATCCATCCGCCTATGAAAGCATTAGCTACCGAGTTGATGTCATGCAGAAAAGCCTGATTCCTGCCAAAGGGGAGATTGTAGCTTCCCGAAGCATGAATAACATGAGTTGTGTCAGAAAAGCAAAGACCGTAATCGGACGACTGGCCGAAGCCGGGAAGCCAAGGCGCTCTGTAGGCCGGCTGGCTTGCAATTGCACCTTCAGCCGAGCGTTGATCGGTCAGGCATTTAGAAAATGTGTAATTCGCCAGCACAGTTAGTCCAGCGCTGAACTGATGCTCATAAATTGCCTGCAAAGAATTATAGTTGCTTCTACTTTCAGTGGTCTCAAAGGCACCGTTCGGAGAGAGCGACGGAAATGGGACATGACCCTCTACTGTAGGATCAAACATATTTGTCCCCGGAGGCATGATGGCTGAGGTCGCATTTTGCGTACTCATACTATCCAGATGCCTGCCCAAGGTGCCCACATAGCCGACAGAAAATGAATCGTGCTGGGTGAATTGATCCTGGACAGTCAGGTTAAATGTCTGCTGGTACGGTGTCTTGAAGTTAAATTGGCGCCCGTAAAATGTAAGGCCAGCTCCATCCACATCGACTGGGTCCTCAAGATTCTGTGCAACCAGGGCATTCCCCATAACGGCGGTGGCTCCTCCCGGCACAGTGAGCGGGGTCTGGGAATTAACTGCATAGAACCTGACAGTGTAGGAGAAGGGATAGTTTCCTCCTATGTTGTAGCCGAATCCGATGTTGTTCAGAGCCCCATAGGTAATGCCATAACCACCGCGCACCACTACTCCGGGAGTAGCGCGGTATGCAAAACCAAGGCGGGGAGCAAAATTTAGCATTTGAGCGGTTCCTACCGCGTTATTTGAGGTGCACTTAAGCGCAATATTGTACGAAGCGATCAACTCCTGGAAAGAGGTCGAAGTCGGAACGGTACAGCCCCGATTCGGCATGTAATACGTTCCCGAGTCTCCCGCGCCACCGCCAGTCTGAATAAAGTTTGCCTGCCTTCCGTGGATCTCCTGATAGGGGGTGTAGTGATCCCAGCGGAGGCCAAGATTTAGAGTCAGTTGAGGAGTGACCTTCCAATCATCCTGAAAATAAGCTCCGATGTAGTAGCGCTGATCACTCACCTGAGCGTAGTTGGAAAGCCCATAGAACGACAATCCGGAAAGATTGTTGATTCCGCCTGGAACTGTTGAAGCAGTGGGCACAAGGAGTAAGTCGCCAACGCCGGCATACCCTGAACTCTGGTTGGGAATGTCAGAGTATTGCCCACTCAGAGTGAAGGCTCCTCTACCATAGGCAGGCTGGATGAGGGGGGCATAGAAATTGTCCACTTGGAATCCGGCCTTCAAAGTGTGCGACCCATAGATTTTGGTCACGTTGTCCATAATCTCTATAGTTCGGATCGTACTCAGGGTAGGCATCCACCCGGCTGAGCCCAAACCTGTAAGAGAATCGATGTCGATAATTGGAAGGCCGCCGTTCCCAGGAATCTGTGGCACACCCGGAATTCCAAATTGCTCGGGGATGCCAAACGTATTGCCAAATACCGCGTTTAATCGTTCAACATTATGAATAAACCCAATGTGGAATTCGTTGGTGAGGCTGGGAGTAAAGATATGTGTGTAACCCAGGACAATCCCGTACCGGGGTCCCTGCTCGTATCCATCTCCATAAACCTGACCCTCGGCAAATCCCGGCAGGGCCGGCGGCGAGAATATCGTTTCGTTGCTGTAGCTGTAAACGCCGAAGAGGGTGTCTCTGCTGCTGATGTTTTCGTCGATTCGAACGTCAAACTGATTGAGGTTATTAGTTCCGGCGGCAAATTGGAAATAGTTGGGAAAGCTCGTGCGACCAGGCGTGGGGCTGGGGTACAAAGCGAGGAGTTTGACCGCATTGGGATCGAGCCGTGACGGAGGAAGGATATTCAGGTATTGGGACAGGCTCGTAAAATCTGTGACTCCGGCGATACTCCCATTGGTGTAGAAAGGATCCCGAACATAGATAACGCTGCTTGATGGATTGTGCAGACCAGAAACAGGATCGACCGCGCCAGCCGAAACCATGCGGGTAGTGGCAGGATCGAGAATTGTTGCGAGAGGATATATCCGGCCAAGCGCGTCGGTTTTGGTGCCGCTCACCAGACTGAAGTAGTCCTGAAAATTGGTGAAGTTGCTGCTGTGCATCAGAGCAGTTGGAACGCTCGAGGTGCTCGCCGACGGAGTATTGATCCTGGTGCCCTGGTAATCAAAGAAGAAGAAGGTCCTGTTCCGGCCGTTGTACAGCCTGGGGATCCATACCGGGCCGCCGACCGTGCCACCAAACTGGTTCTGATGATATGCAGGGCGCGGGGTATTCGTTTGATTTGCAAAGTAGTCGTTCGCATTAAATACGGTGTTACGGACGTACTCCCAAAGATCGCCATAGAGGCGGTTCGTGCCCGACTTGATCGCGGCATTCACGATTCCCCCAGTGGAATGGCCAAACTCAGCATCGAAGTTTCCCGTCTGCAGCTTGAATTCCTGAATGGCATCCGGCGGCGGCACAAATGCCGTGTATCCATTGTTGCCGCCAGCTCCCTGAATATTTCCGCCACCATAGATTTCGACGTTGTCATCGATTCCATCCAGGCGAAAGTCATTTTGAGTCCAGTTCTGGCCCATGACATTGAACTGCGCGTTGCTGGCGCCTGCGGTAGTGCTGGTACCTGCAGCCAATAAACCGAGGGTTGTCCAGTCACGGCTTTGCAAAGGCATGTTGTTGACTTGTTCTTCGTTGATCGTCTGACCAACCGATGCGTCTTGTTGCTGCAATAAGGGGGTGGCCGCAGTCACGGCGACTTGCTGACTCACAGTTCCGACGGCAAGACTTACATCGATTGTCAGGTAATCCTGGATATGAGCCTGAAC
>CAYVSQ010000558.1:0-10270 GCA_964453815.1 uncultured Acidobacteriaceae bacterium | reverse complement strand
GGTGGATCAACTGGCCAAACAGTCCGCGAGCTGGATACCCGGCTCCAGGATCTAAATTGGCAGACCGATTTGGTGTGAGGTAGTTGGTAGTCGTCTTATCGCGGCGAGCATGAACCCAGGCGGAGGGTAAATTTCGGCATCAACGGTGACTCTGATGAGCCACGGTCTGGGGGTTCGATTCCCGCGTGCTCAGCGTATGCTCCGTACGATCGCAACCTACAGTGCACATTCACTGTTACTACCATGTGCTGGGCGATGGGACGGTGAGGGTGGGCACGGGGGACACTCACACCGAATCATCGAGAGAGGTCACTCGTAACTTTACGGCACTCCGCAGCGCCTATAAAATCAATAAGAGAAAGCCGACGTAGCTCAGTTGGTAGAGCAGCCGATTCGTAATCGGCAGGTCACCGGTTCAAGTCCGGTCGTCGGCTCCAGCCGCTCCATTTTCCATTGATCACGATTCCGTTTCCACATGGCCCAGATGCCGCACCGTGGGTGTGCCGCGGATATGACTATACACTCGTTCTTCCACTGCGCGATCCGCGCGAATCGCGCGCTCATGCTGGCGCACATGCTCTGCCCAGGAGGCGGTGAGAAAAGTTTCGACGTAACGGTTCGGGTACTCGAGATCGCGGAAGATACCCCAGCGATACGCGCCATCACGGCGACGAACGCGCTCGTACCTGTGGATCGACTTCAGGAACGCTGTTTCCTGTTCCGGTGCTACATCGTATTCCACAGTGACGAGAATTGGCCCTATCTCAATTCCAGATGAATCCTGATTCAGAATGGTGGGCAGCCGCCAGTGTATCCAGGGAGTGACGTCGACAGGCGCGTCTGGAAGCTTGAGAAATAGTCCTAAAGCTGTAGTGGCGATTGTTCCCGCGCCAGCCCACATCAGCGCAATGCGAGTATCGGTCATGGTAGCCAACCAGCCCCACGCAGCGCTTCCGGCAGCCATGGCCCCTTGAAAGACCAGCATCGATACTGCGAGTACGCGAGCCCTCACCCAATCGGGGGTCTGGTTCAGCACAATGACATTGAAGAACGAGACAAAGACAATCCACGCCGCGCCTGCTATCAGCATGCTCAAGCCCAGCATCGGCAGCACGCGAAGCAATCCAGCGGCGACCGTACTGATTCCGAAAAGCAGGACCCCGCCTGACACCACTTGCTCAGTCGAACATCGCTCCCGAACCCGCTGCATAGCCAGTCCCCCCAGCACGGCCCCCGTGCCAAAACACCCCAGCAGAAACCCATAACTCGTTGGCCTTTTGCTTACGTCATGAGCAACCGAGGGCAACAATGCCAGAAGTCCGCTCGCGAAAAACATCACTGCGCCCGAGCGAACCAGGATTGTGCGAAGTGCGGGCGAGTAGCGAACATATCGAATCACTGCTGCCGTCGCGCCGTCCAGCGTCTCACGAGGGCCCGTCCGTTTACGAGTCATCCCCCGCCAGCGAGCGACGACAGCAATCACGCCTATGGACGAAACCGCATTGATGGCGAAGGTGGTGCTGATGCCGGCCAGTGCAATAACCACTCCACCCAGAGCCGGACCCACGGCTCTCGCAAAATTAAACTCGATGCCATTGAGTGCGGAAGCAGGTGGCAGATCTTCATGGGGAACCAGCTCCGGCAAGGTAGCTCGCCACGCCGGACTTTCGAATGCGTCTCCAGCGGCAAAAGCAAATGTCAGTATGAGCAGCAATATCGGGGAAAGCGGCCCCGCGATCGCGAGGGCAGCCAGGACAACTGCGACGCATGCCATCCATATTTCCGCAAACAGGATCAGCTTGCGGCGATCTGCAATGTCGCCGATGACTCCTGCCGGCACAGCAAGAAGAAAGAATGGCAGAGCGCTTGCGGTCTGAATGAGGGCTATATATAAAGGCCCGGCATGAAGCGAAACCATCATCCAGGCAGCGCCCACGCCCTGTATGAAAGTGCCGATGTCGGAAGCGAGATCCGCAGCCAGGAGATTACGAAAAGTCGGCGTGTGCAGGGGGTGCCAAAGGGTCGGTGCTTGGTGCGAGTTTTGGTCCACCCCGCTCAATGGTGCCCTTCCCTCGTGTGTGCAGACAAATCCACAACAGGATAGCAACAGGCGCTGACGCGGGATTTGTTTTGCCGAAGATCCAGTCTTTACAACGAGTAATGCACCAGGATTGAGCAGCCCTGTCTCCCGTGAATCAAGTCAGGCGAATTTCTATCCGCAATGCTGCGGTGGCTCAAACCCAGGTTGAAGCCAAGACATGCCGTCTTAATGGTGTTGACGTGGCTCTCAGTATCCTTGCTTGAACGCTTGTTTCTTTGGCATTCAGGCACGGCACGTTGGTTTACTCTGGATCTCGCGCCCGGTAAGTTGAAAGCTACGTTGATCTGGACACTTTAGAGATCGATCTTGGGTCTGATTCTTTCGGCTGCCCTGGGCAGAACCCGACTGCTGGCATTACGAGGGGGGTCATCGCTTTTGCTGCGGCAGGTGTTCTCCGTGGATGGTTACTTCAGATCGTATATGCAGCCTTTGCTGAGCACCGGGTAGTGTTTTTTCGCTCGTTCACCATAGTCAATGTCGGCAGCTGGTTTTTGGCTATAAGTGCATTCCTTTGGTTTATCCGTGACTGGGAATAGTCACATAACATCAAGAAAAAAATGCTTGCGCCATCTCTCCCCGCACCAGGATTGGTACCTCTTTATCCACGGAAATTTCATATTGTGCCCTTGTGTATGTAACAGAAGGCCCCGATAATCGCGTAAAGGTGAGTGACGGTACTCTTACGAGCACGAGCACTGTGACCCGATATAGCCGTCAGGATGTTCTTCGCATACTCCACATCCGCGCCAAGCAGTTGCGAGCGTGGGAGCGCGCAGGTTTGGCTTCCTTTTCAGGCGCCTACAGCTTTCAGGATCTTGTCCAGTTGCGCAAGCTGCGCGATCTGCGCGCCACGCGACTCTCCGTGGCCAACATTCGCGCCAGCGTTCACGCCATGAGTGCCGTCTCCGGCATGGCGAACCCCCTCCTTGAGGCAGCCACAATGAGAAGCGGCTCGCGGCTGGTGTTTCGACACCTGGGCGCGGTAATGGAGCCTATTGCACGGCAGTTTGTCTTCGATTTCGAGGGCCATCGGGATCTGGTGAAGGCCGGGTGTGATGGATTGAGTGCGGCACAGATTGGCAACCGCACCGGACTCATGTTTCTGGAGGCGGTGCGTTGCGAGGAGTCCGGCAGAAAGAATGAAGCGATTGACCTTTATCAGGGCATCCTGAAACTCGACGCCGGACATGCAGCGGCGGCCATCAACCTGGGAACGATCTTCTACAACCAGCGGCAATTCGCGAACTCGGAGCACCTTTATCGCCAGGCGGCCGAGGCCGATCCCAATTATGCGCTCGCTTTTTTCGATCTTGGCAATGTGCTCGATGAATTGCAGCGCCTGGGTGAGGCTGTCGAGGCCTATCGAACGGCCATTCGCCTGGCGCCCAACTACGCCGATGCGCACTACAACCTCGCGCTTGCTTATGAGCGCCTGAACGAACGGCGCAAGGCTCTGAAGCATTGGATGGCTTACCTGAAGCTTGACTCCACCGGTCCATGGGCCAATCACGCACGCGGACAGATAAGGAAAATTCTGGACCGCGAGAAACTCATGATCGTGTCACGCGGATCGAGGACGGGCGGCTTGAAGGCCTGCTGAATTCCGGGTCGAGCCGCAAATCTTGGTGTTTTACCGTAAACATTTCATTCCAAATGATTAACCTCCCGATCATCACGGGCCGACTATTTCTCTTGAACCCGCATAATAAAAACAGCGGGATGCGAAGAAAAGCATCGCTTAACCCCTTTGTAATCTACGATAAGTGAATAACCGCAGTATTTTGAATGATTTGCGCGATGATCCTACATCTGCCCTGAATTCAGTTGCAATTTTCGGGCTAACTACTAACCCCTTTTGGTATCAGAGCAGATAAAGGAAGCCAATGGTTTCAGACATTTGTCAACTCTAAGGCTCAGAACCGACGCCGAATCATACACTTGTCAAATGAGAAGGGGAAGGGTCCCCAGAGGGTCCCCACGCACAACAGCATTCTCACCCTTCAATTTGAGGCAGATCTTCCTTGAGAGCAATACCGGTGAGCTGGCGGCGTCGTGCCTCATTCAGGTAATTCACGATCTTCCTCGCGGCCAGCGAGTAGCTCAGGCCTTCGGGACGGATGTTCGAGACGCAGTTGCGCTCGGCGTCGCTCCGCCCCACGCGGGGAGCCCACGTGATGTACGCCCCCATCGAATTCGGCGAGCTCAATCCCGGCCGCTCGCCAATGAGCAGCAGGATGATCGTCGCGCCCAGGCGTTCGCCGATTTCGTCGCCGACCGCCACCCGGGCCTGCTCTACGATGACCACCGGCCCGAATTGCCATCCCTCATCCGCCTCGAGAAACGGCAGGAGTGCATCAAGTAACGGCACTGCATGGCGCTCGGCGGCAATAGCCGAGAGTCCGTCGGCGATAGCAATCACCAGACGACCGGAGCCCGCCTTTGATGCCGCTTGCCCAAGCAGGACTCGCGAAGCGGTATTTAGCTGGCGTCCCAGGTCGGGACGGCGCAGATACTCTGCCCGATCACGAGCGGCGCTCTTGAGAAAAAGCGGATGAAAACCGCGCTCGGCCAGCTGCGGGAGGAGCGATGCTGAGCTGAGCTCAGCGTGGACCGCGTCACGCGCCTCGGCCAGGCATTGTGCCATGTCCAGCAATTCTGCGGTCGCGAGACTCGTTCCTGCCCGCCGGAGGCCGACACGCGCCGTCGTAAAGGCGCGCAATGTGCTCCGGTAATGCGTATCGCCGGTCATGCGTTCAGCAACCCCTGCATGGAGAGCTCCCTGCGGGAACCGAGCGCGAGCCACGCCTCGAACTCGGGAGCAGGGCGAAGGCCTACCGCACTTCGGAGATAGGCAATGTCGTGGAACGATGTGCTCTGATAGTTGAGCATCACATCGTCCGCGCCCGGCACCCCCATGATGTAGTTCACGCCCGCCACAGCGAGCATCGTCATAAGCGTGTCCATGTCGTCGTCGTTAGCCTCGGCGTGGGTGGTGTAACAGACGTCGCAGCCCATCGGCAGTCCAAGAAGCTTGCCGCAGAAGTGGTCTTCAAGGCCTGCGCGCAGGATCTGTTTGCCATCATAGAGGTATTCCGGCCCGATGAACCCGACGACCGTGTTCACTAGCATCGGCTGGTACCGGCGAGCAATAGCATAGGCCCGGGCCTCGCAGGTCTGCTGGTCCACCCCATGATGGGCGTTGGCGGAGAGCGCGCTGCCCTGGCCAGTCTCGAAGTACATGAAGTTATTACCGATGCTGCCGCGCTTCAGTACGAGACCAGCTTGATAAGCCTCATCGAGAAGCGCAAGATTCACGCCGAAGGAAGTGTTCGTCTTCTCCGTTCCGCCGATGGACTGGAAGAAGAGATCGACGGGCGCGCCGCGTTCCAGCGCCTGCATCTGCGTTGTGATATGTGCCAGCACGCAGCTCTGCGTAGGGATCTCGTAGCGCTCGCGCATGTAGTCAATCATGCGCAGCAGCTTGGCGACCGTGGCCACGTTATCGGAGACGGGATTGATGCCGATAACCGCGTCGCCCGCCCCGAGCAGTAAGCCATCGAGGATGGACGCTGCAATCCCTGCGGGATCGTCCGTGGGGTGGTTAGGCTGGAGGCGCGAGCAGAGCGTTCCCGGCAATCCTACCGTTGTGCGAAAGCGGGTGACGACACGAATTTTCCGCGCAACGAGCACCAGATCCTGCAGGCGCATGAGCTTGGAAACAGCTGCGGCCATCTCCGGTGTAAATGCCCACGCCAAACCGCCAAGCAGATCGCCCGAAGTCTCCTCTTGCAGAAGCCAGTCACGGAACTCGCCGACGGTAAGGCTGGCAATGGGCGCGAAGGCGTTCCGGTTGTGCGAGTCGACGATCAGTCGCGTGATCTCGTCGTCTTCATAGGGGATGACGGCTTCGTTGAGGAACTCGGAGAGTGGGAGATTGGCGAGCGCCATCTGCGCGGCCACTCGTTCGGTGGAACTGGAAGCGGCTATCCCCGCCAGCTCGTCTCCACTACGCGCGGGAGACGCCCTGGCGAGCAGCGTGCGTAGGTCGTCGAATGCGTATGTGACGCCGCGAATGGCATGCTTATATTTCATGGCTGGCCGCTTCCAGCTTTTTAGCATACGCGGTGCGCAGGGCCCTCGAGTTACGGTCTCGGCGACGTAGCGGAAGCCTGCGGCAAAGTGGAAGGTGGTGTAGACGGAGGAGAAGCTCCCGCCTGTGTCTGGTTTGCATTCGTTTCCGGCTGTGGGCTTGGCGCTGGAGTATTCTGCACCATACTTCCGGCTGGCCGCATATTGTCCGAACGACGAGGCCGATGGGAAGAAGCAGACTGCACCTGCTGCGCAGCTAACGTGACCTGGTTCACGACAGAGGGGTCGTCTCGAAGTTTCACATAGAGTCCGGCTCCCTCAGGATGTGGAACGGGAAGCACGCCGCCAGGGAAACCGTCCGGAACCTGAACGGGGTGGGAGAACTGTGCATCACCGGAAACGGAATCGACCAGGAAGAGATTGGAGCCAGTCAACTTGCAAGGCTGGTCTGAGATTGCTGGACACTTCAGATCCTGCAAATCAGGCAGACGGACCAGGGTGGCAAGCGGTTGCCAGTCACCCTCCGCTCCGTTTCCGTCGATCAGGCGAAAACGCAGGGGACCGAAGGCGGAAGCGCCAAAGGCCTTGGCAGGGTTGAGGCTCGCTAAGGCAGTCTTGGTGTCCTGCAAGGTAAGAGTGCCATCCGCCATGCTCAGCATGGTGGAATACGATGCGTCTACGGTTGCGACCTCGATCTTTTCGTCACGCGAGAAGGTTGCTGGAGACTGTGCCTTGAGAGAAAACGTTAGCTTGCTGTTCTGGGGCAAATCACCCGGGTCTGCAAGCTGGATATTACTGGTTCCACTCGCTCCATTCGACTCGACACTTTTGTCCATCAGAGTTACCTTAGGGCGCGACGGATGAATGGTTGTTTGAAGGTCGACGGCACGCCCGTCGCGGAGGGTCACTGTCGCCTTGAGCTGTTCGCCCGCGGCAAGATCACCCACTCCCTTCAGGTCCTTCGTTTCCAGTAGCAACTCGTCGTCTTGATCGACGGAGAGCTTTCCCGGCTCGAATTTGATTCCACTGACTGTAATGCCGGCGACTTCGTCCAGACGGCTGCCTTTGAGCACGCCCTGGTGATCTCCGGCGTGAAGGGTGAAGCTCTCAAGGTGGCCGGCTTCGGCGAAAGTATGCAGCTGGACTTCCTGCGGTTTGTCCAATCCGGCCTGCTTCACAAGCAGAGTTAGCGGGCCAGGCTGGGCATCTTTCAACGGCAGCGTAACCTCGACCCGATCGGGCGCATCGAGCTTCCACTCGGCCTTTTGTTCTTTGCCGTGAGAATTGCGGAACTGGATCGAGTCGACGCAGGTTGCGTTGTCGGCCTGGAGATGAAGCGCGTCATCACGGCCGACCACGAGAGTGTCCTGATAAGCGGATGCAATCTGCCATTTTTGCTCGCTCGCAGACTGGAGGTGGAGAGCCGGCCCCTGGAATGGTTCGAAACCCCAGTAACCTCGTACGGAACTGCGGAGAGACGGGTTGGCACCGGCGCCGAAATCAATTCCGGCGAGGGCTTTGTTGTCGACCACGAATCCGCCCTTCGTGGCTTCGGCCTTAAGCGGTAGGTCGATCTTTTTGTCGCCTGCTTCGAGGTGCAGGACCATATCACGCGCGTAGCCTGTCGAAAAGACCAGCGGCGCGCCGTCAACGGGCAGTGTAAGCCCGCTTTTCTCGGCACAGTAGATCTGCTTCTCATCGATCGGATGGAGCGGCGGAGGTTGCGCGACCCCAATTGCCGGGAGTGCGACGACCAGAACCGACTTTGGATTATGGAACGAAGGAGGCGTGTTGAGCCTAAGGTCCAGTGCGTTTCCACGCTGGGTGGCAAGCGCCGGGATGTATTGATATTCGGCGGTATGGAGAGAGTCCAGGATGCGGGCGATATCCATGATGGACGCGATGTACGGGCTGTAGTAGCCGAAGTTAGCTCGCGGAGTATAACTGGCTTGCATACCGAGATCGCTCGCCGGACCCGTAGTAAGAGCACCTACGAGGGATACACTGTGACCGTCATTGAGGATCAGACCATCCTGCTTTTGCACCAGACAGGAAGCCTGCTCATCGATCTCTTTGTCGAGACAATCTTTATTCAGCTTCATGCCGAGGCTGCGCGCGAGAAGCGGCGAGACATCCTTGAGTGTGCCCGGGTCGGTGGAGTTGATCCTGTGTACGGCGTCAAGATAGGCGTCAAGACGCGACCGGTCGAGGCTCGCCTGATTGAGATCCTGGGAGGCGCGGACAAATGCGCCCGGGCGCCCGCGCACGGCACTGACTAAGGTTTTGAAGTCGCCGCCGGTTGCCGGAGCGAGAAAGAGCAGTACCTGCTGCGCGCCTTCCGGGACGGTGATATAGAGTCCTTCGGTGAATTTTTTGTCCCAGGTTTCAGCCTTGAAGAACCAGCTCTCGGGAGGAGGGTTGGTCGATCCGCGCAGGAATGCGACGACAAGAAGATAATGCGTGGCCTGGCTGGCAGGAAAGTCGGGGTAAATCCAGAGCTTGTCGCCAACAGCAAGGTTGGGCACTGCAGTGACGGGGAGTGTCTGGCCTCCACGCTTCACTTTGACTTCGATGCGCGGGCCAGCGAGGTCGAATGGCGCAGGGTCGGCAAAAGCAAGTGTTGTGACAAGGCACAAAAGTGAGACAAAAAAACGCAACGGTGTGAATTTTGAGGCCATAAGTATAATTCTAACGATTTTTTAGATCCAGCGGTTGCCGTCGGCAAATCGACTGATAGCCGACTGACAACCATAGAAAGCTTGGATATCGTTGCCGGCTCTCAGATAAAAACACCTTATGTATGAATTAGTTGCTTCCTTGGGGCGTGGAGCGAGGAGCCTGACCACGACTTAGCGGGTCAGCCTTGTAGGCTCAATGACTCGGCACGTCTCGCATCGCAATCGGCCGTCTCGAGGGAGAGAGCAATTGCATCGTGATGACGGTGGCTGGGATCAGGAAGATGATGGATCCGAAGACCCACATGAGAGCGCCGGCCGCGGCCTGGTCGGTGAGCGCGTCGATTCCAAACATGCGGGATTGGTCCGCATAGCTGGGATAGAGAACCCGTCCGGAAAAACAGAGGATAGCCGAGAGCGCCGTGTTAATGATATCTGCCGCAAGGAGATACGGGAGCAGTAGCCAACGGGAGCCAGTGTAGTGGCTGGGCCACGGTTGAATGACAGGCCACCAGAAGAGGATGCTCAAAAATAAGAAGCAAGCGTGCTCGAGATTGTGCCAGTACTCCGATCTAAGAGCGAACTCATAGGCGGAGGGGATGTGCCAGCCGATAAAGGCCACATTCATCAGCATCCACGCGATGCCGGGAGTAACGAGCGATCTGAAGAAGCGACGCAGCCAACTGGTTCGGATCAGAGGCCCTAGGACGGGACGGACAAACGAGCGGGGCAGGCCGCGCAGGATGGGCACGACAGGCGCGGCGAGGACGATGAGTGGTGGCGCAAGGGACATCAACACGAAGTGTTGCGTCATGTGCAGGAAGAGTAACCGGTCGCTGAAGGTATCGAGCGGAGAAGCGACGGCGATGATGATTGAAGCGATACCGGCGAGAAAACAGACGAGGCGCCATACAGGAAACATCGTCGGGCGGGTTTTGCGGATTCCCAACCAGCCGCGCCAGTAAACGATGGCAACGAGCTCCAATGTTATGCATATCCAGGGCGGAAACGCCCAGGCCAGGAAAAATGATTCGGACATCTACGGCTTCGCTGCACCTGTGGTCGGGGGAGTTAATTGTGCGGCCGCCCTCGAGGCATCGGTTGCTTGTGGCTGATGCGGTGGGCGGAGAGTGTCGAGGAATCTGACGAGCGCCGTCACTTGCGGAGGCGAGAGGTTTTTGCCGTACGCCGGCATATTGCCACCTCCCTGCAAGACCTGGCGGATGAGCTGATCCTCGGTGAGCCGCGTGGCGACGTCATCGAGTGCGGGTCCACGCTGTCCGCCAAGGCCCCCGAGCATATGGCAATTGCGGCATTGCTTGGCCTGGAAGACAATTGCGCCCTGGCGCTCCAGCGGCGATGCATTGTGTACGAACTTGGGCGGGGTAGGGTCGCCACTCCAGGC
>CAYVSQ010000557.1:0-12654 GCA_964453815.1 uncultured Acidobacteriaceae bacterium | reverse complement strand
GTGAAACTGCGCAATCCTCACCGCGTCGGGAGGCTTGGTCAATGCACTCACGACAACCAGACACAGCAGCGCTGCCAGTAGCGCTGGGAAGATCGCGTCGCGCTGCGCAATCCATTGTGGCAGATATTGGTGGACGAGGGGTGAATCCCAAAAAACCGTGACAAAGGTTCCAGCGGCGATAGCGCTCACCGCTCCACCCGCATTGGCGCGCCGCGAGTAGAACGCCGCCAGGATCACGGGCGTAAGCGCAGCCGAATAGATCGTATAGGCGTACAGCGCCTTCTTCAGCACCGACTCGGTTCCCATCGCCTGATAGAGCGCCCAGAGACCTAACAGTACGACCATGAGCCGCGACACAATCAGGATGCGCTTGTTCGACGCGTCGGGTGCGATATAGCGCACGAAAACATCGTTGACGAGATTGGTCGCCGGTGAGAAGAGATAGTTGTTGGCCGTCGAAATGATCTTGGCGAAGATCGCTCCCATCAGGAAGGCTCCCAGCAGCGCCGGCATGCCATGGATGGCGCTGTAGGCGAGGATTTCACGCGGATGGCGAGAGACCTCTCCGGTGGGAAAAAGCACCGATCCCACGATCGCCAGCGCGACGATCACCGTTTCCAGAATTACTGTTCCGATAATCCAGCCTACGACCGCTATGCGCGCATCGCGCTCAGATTTAGCAGAGAAAAACTTCTGGTACATCGACTGGTTGCCGAGCAGGAGCAGACAGGTTGGCAGAAAGAGCTCCAGAGCCTGAATCGGCGATAAATCGCCGAAGATCTGGAAGTGCGTGGCGGGCAGCGAATGCGTCACCGTGCTCCAGCCGCCTGCGGCGTGAGTAAGCACCGGAAACGCGATGATCAGGGCGAACGTGGCGAGCAGTCCAATCACGACATCCATGTAGGCCACCGAGGACATGCCCGCAATAGCCGTAAACACGATGACGAAGGCGGCGATGATGTATTTGCCGAGATCGGCGGTAATCACAGTGGGAAACAGCAGGTGCAGAATGTCTCCCCCGCCGATAAGTTGGTAGCTGGTGATCGCGGTGTAGGCGAAGAGCACGGCGATCACGCCGAGCACGCGGGCAGCTTGGTTGTAGCGCGCCTCGAGCAGATCGGGAATCGTGAACTGCGCAAACCTACGCGCGCGCGGCGCGATGAAGTAGATCAGCAGCAGACCGGCCCAGCCTCCGCCGCCCTGCCAGAGAGCGGCGAAGCCATGGCGATAGGCGTTTTCTGCGCCGGCCAGCAGCGAGCCCGAACCGATCCACGAAGAGAGCAGTGTGAAAACCAGTACAAAGGCGGGAAGCGAGCGCCCGGCAACGAGGTAATCGGCTTTCGTCTTCACCGTGTGAAGACGCGCCAATGAAACGCTCATCAGTGTGACAACGATCACGCCCAGAACGATGGCGTAGAGTGGTGACATTCTTTATCCTGCTAACGCTTGAGATGGGTCAAGCCGTAAGTCTACGGGAGTGGAGGCTTCTTGTCAGGCTTGAATGCGGCTTTAATCTGCGCGGACTCACCCGAACCGCAAACGTACCATCGCGCGAATGGCTCATTGCAACGGCCTTCTTCAAGCCTGCGCCTCACGCACACCGAACAACGCTGTCCCGATGCGCACCAGCGTCGAGCCTTCTTCAATCGCGATTTCAAAGTCGCCGGACATGCCCATCGACAACTCCGCGAAATCAAGCTTCGGATGCCGTCTGGCAAGTTCATCGCGCAGCTTTCGCAGTCGCCGGAAGCAATTCCGCGCCGTCTCCGGGTTATCGTCGAACGGAGGAACCGTCATCAAGCCGCGCACATTGAGGTGCAAAAGATCACGCGCGCGCTCCAGCAGTTCCTCGAGCTCCCGTCCTGCGGGATCGACCCCCGTCTTCGCCGCCTCATCGCTCAACTTGATCTCGACCAGCACCGGCAGCCTGCGCCCCAACTTTCCTGCCGCATCATTCAGCCGTTCGGCAAGACGCAGCGAATCGAGCGTATCGATCGCGGAAAAAATCTCCACCGCCCTGGCTGACTTGTTCGATTGCAGATGCCCGATCAGATGAAAGGCAAAATCCTGCGGTTCGATAAGGACACGCCGTGCCAGCACGTCTATCTCCGATCGCTTGCGCTCGAACTCCTGCACGCGGTTCTCACCAAAGAGGGCCACACCGGCCTCGATCGCTTCCACGATCGCGGACGCCGGATGCCCCTTCGACACGGTCATCAACTGAACTTCGCGGCGTGCACGGCCAGCACGTTTGCAGGCCGCGTCGATGCGCTCTTCAATCCCCGCCAGTCTGTCTTTGAAGGTGGTCACTCTGCTTATCTTACGGGCCAACCTTGCACAAAAAGAAACGGGCAGGGTTTTCGCCCCACCCGTATCTATTTCCAGTCGACAGTTTACTTCTGGCTGGCGATCCATGTTTTCAGATTGGGTTCCTGCAGAGAACGCAGTTCAACGCAGTCGTTGATCTGGTCTTTCGCGCGCGCCAAGGCATGCTCGGCCGCCGGAACCTTGTGCGTCGTGAAGAAGTCCACGACCTCGTCGCGTTTTTCCGCGCTGCAAAAGCTTCCTGTTCCACCCACCAGGTATCCGCCCATCATCGTAGTGATTTGAGCCCGCACCTTATCCCAGTTCTGCTGAATGTACTGCCAGGCGAGGTCGCGTGTATCCGAACCCTGCAGCATAATCAGCAGCTCAATGACCGAATCCTGGTTCTTAACTTTGCCGGATACGGCATAGTCAAGCGAGCGCTTCTCCAGTGCCGTGTCCTTGAACTCGGCCAGCATGCGAAGATCTCCCTCCTGAACCTCGGGATTCGGCGAAGTCTCGGCGATCTTCTGCAATTTATCGAAGAACGCCGCATCTCCGTTGATGGCGGCGATGGCCGTCGCTGTCTGCGCCAGCGTCGCATCCACCGAGCTCTGATCGGCAATATACTGATTCGCCAGCTCCTTCGCCTGCGCAATCACCACTGGATCCTTGCCGATATTGCCGAGAGCCCCAAACAGCGTTGCGCGCAGCTCTTTCTTTTCCGGAGTATCGCTTGGCGAGGGAGCGCCCAGCCGCACGAGTGCCGGCTTGAAGTTGTTACGCACCCAGGCGGCGAGCGCCTCGTGCTCTTCGGGCGTAGCTGCAATGCGGGAATTGATAGTGGCCACGTTGCTCAGTGCCGTCTCAGCCACAGTGCCGCTGGAATCGTCCTTGACCGCTGCTGCAAGGTTTAGATAGTCACCCACCGGAGCCTTGTTTGCGCGCACCTGTGCCCATTCGTCACCGAGTAGCGAAATACGCTCTTCCGGAGTCAGGCCGGTCTCGACATTCGCGACAATCTTCGCATACACCTCCGCCGGATAGCTGCTGCGGTAGTAGCCCTTGCCTTGCGCATTCGCGAAGAGGAAGGACGTATCTGGAGTCTTCAGTGATTGTTGGCTGCCGGAAAACACCTCGCAGGCATTTTCTTGTCCATTCGATTTGAAGCAGACCGGCACGTGCCACGTCTGCGCCGTTTCCGTCTTTGCGCTGGGGCTCAGGAAGAAGCGCTGCTGGCTGGCAGAGACCTTGCTGCCCGTGGGGTTCGTGAAGGTCAGGATCGGCTCGCCCGGCTGCTCTACAAAGCTCGCCATGATTTTATCGATGGGCTTGTGGCTTACCTTGGTCTGCGTACTCCAGAAGTCTTCGGCGGTGGCGTTGCCATAGATGTGCGCCTTCAGGTAATCATGAACGCCTTGGCGAAAAGTTTTCTCGCCTTCATAGTTCTCGACCATCAGCAGCATGGCGCCGGCTTTGCCGTAGGTAATGCCGTCGAACATCTCGTTGATCTCGTCCGGTGTTTCCGCCTTGGCGCGAATCGTGCGCGTCGTGTGCTGCGCATCCAGATTCAGCGTTCGATTCAGTTGGCCAGCTACATCCTGCGGGATGTTCCACTCTAGATGCCAGGCCGCAACCGGCTTGTTCTCCATCCAGGTGGCAAAACCTTCGTTCAGCCAAAGATTGTCCCACCATTGCATGGTCACCATATCGCCGAACCACTGGTGCGCCATCTCGTGCGCCACCACCAGCCCGACATTCTTCTTCGAGCCCACAGAGGCGTTCTTGTCGTCGATCAGCAGATCCGTCTCGCGATAGGTAATCGCGCCGAAATTCTCCATCGCACCGGCTTCAAAATCCGGCAGCGCGATCATGTCCAGCTTCGGCATGGGGTACTTAATGCCGAAATAGGTGTTGTAGTAGTGCAGCACGAACTCCGCTGCGGACAGCGCAAACTTCGTATATTCCACCTTGTCCGGAGTTGCGCACGCGCGAATCGGCGTACCGTCGCTCTCGCCCGAGGTGCACTGGAAGTCGCCCACCAGGAATGCGACAAGATAGGTCGACATCTTCGGCGTGGTCGCAAAGCGAATCGTGTGCTTGTCAGCCGCAGGCCCAGGCGTGTCCGACACGATGTTTGTATTCGAAATCGCCGTGTCATTCTTGTCGACCGTCAGGGTTACGTCATATGTGGCCTTGAATGCCGGCTCGTCAAACGACGGAAACGCGCGCCGGGCATCGGTCGGCTCGAACTGCGTTACTGCGTAATTGCGCTTGGCCGTCTTCGAAAGATAAAAGCCGCGCAATTGCCCGTTCAGGATACCGGTGTACTCGATCTCCAGCGTATTCCGGCCGGCGGGTAGCGCGTGATCGAAGGTGAAAGTGACCTGTTCCTTCTTCGCGTCTTCGGTAACCGTGGCTTTCAGCTCTTTGCCATCGACCTTCGCGGTCACGCCTTGGAACTTGATCTCAGCGGCATTCAAAGTGATCGAGTCGAGCGGGTGGTCGAGCAGAACGTCGATCTTCTCGCTACCGGCAAAGGTCGCATCTTTCAAATTGGGAGTCAGCGTGAGCTGGTAGTGCTCAGGATGCACCGTCTGCGGGAGCCGTTGTGCATGTGCATGGAAGGTGAAGGAGGTGAGAACAGCAAGCAGTAGCCCCTTCGTGTAGCGGGCTTGAAACAATGGCATGAATTGCCTCGTGAATAAAGTTTGGCGGCGGGCGCTAGTTCGATTGCACCCCAGCGCACCATCTTTAACCATACCGCAAGTGTGGTACGTCATGCACGGCTGAGGAGTTCCGGGTAGTGTCCTAACTCTTCGCGGACTACAACAACTTTTGCCGAACTCACAAGAATTTGAGAATCAGACCGCCTGAGCCCTTAAGACTCTCGATAATTGAGCAGGATCAAGCCGACCAGAACGAGGCAAATTGGCCAAATCCAGCTGGCAATCCGCACGATTCTCGACCCCATATCCGGCATGTCCTCGTCTTGTGGCGAGCGCAATTCGAGCCAGCGGCCCCAGCCTGCTGTGGCCCCAAGCAAAGCGATCGGTGAGTGGCTCATCTCGGCATACAACTCGCCTTTTAGATCGCCGGTCCCATGCGAGTGGGTGAGCAGCAGGGCGCCGCCCAGCGCGCAGATCGCGGGAAAAACCAAAGCCGCCTGGTGAGCTTTCAATCTTCCGGTTTCGACCGCCCATTCAAAAACCACAAAAGCGGTAATCAGCACCACAAACAGCCGGTGTTCAAGCACATCGGACTCAGCAAAGCTTGCCCAGAAAGGGCGGGCGCCCAGCGGCCAGGTTTCAGGATCGGCGCGCAAAAAGAGAAAAATTGCCAAACCGAAAAACAACAAAGGCCAGTTTCTGGCCCATCTCTGCCCTCTGAACCTCGAAACGAGGGCCAGCAGACCCGCCGACAACACGATCAGGCCTGACCATTGGTGGTTATATTCCGACCACCTCTGATTCATGAGATCGTTTTCGCTGCCACCCGAAAAAGATGCGTCTTCGAGATGCTCCTTCAGCGATTTCCGCGGTGGAAGATCGGCAATACTCGGGCTATGCAGCTTGGGCTGCTGCAGGCTCATGCGCGCTACGATTTCCGGACCGGTGAGCACATCCTGCCGTATGAGATCGATCGCCGGAGGCTGCGAGGTGAGCGAAGCCGCCGCCAGAATAGCTGTGAACCCCAGCCCGATCTCTGCCTCGCTGAAACGCCGCAGACGAAGCAGCACGGGGGCCGTATCCGACCGCGTACGCCGCACTAGCCAGAAGTTGCTGGCCCCGAGCGTGAGCGCAAGCAGGAGAAGATAAGCCTTTGTCAGCACCATGAAGCCGTAGGACGTGCCATACATCCCGCTCCACGAGCCGACATAGAAAAAGGTCATCCCAACGCCGGCCAGCACAAGCACCGACACACTCACGATGGCCATCACGGAAAAGCGTCTAGCCATGATATGGATTTTGAGCGCGTCTTCGCTGCGGCGGATAGCCACCAGCAGGCTTGCCATGCCGCCCATCCACGCTGCCGCGCCCAGATGGTGCGCCGCGGTCAACAGCAACAAGAGCGGTCGATGATCGATTCTCGATGCCGCATGGCTGAGCGCAACCGAGCCTCCAAGAATCGCCGTTGCTAGAACGCATGCGGCCCACGTCTCCCCGCGCCTGAGCCGAAGCAGCAAAAAAAGAGCTAAGGATCCTGCGGCCATGATGAAATTGGCTCGAAAGAAAGAGGCGGCGATCACATCGCGAAATGCCAGGCCCGGGCCCGATGCGCTCATGAGCATCACCGTGCTCTCGGCCGCGGCCAGGACCTGTGTGATCGCCAGCGCCAGCGCGAACCACGCGACGAAACCACGTACAGCGTTGCGCGCTGCGGGCTCTGCTGTGAGCGAAGTGCCAACGAAGAGTAGAAAAAACACTCCGCCAACCGTCAATGCTTCCAGCGAAAGCGCCAGTGCGCGCAGCAGGACGGAAAAGAAATCGAAATCCTGAATCAGCCAGATCACTTTTGCTCGGCGCCTATGCCTTACTCAACTGTAAAGGGAACTTCGCCGCGCGTAATATGACCATCGACCGCAAGCGCTTGCCAGCGCAACGTGTATTTTCCGGGAGCCAGCTGCTGCGCTCGTGCGCTCAACTCATCCGGCGAGGCCTGCTTCAAGAGGGCTAGCGCTTGCACCGTCCCGCCCGGCAACACCAGGCTCAAACTTGAGCGCGCACCGTCTACCCGCGAGTTGAATTTTAGATCCACGTCGATCGCCGGTCCATGCAACGTGCCGTGAATCTTCGGGGTGGATGAGACCAGAACTGCGTGGGCGAAAGCCAGTTGAGACGAGGCAAACAAGCAGACCGCGAGCATCGTTATGCTCAATAGGAATTTCTTCATAGCTTTGAGATTACAGTGTATCCCCTGAGTCGTCTCTCCTCCACCATCATCGAGATGCGGCCCGCATCGACGCGCCGGTCAACTCCGCGGCGCGCGCGTCGGCATACGCAGCCGCTCCCATCAGCGCACAGCGGGGCTCGAGAATGATGCGCACAGGTGTATGGATCAGCAGATCACTCAGGCGTCCCTTATCGGCGAAGGCCTTCATGAAAGCTCCATCCTTCATCTTCTTCAATAGCTTTGGAGCGATTCCTCCGCCAAGATACATTCCGCCCACCGCCAGAACCTTCAACGCCAGATTTCCTGCTTCCGCGCCGTAGGCCGATGCGAACATATCAAGAGTACGCACACACAGCTCCACCGTGCCCGCTTCACCCAGCTCCGCAATCGCGATATTCGGATCCTCGTGCAGCATCCGTTCCTTCAGCCAGGCAGGCTCTTTCATGCCCTTCTCATCGCGAAGGAAAGTGTAGATGTTATTAAGTCCGAGGCCCGAGACGACACGTTCAAAACTCACGCGGCCCTTTAGAGTTCGCTGCAAATACCGCAATAGGTCGATCTCGATCTCACTGCGTGCGGAAAAATCGCAGTGTCCGCCCTCCGACGCCATCGGGATGTGCATCTTGCCATTCCACACCAGGATTGCTTCACCCAGTCCTGTACCCGCCGAGACAAGCCCACGATTGCCGACCACACCCGCATCGCCGGAACTCAACTCATAAAGCTGGTCAGCGGAGAGTTCCGGAATCCCGTATCCATTCGCCTCGAGGTCATTGATGAGGAAGAGGTGTTCAATCTTCAGGCCCGTGCCAAGCTCTTTCGAATCAAGCACCCAGGGAAGATTCGTCAGCTTTAGCCGTCCCCCGCGCACGGGCCCTGGCACGCCAAAGCAGGCAGCCATCACTTCCGGGTTTCCGCTCTCTGCCAGAAACTTCCGCGCGACCTCTTCCAGACCCCCGTATTCCTTCGCGGGGAATATCTCTTCCCGTACATGATTCAGCCGCCCGCGGTCGAAAATGTACAGTGCCAGAACGACTTTGGTGCCCCCCACATCTCCGGCGAGAATCATCGTTCTATCTCCAGTCGCCCTATGCCCTGTGCATCGGGCGGGGGCAGCAATGCGGCCGCATCCTTATCGAGTAGAAAAAGTAGCTTCCCGCTCTTTGGCTGGATCAGTTGGGACGGCAGCGACTCAGGATCATACGGACCCTGGAGCACGCGATGCAACGGGTCTGCCTTGTCCTTTCCACCAATCAGGAAAAACACCTCCGCAGCTTCAACGATCACCGGCCGAGTCAGGGTTACTCGCCAGCTTTCTTTCTGCTGCGGTACGTGATTCGCAACCGCGATCCTGCCGAGTTCGTGAAGAGCGTCGGTATGCGGAAACAGAGACGCCGTGTGCCCATCGTCGCCCATGCCCAGAGCCAGCACGTCGAAACGCGGCACCTCTGCGCCTTCCAGGCGGAACTGCGCTCGGATGGTGCTCTCGTAGCGCGCTGCGGCTGCATCCGGCTCTAATTCGCCTTCAATGCGAAAGACCTGCTCCGGCTTCAGAGGAACCTTGTCCAGCATCGCTTCGCGTGTCATACGGTAATTGCTGTCCGGATGATCGGGCGGAACACAGCGTTCATCCACCCAGTCAAGCTCGACCTGCCCCCACGGCATTGCTTTTAAGAAGGGTTCTGCGGGGCTTGCCAGCAGCGCGAAGGTCCTCTTCGGCGTGCTGCCGCCGGAGATCGCAACGCGCGCCTTGCCGCGCGTCGTCACCGCCGCTTGCGCGGTCGCTAGAAAATGCTCGGCCGCCGCTCTGCTCAATGCGTCCGCGCCATCGTACACTCTGTATTCAACTGCAATCTTTCTTCCCATGCGCCCCGATTCTAATCTCAAATCCTATGCCACTGTCTGCCATCGCGCCCAATCAGCCCATCGCCTGCCTTCGGTCCCCACGTGCCGCTCCGGTAGTTGGGAAAATCTCTCGGCTTTGCTTTGGCCCATGCCTCCAGTACCGGCGTATATAACCTCCAGGTCGCCTCCACGCCGTCGCGATGCGCAAACAACGTCTGATCTCCGAGCATCGCATCGAGCAGCAGCCGTTCATAGCCATTGGCGGAATTTACTCCGAACGCGGATGCATATTGGAAGTCCATAACCACCGGGCAGACATTCGTCTCCGGCCCAGGCACTTTTGCGCCAAAGCGCAGCGAGATACCCTCATCAGGTTGAATCCTGATGGTCAAAATGTTGGGCTGAATCTCATCGCACGCCCCACCTTCAGAGCGATCGAAAAGTAACAATGGCGGTTGCTTAAACTGAATCATGATTTCGGTGACCCGTTTGGCCAGCCGCTTACCGGCACGCAGATAAAACGGAACTCCCGCCCACCGCCAGTTTTCCATCTCCAGTTTCAGAGCCGCATAGGTCTCGGTGGTTGAATTTGGATCCACGCGATCCTCTTCCCGATAGCCCTGCACCTGTTGCCCGTCCTCCATGCCCAGCGAATACTGGCCACGCACGGTGTTTTCAATCGGAATGGGTTTGATCGCACGCCATACCTTCACCTTCTCGCCTCGTACCGAATCGGCCTCGAAGGAAACCGGCGGTTCCATGGCCACGAAAGACAGCAACTCCATCACGTGATTCTGCACCACATCGCGCAGCGCGCCGGCCTTCTCGTAGAAGGGCCCACGGCCTTCAATCCCGATGCTCTCGGCCGCCGTGATCTGCACGTGATCGATAAAATTACGGTTCCAGATCGGCTCAAAGATGCCGTTGGCAAAGCGAAAGACCAATATGTTCTGCACCGTTTCTTTGCCGAGATAGTGGTCAATGCGGAAGATCTGCTCCTCATCAAAGACCTTGTTCACTTCATTATTCAGTTCCTTTGCCGATTGCAAATCATGCCCGAACGGCTTCTCGATGATCACCCGCGCGTGGCCCTTTTCCGGATGCGCCATGCCATGCGCGCCCAGGTGATTGATAATGTCCGAGAAATATTCCGGAGCAACGGCGAGATAGAAAAGCCGATTGCCCTTCGTACCGTGCTCCCTGTCGATCTGATCGAGAAGCGCCTTCAAGTCGGTATAGCCTTGGTCATCGTCGAAGTTCATCGCGTGGTAATCCACTTTCTCAATGAATTCGTCGATTGTCCGGTCACCCTCTTTGCCGCCACCGTACTTAAGGATGCCGTCCTTCATATCGGCGGCGAATGTGCTCTTCAAATCGCGGCGGGCCACGCCGACAATGGCAAACTCCTTAGGCAACAAGCCTTGCTGCTCCAGATGAAAGAGCGCGGGCAGCAGCTTACGCTTGGTCAAATCGCCCGATGCGCCGAATATCACCACTGCTCCAGGTTCGGGTACGCGCTCGCTCGGTCGCGATGCTGCCTCAATATTCTCGGGAGCAATCTTTACTTCGGTCGTCGCCATGGAATTCTCCTTGCAAGTCTCGGTTTTCGGCGATGAGGTTCAGGCTTGCTTCACCGCATTTGGTCTGGTTAAACATCTGGTCAACCGCTCAATTTCTCGTCTGCTTCAATGCCCAGCGCGGCAAGTTCACGCGTAAGTTGCGCGGCGCCCTCATACCGGATGGCGTGAATCCCCAACGCGGCCGCTGCCTCCGCGTTGCCTGCGCGATCGTCGATGAAAACCACTTCCCCTGGCTCGCACTGCAGCACATCAAGAGCCAGACGGTAGATCTGTGCTGAGGGTTTGCGCAGGCCCACATAACACGAGCTGAAAAAGAAATCGAAGTATCCTTGCAGACCGAATTCTTCAATACGATAATCGTTCAGCTCTCGTGCCTCGTTGTTCAGCATCCCCAGGTCCACGTCCTGAGTCGTAGCGATATTCTCCAGAATTCCGAGCGCGGTACCCTCCAGCACGCGCGATTCCGACTTCATCGCTTGCACAAATTCCTCAACCGAAAAGCTGCGCGGCTCCCAGAAAACAGTGCGATGCAGATACTCCTCGACCGTGATGAGGCCTTTTTCCCATGCGTCGTTGGCTTCCGGATGCCGCTCCTCAAACTCGGCTTTGTTCACATTGAACCGCACCAGCACCTCGGCGCGTCCTCCGTGATCCCAGCCATTCGTCAGCAGAACCCCGCCCACATCCCACAGTATGGTGCTGATTTCTGTCATCGCTGTTCCCGCGTGTTTTCTCGTTAGTACCGCACTCCGATTGCCGGGAGATGAATTTTAGCTTCCCACATGTTGTTTCGTTGCTTCCGGCATATAGTGCGCTTCTATCGCCTTCACCTTGGTCAGCCTGCGCACAAAGCGTTCTTCCTGCTTCTGAAAATGAGCGTGTAGAAAACTCGCCACCAGCTCGAAAGCGAGAGCTGAGCCGACAATGCGCGCTCCCATCACCAGAACGTTCATATCGTCGTGCTCCACACCCTGGTGCGCCGAATAGGTATCGTGACACATGCAGGCGCGGACCCCCGGCATCTTGTTGGCCGCAACATTCACTCCCACGCCACTGCCGCAAACCAGGATGCCACGCTCGGCGCGCCCTGCGATCAACACCCGCCCTACCGCCTCGGCAAAATCGGGATAATCGGAGGGTTCAGTGTTGTAAGCGCCCACATCAATCACCTCGTGACCCAGGCGTTCAAGATAACCGCGGATCTCCTCCTTCAGGGGAAAGCCCGCGTGGTCGGCTCCAACTGCCAGCTTCATCATTATTTCTCCGCGAGCGTGGCTTCGGACTTGCGCGCTCGCTCGACGAGCGCCTTGCCCCGCTTCGCAATGTTCCCTGCGCCGAATCCAAGCTCCTCAAGAACCTTCGGTCCCGGAGACGAAGCTCCAAACCGTTCGAGGCCAATCACGTCGCCGTGCCGACCCACATACTTCCACCATCCCAGGGGCGATCCGGCTTCTACTGCCAGCTTCGGCAGGTGATCCGGGAAGATCGATGCCTTGTACGCCTCGGTTTGCTCTTCGAAAATCTTCCAGCTCGGCATGGAGATCACGCGTGTCGCAATGCCCTCTTTCTTGAGCTCCGCGGCGGCGTTGAGCGACACCCACACCTCCGAACCCGTCGCCACAATCAACAGATCCGGTGACTCGCCACCCTGCTCCAAAAGATATGCGCCGTGCTTCACCCCGTCGTAAATCTTGTATTTCTCCGCGTCCATAACCGGCAGATCCTGCCGCGAGAACGCCATAAAGCACGGACTCTTTCGCTCCAGCGCCAGCCGCCAGACCGCGACTGTCTCGTTTGCATCAGCCGGCCGGAAATCCGTCAGGAATGGCACGGCACGCAGCATCGTCAGGTGCTCGATTGGCTGATGCGTCGGACCATCTTCGCCGAGCGCGATCGAGTCGTGCGTGAAGACAAAAATCGAATGCGTGTGCATGATCGCAGCCATTCGCAGCGCGGACTTGCAGTAGTCGGAAAAGGTGTAGAAGGTCGATCCGTACGGAATCAGGCCGCCGTGCGCCGCCATCCCGTTCAC
>CAYVSQ010000556.1:0-21753 GCA_964453815.1 uncultured Acidobacteriaceae bacterium | reverse complement strand
GGTAGCTTCGCCTTCTGGTTCGCGGCAATTCACTGGTCGGCGAATTATGCGCTCTCCGGAGACGAGCCTAATCTCGTCCTCTACTGTGCTCTTGTGGTTTGCCTGTCGCTGGGAATCTTCACCCTGTGGGCTCTCGTAAGCTGGGTCTTCTCTATCGCGCCTTTGCTGGTGCTGCTTGAAAATCGAGGCGTCGGGTCAAGCCTTGTCCGCAGCCTTCGCCTGGGTCCCCTCACCGGCAAGCTCGTCGAGGTCAACCTCATCATGGGCATCATCAAGCTGGCGCTGATCGTGCTCGCCATGGTCTTTTCGGCTATTCCGCTGCCCTTCGCATCGGTGATGGAAGGCCCGCCGCTCTACACGTGGTGGATCTTCGTGAGCGTGCTTTACCTCATCGCATCGGATTTCTTTCAGGTCGCACGACTGGTGGCATTTATTCAGTTCTGGCGAGAACTGGCCGTCCAGGCACACGCGCCTTCGGCGCAAGATCCCATTCGCGTCAAGTAAACTATCGAGTGGACACACCCTCGATCGTCATCCTCGACTTCGGCGCACAGTACACGCAACTCATCGCCCGCCGCATTCGCGAGCAGAATGTCTTTTCTGTCGTTCTGCCCTGCACCGTTCCTCTTGAAGAGATCCGCGCGCAAAATCCCATCGGCATCATCCTCTCCGGAGGACCCTGCTCCGTCTACGACGCCGACGCGCCGCCCGCTGATCCGGCGATCCTCGAACTGGGCCTGCCCACGCTCGGCATCTGCTATGGGCTGCAATTCATCGCGCACCATCTCGGAGGCAAGGTTCGGTCGGCGGACAAGCGTGAATACGGCCACGCCGAGGTCTCCGTCGTCGATGCGGGGAACGCCCTGTTCGCGGATCTACCTGCCAATCTGAGCGTCTGGATGTCACACGGCGACGAAGCCATTGAGCTGCCGCCGGGCTTCCATCTCACCGCAAAAACTTCGAACGCTGTCGCCGGCATCGCCAACCCCGAGCGCCGCATTTGGGCGGTGCAGTTTCATCCCGAGGTACACCACACCAAACAGGGCACCGCACTGCTGCGCAACTTCCTCTTCAATATCTGCAAGGCTACGCCCGATTGGACGCCCGAGCACTTCATCCAGTCCACCATCGCCTTCATCCGCGAAAAAGTTGGCGACGGGCACGCCATCTGCGCGCTCTCCGGTGGAGTTGACTCATCGGTCGCCGCCGTCCTCGTCCATCGGGCAATAGGCGACAAATTAACCTGTGTCTTTGTCAACAACGGAGTGCTGCGCAAGAACGAGTTCTTCAAAGTGCAAGAGAGTCTCAGCGAAAAGCTCGGCCTCAACCTCGTCGCCGTCGACGCCAGTGCGCGTTTCCTGGCGAAACTCGCCGGTGTCACCGATCCTGAAACCAAGCGCAAGATCATCGGCAACGAATTCATCGCCGTCTTCGACGACGAAGCGCACCGAATCGCACAGCAGACTGGTGGAGTCGACTGGTTGGTTCAGGGCACGCTTTATCCAGACGTCATCGAGTCCTCACCCGTCAAAGGCCCGTCGCAGACCATCAAGAGCCACCACAACGTCGGCGGCCTGCCTGAAACCATGAAGCTCAAACTCATCGAGCCGCTGCGCGACCTCTTTAAAGACGAAGTTCGCCGCATCGGCCGCGACCTCAAAATGCCGGAAGATATCCTCCAGCGCCAACCCTTTCCCGGTCCGGGCCTGGCCGTGCGCATCCTCGGCGAGATCACCCCGGAGCGCGTCGCCCTGCTGCAGGAAGCCGACGACATTGTGGTTACCGAGATCAAACACGCTGGACTCTACCATCAGATCTGGCAGTCCTTCGCTGTGCTACTTCCGGTCAAGAGTGTCGGAGTCATGGGCGACCAGCGAACCTACGCCTACACTTGCGCTGTCCGCGCGGTTAACTCCGAAGACGGCATGACCGCAGACTGGGTGCCGCTTCCCTACGAATTGCTCAAGATCATCTCCAGCCGCATCGTGAACGAGGTACGCGGCATCAACCGCGTCGTCTACGACATCACGTCCAAGCCCCCCGGCACAATCGAGTGGGAGTAAGGACTACGCGTGCTGCGACACGCGCCTTCGGGGCAAATGACTGCTCGCCACCTTCATACTCGCTTATAGATTTCGCGGCGATTGCCGACCCGAAGAACAAGGACAATGAGCCTATCGTCCTCGATAGAGCAAATCAGCCTGAAGTCTCGAGCGCGGTATTTCCACAATTCGCCGAGCTTCGAGCCACTCTTCGACGAAAATTTCGCGGATCGACGGACAGACTGGGAGAGAAAAATGCTACGAGACCTCGGGGCTTCTCAGAATACTTGGTTGGCCTATCAGCAAAGCGCCTGTGGCGCTGTGGAAGACAGGTACGACGGATCGAAGAGAACCGCGGCCCAATCCCATGCTATTCACGTCCGGATGCCTCCTAAGTTTCCATTACACATCTCTCTGATATCCTTCTTCATCATCGAATCACCCACGAAATCTCAATTTCTGAAGGACGCTTGTGACTTCCCGACTTCGCTCTTTGCTTCCTGTTCCGCTTCTTATCGCCATTTCGGGCACGCTTCTTGCCCAGACCAACATCGACGCCAACTACGCGCGCGACCCTCAGCAGCCCATCGACGAGCCCTACACCCAGCACATCAAGCAATACACAACGGAGTCCTACTTCAACTCTCCCCTCACCGACTATCTCCCCGCTTCAAAGACCGTTCCCACGCCGGCCCAGGTCCTCGGCGATGTGTCGGGAGCCCCCGGCATTCTGCCTTACGCCGAAGATGTCTACAAGTACTTCCGTCTGCTCGAGAAGAGCACGCCGCGCGTGAAAGTTTTCTCGATTGGCCAGACGGAAGAGGGCCGCGAGATGATCGCCGCCGCCATTGCCGACGAGACGCTGCTGGCGAAGATGCCGGAAAATGATGCGCGCCTCCAAGCTCGCCGATCCGAGGACGATCAACATGGATGACGCTCAGGCCGCAGAGCTAGTGAAAGCATCGTTCCCCATCTACTACATCACCGGCACCATCCACTCGCCCGAGACTGGTGCGCCCACGGCGCTCATGGAGCTTGCCTACCGCCTCGCCGTCGATGACTCACCCTACATCAAGTACATCCGCTCGCACATGGTTGTGCTGATTACGCCGGTTGTAGAGGTGGATGGCCGCGACCGTATGGTCGACATCTACAAGTGGCATCTCGCCCATCCCGGCCAGCAGTGGCCCCGCCTGGCATACTGGGGACACTATGTGGCACACGACAACAACCGCGACGCCATGGGCATGACGCTCGACCTCACCCGCAACGTTCTCGATACCAATCTCAAGTTCCACGCGCAGGTCCTTCACGACCTGCACGAGTCCGTGCCCTTCCTCTATGACAACACCGTCGGCGACGGACCCTACAACGCCTGGGTCGATCCGCTGCTAAACGGTGAATGGCAGATGCTCGGCTGGAACAACATCGAGCAGATGACCGCTTTCGGCATGCCCGGCGTCTTCACCCATGGCGACTTCGACACCTGGAGTCCTGGCTACCTCATGTTCCTTGCCGCCATGCACAACGGCATCAGCCGTCTCTATGAGACCTTCGGCAATGGTGGCGCAGACACCGAAAAGCGCATTCTCGATCCGGATGAATACGCCCGCACCTGGTTCAAGCCCAACCCGCCTCTGCCCGTAGTTACCTGGTCACAGCGCAACAACAATAATTACGAACAGACGGCGCTGCTCTCAACCCTGTCTTTCTTCGCGCAAAATGGCCAGCAGTTCCTCGAGAACTACTACACGAAGAGCAAGCGGTCTGTTCTTAAGCCGCAGACCTCCGGTCCGGCGGCTTATGCCCTCAATGAACCCTCCTCGAGCCGCCAAGCCGCACTGCTCCACACCCTCGCGCTCCAGCATGTCGAGATCAGCCGCCTCTCCGAACCCTTCACCTTCACACCACCCGCGAAGCCCGAAAAAACGGATTCCGAAAAGGCGGACAAAGATACCTCCGATAAAGACAAGCCGGAAAAGCCCAAGGCGCCCAAGTCTGAAACCCTCCCCACCGGCAGCTACGTCATCCGCATGGATCAGCCCTACTCCCGCATCGCGGACGCGCTGCTCGATCGTCAATACTGGGCTCCCGACGACCCCCAGAAGCACCCCTATGACGACACCGGCTGGTCCTTCGGTGACCTCTTTCACGTCAAGACCGTCCGCGTCACCGACCCAGTCATTCTAAAAGCCAAAATGGAGACCGTCGCCGACCCTGCCGCCGACTTCGGCAAGATTGCAGGTTCGGGCAGCGTATACGCCGTGAACAATGCGTCGGAGGTTTCCCTCCTGGGCCTGCGCTACACGCTGAAGGACGCAACGATCTCCGTAGCCGATCGGCCCTTCGACGCCGAAGGCCACCACTTCGAAGCCGGTTCCCTGCTCATCGAGAACGCCGACGGGGCAAAAATCAACTCCGCCTTGGCCGACGCTGGTTTGAATGCTGTAACGCTTGCCACATTGCCGTCTGCGCCCAAGCATAACGCGCCACTGCCGCGCATCGCCTTCATACACACCTGGCTGGGTACGCAGACAGAGGGGTGGTGGCGGCTGGCCTTCGACAAGACGCACGTCCCTTACGACTACATCAGCACGCAGACCGTCGCACAGACTCCCGACCTGCGATCGAAGTATGACGTCATCATCTTTGCGCCTGTAGGACGCGCATCCACGCAGCAGGTCATCAATGGCATGCCGATGTGGGGCAATCCTCTGCCCTGGGAGAAAACTGATCTCACTCCCAACCTGGGCCGCATCGATTCGACACCCGATATGCGTCCAGGTCTTACTTACGCCGGTGTCGATCACCTGAAGGATTTCATCAACAAGGGCGGCCTGTTCATCACCTCGGAAGACACGGCGCAGTTTGCTATCGATCTCGGCCTCGCACCGGGCGTGTTCGTTGCACCCAAAGGCAATGTGCGCGTGGTCGGCAGCGTGCTTGGCGCAGTGGTGGTCGACAAATCCAGCCCGGTCGTCAACGGATACGGCACGGATCTCGGCGTCTATAGCGCGGATGGCATGGCCTTCACAGTTGCCAATACCACCGTCAACCGGCACATCGCCACCGAGAAGGATTTCAAGCGTCCTACTGGGCGCGGCGGCCCAGCGGACGACGACATTCCTGAGGATCGGCCCTATGCCGCAGCTCCGGAACTGCCTTCTCCCAAAGCATGGGAGCCCACGCCGTTGAACGAAGAGGAAGCTCGCAACAACGTCAACCTCATCCCGGAGCAGTACCGGCCGCAGGTCATCCTACGCTTTACCAGTGGCAAGCAATTCCTGCTCTCCGGCCTGCTCGACGGCGGCTCGGCGATCGAGGAGAAGCCCATCGTGGTCGACGCTCATCTCGGCCAGGGCAACGTGCTGCTCTTCGCCAACAATCCTGTTTATCGCGGAGAAACCCTGGGCAGCTATGCTTTGGTCTTCAACGCCATCCTCAACTACGACCGATTGGCGAAGTCGCAGCAAACGGCAAGCAAATAAATAAGACAGAGCCGGGCTACACCAGCGGCATTGCAAAAACTGAGGCACAACAGGCAAGCTGATAAGCATGCCCGAACTGCCAGACATCGCCGCCTATCTGAGCGCCCTTGAGCCGCGCATCGTCGGTAAGCCGCTCGAGGGCGTCCGGATTGCGAGTGCCTTTCTGCTGCGAACAGCGCAACCGCCGTTGGCGATCGTGGAGGGGCGGACGGTTCGAGAACTGCGAAGCATCGGCAAGCGCATCGCTATCGGGGTCGAGGGCGATCTATGGCTAGTTCTGCACCTGATGATTGCCGGACGGCTGCACTGGCGGGCTCCGGGGGCAAAGCTAGCGGGACGGCAGACTCTGGCGGCGTTCGACTTTCCCGATGGGTCACTTGTTCTTACGGAGGCCGGCTCTAAGCGGCGCGCATCGCTGCACGTGATCGGCGGCGAGGAGGGTCTGCGGACGATCGATCCGGGTGGAATCGATGTCTTCTCAAGCGATCTTGACGCTTTTCGGGCCGCGCTTACGGCTGAGAATCGCACGCTCAAGAGAGCCCTAACCGATCCCCGCGTGTTGAGTGGCATCGGCAACGCATATTCGGACGAGATCCTGCATGCGGCGCAGCTGTCTCCCATCACACTCACTCGCAAGCTGGATCAGCAGGAGTGGGAACGGCTATTCGCGGCAACTCGCGACACCCTCACTGTGTGGATCGACCGGTTGCGCGTCGATGCGGAGGCCAGTTTTCCCGAGAAGGTCACGGCCTTTCGCAAGGATATGGCGGTTCATGGGCGCTATGGCCTGCCATGCCCGAGATGCGGCGAAAAGATTCTGCGCATTCGTTACGCAGACAACGAAACGAACTACTGCGCGCGATGCCAGACCGGCGGAAAAGTCCTCGCAGACCGGAGCCTGTCTCGCCTGCTGGGATCGGACTGGCCTCGGACGTTGGACGAACTCGAGGCTCTTACGCGGCGGTAGGCTTCTCACCCCTTCCCAGCTACAGGATCGAAACCTTTCCATCCGAACTCTTCGAAAACGCATGCAGAGTCCGTCCACTCTCGTCCAGATGGCGGAGTGTAAGCTGTTTCGGCGTTGCGGAAAGATGGCTGAAGCCGTACACCTTCTGGGCAAAGGGCCCGCGCTGGCTGGGATCGATCCTGAGGGTGTACAAATCCGCGCCGCCTCCCCCGGAGAGAAAGAAACTCGTTGGATGCCCCTCGAACTCCAGGTGCTGCAGATCGTGATCATGCCCGGCCAGATAGAGCGGGACATTGTATTTGCGGAAGAGCGGGTCCCAATCGCGGATCAGCTTCTCATGATCGCCGTGCAGCCCATCCGAGTAAACGGGATGGTGGCCCATCGCGATCAGGTGCGGTGTCGTACGCGGGCGCTTCAACTCGCCCTCCATCCACACGAGCTGCTCAGCATGCTGCTGATCGGTCAGCGTGAAGTCGCGCCTCTGAAATATCTTGTCGGCCTTGTGAGGAACATTGCTGTCCAGGGCGAGAAATGTAATCAACGGATCCTTGGCGGGAAACTCGAAGCGATACCAGCGCGCCGGCATGGTCCAACGGGTCGGGCCGACGCTCGTTCGTCCGATGCGCGCATATTCCAGCTCGGCGTCCACCTTGCTCTCGGGAAACATCTGGTAGTCGTGATTTCCCAGGATGGCGTAAATGGGACAGGCGAAATCGCTCGCCGGATACATCTCTTCGAACTGCCCCTGCCAGCGCGCTGAGCGCACACCGCCTTCAAGCGGGCCGTACCAGTTGTCTCCCAGCAGCAAGAGCGCCTGCACGTGAATCGAATGCTGCAGCACATACGCGCGCATGGCCCGGGCCACAGTGGTCTGGGCGGCGAAATCTTCATACCCCCAGTCGCCAATCATGAGGATTTCAACCGCTGACGGATCCAAAGGTAACGCGCCAGCCAGACCCCGCACAGATCCGAGCGCGGCCAGCGCACTGAACGCGAAGCTCTGCCGCAGGAAGTGGCGGCGGGTAACCGTGGCAAAGTCGGAGGCAGAGTTCAGGGCCGGCAAACTCATACTCGCGTTATACCACTGTCGAACGAGATCAGCTCTCGGCCGTGATCTAGCAGATGTGTCCTGTTCTCTGGACGAACCTGCGTGTACATTGGGAGAGCGAGTCATGGCTCGCCAGCTGGGCATCTGAAAATGAAGAGCATCGGCCTCACGGCTCCGACTCTGCCTCCTACGCGCACCGCGGAAGACATGACCCTGCCAACAACGACCGGCCAGAGCTCTCCACTGGGGGCTACGCCCATTGACGGCGGCGTCAACTTCAGCATTTACTCCCGCCAGGCTTCTGAAGTGGAGCTGCTGCTCTTCAATCGGGAGGACGATGCCGAACCATCGCGCGTGATTCGAATCGATCCGTTCGCGAACCGCACCTATCACTACTGGCATGTCTCCGTGCCGGGAGTGCAACCAGGCCAGATTTACGGCTATCGGGTCAGCGGCCCGTTCGATCCTGCAAGCGGCCTCAGGTTCGATGCGGAGAAAGTGCTGCTGGACCCGTATGGCCGGGCTGTGAGGGTACCTGAATGTTACAGCCGCCAGGCTGCCGGCCGGGCTGGCGACAACGCGGCGACGGCGATGAAAAGTGTGGTGATCGACCCTTCGTCATACGATTGGGAGGGTGACACGCCGTTACGGACACCGTCCTCACGAACCATCGTGTATGAGATGCACGTACGGGGCTTCACCCGCCATTCCAGTTCCGGTGTCTCAGAGAAGACGCGGGGGACGTATGCCGGCCTGATCGAGAAGATTCCATATCTTCAAGAGCTTGGGATTACCGCGGTGGAACTCCTGCCGGTCTTCCAATTCGACGCACAGGATTGTCCGCCGGGCGCGGTCAATTACTGGGGGTATGCGCCTGTATCGTTCTTCGCGCCGCACCAGGCGTACAGCTCGCGCCAGGACCATCTGGGTCCTATAGACGAGTTTCGCGATATGGTCAAAGCGTTGCACAAGGCCGGTATCGAGGTCATTCTCGACGTGGTCTTCAATCACACTGCGGAGGGCGACCACTCAGGTCCAACACTCAGCCTAAAGGGAATCGACAACAACACCTATTACATCCTTGAAGGAGACCGCTCCCGATACGCCAATTACACGGGGACCGGGAACACCCTCAATGCCAATCATCCCGTTGTCCGCCGCATGATCGTGGACAGCCTGCGCTACTGGGTCCATGATATGCACGTTGACGGCTTCCGCTTCGACCTGGCCTCGATTCTCTCGCGCGATTCTTCCGGTCACTTGATGGCGAACCCGCCCGTGCTCTGGGACATCGAGTCCGACCCGACGCTGGCAGGCACAAAGTTCATCGCCGAAGCATGGGATGCGGCGGGGCTCTACCAGGTGGGCAGCTTCGTCGGAGACAGCTGGAAAGAGTGGAACGGAAGGTTTCGAGACGACATTCGCAGCTTCTTCCGAAGCGAGCCTGGCTCGACCCGACGTATCGCTGACCGGATCCTCGGCAGCCCCGAGATATACGGACACAAGGAACGCGAGGCGGAGCAGAGCGTCAACTTTGTGACCTGTCACGACGGATTCACCCTCAACGATCTCGTGTCCTATGATCACAAACACAATCAGGCCAATGGGGAGGGCAACCGTGATGGTGCCGACGATAATCGCAGCTGGAATTGCGGCGTCGAGGGTCCGACCAAAGATCAGGAAGTAGAAAAGCTGCGCAACCGGCAGGTCAAGAGCTTCTTGACCATCACCCTCTTCTCGCTGGGTTTACCCATGATCCTCATGGGTGATGAAGTGCGGCGGACACAGCTTGGCAACAACAACGCCTACTGTCAGGACAACGAGATTAGCTGGTTCGACTGGACACTGGTCGACGAACATGAGGATTTACATCGGTTCGTGAGACTGCTCATCCAGCGGCGCTTGTTGCGAGATGAGAGTGCGGAGCGGCAGCGCAAGAGCCTGAACCAACTGCTCGAAGAGGCAAACAAAGCCTGGCACGGTGTGAAGCGGAATCAGCCGGACTGGAGCGATGACTCACACTGCCTGGCATTCAGTGCGGACGTTCCACATGAAAAGCTGGTTTTTCACTTTATCCTGAACGCCTACTGGGAGCCTCGCGAATTCGAACTGCCGCTGACAGAGAGCGGCTCCCCATATGCATGGCACCGATGGATTGACACTTCCCTCGACTCGCCCCTGGACATTGTGGAATGGGAAACCTCATCTGCCGTGCAGGGGGAGAGCTATCGAACAGGTCCGCGGTCGGTGGTTGTCCTGTTTGCGCGCATCGGAAGCGAATAACTGGGCAGTGCAACTGAGTTTGCCGGAGCGATTGACGCGTTGCCGCTACGCCGCGGTCTTTGCGGCGAAGTCCTCATAGGCAGTTTCTAATATTTTTCTTTTCCCTGAAACGAACCGCGCCCCCCCGTCACCATTCTCCAGTGCTTTGCTTATCCGTCACGGCGCGGGCAGATGCCCATTCGAGCCTCTGGAGTCGTTTCTACCCGTGAAGCACTCAGGAGATAGAAAATGGCAGACAATAAAAAGCCCCAGCCCTCGCAGACGGACACCGAAGCGCCTGCCGCCGCCGAGCTAAACAACCCGGACTTTCAGGCTGTACTGAAAGCTCTGCTGGCCGTGTATCAACCGATACTGCAACAGCAGCTTAGCCTGGCAAACGATCCGGCCGAGTTGCAGAAGGAGGCAGAGGCAGCAGAATCGCGTACCTGTGCCCAGGAATTCAAAGAAGCCTACGCGATGTTCGAAAGGTTTCATACCGAAGAGACCGCGATTCAACTGCTGCCCGCGCAGGCGAAGGAACTCCTTGGACCCGTCGAGGAGTGGCGATGGTGTTTGCAGCACATCCTTTGTTGCGTCGTATTCGGATGGCTTGTCTGCCGCTGGCCGCGCAGCTTCCGAGGCTACGCCTACTACCTTTACGAATACTGGAAGTGCGTACGCCAGGTCATTGGCAGTCCTGTAAACGATCCTCCTACGCAGGAGCAACGGGAAGAGTTCCAGACGCTGGTCAATGTCCTGGCAGAGGCCTTTAAGCCTTACCTGTCGGATCAGCTTGCGGCGGTCGAGTTCCCTGACGGCATTCCGGACGATGTTATCGCCGGTAAAATCGATTGCTTCATCGACGAGCGGGATCCGTGCATTATCTTCGAGCGGCTTTTGACCACGGAAGCGGCGAAGGCCCTCCTGGGCCGCGCGGCCTTTGAGAAGGCCAGCCAGCAGAAATTCTTCTGGTTCTGCCGTTGCTGGTGCCTTTGCGCGATCTGCTTTGGATGCTGCCTGGCGCGCGCGCGAAACCTTCAGCAGGTCTATCGCTGTTTGTATGGATACTGGCTCTGCCTGCGCGATTGCTTCCGGCCGCTGACGTGCGACGTAAGCGATCCGCACGATTGCGTCGAAGAGGAAGCGTTCCCCTCCCTAGGCATTCTTCGGGGAGTGGAAATCAAAGGCACAGCGGCGGGTGGTTTCTGCGATCACTACACGCTGCAATGGCGTCAGGGCGGACCCTGGCAGAGTACAGGGATTGTCTATCCTGGCGGCGCGGCACAGGGGAGCTGCGGCGTGGTCGGCGGCATTCTCGGCTACCTGCAGACACTCCCGCTGGTATCTCCCGGACCGGCAACTACGGAAATCCAACTCTGCGTGTATTCCACGCAGGGCGGAGCGCCGAGCTGCTGCCAGACCGAGTTCATCCTCCAGCGCAACGCGGTATGGATCCGTGGCGTGGAATACGTGAATGCTCCCGACATTTTCGATCCAACATCACAGATTGTGAACGGAGCCGGGGTGGTGCAGTCGTTTGGCAATGAATCTCTCATCAATGGGAGCGCGGTGATTGGCGGGTGCCAGGGCCAGGACATCAAGCGTTTCACACTCGCCTACTATCCCGACTTCGTCACCGATCCAACCTTGGCTGGTTTCGTTCAATTCTGGCAGGTTGACTACATTACTCCTCTGCAGATCGACGACGGGCTGAACCGGGTATTTGAGAACGCCCTCACCAGCTTCTGGACGGAAACGAATATCCCGTACTTACTGCATCCTTGCAACCCGGTCTTCGACTCTCTACAGCCTACCTGGTGGCCACACCTGTTCCCGGAGTCGCTGCCGCAGCAGTTTCCTCCCGCCCCACCTCAGCCCGCGCCTTGCCTTGCGCCGCCGTCGTGGACGACAACGCCGCTGCCGCTGTCAGTCCCCGACCCGACGCCGCCGCATCTTCCGCTGGCTAACTGCCAGAGTGGCAAGTTCACAATCCGGTTGAAGGTCGAAGGGCAAGGCGGCGCCGTCAAGACCAGCCTCCGCCAGGTTTGGTTCGACAACAAACAGATCACCTTCAGTCATTGCCACATCTCACAAATCGCCGGCATCGATCCCTGCGCCACGGTCGATCTCCAGCAGTTCGTTCCGCTCGGTGGAGACTGCACAGTGCCCTGGAAGGCCAATCTCCTGGGAGTGGCTTACGATGAGTTGATCTTCGCCAGCGACTCTTCGGTACCAAGCGACAATTTCGGCGGCTATAGCCTGTGGATCAAGAAGGATGGCGCTCCAGATCCCGGATACCCAATTCCGCTCCCCGGTCCCGGCGCGCCACCGTGGCCTGGTCCATTCGTGGGCACGGGAAGAATCGGCAACCCCGGCGGCGATATTTGCCCATATACTCCTGGGGGTTCGCCAGCACTCGACGGAATTTTGGCGGTCCTCGACATGCGCCGTCTCGACGCCAACTGCAACCCCGGAGAGCCCGATTTGACGTTGAAGCCAGGCGAGTGCTGCGGGTTCATTATTACCCTCAAGGTTTGGGACAATACGATCTGCCCCAACTTGTCAGGCGGGCACCACGAAAATTACCATACCTTCCCGATATGCATTTGCAATCATGTGGGCGTGCCCACGGGAAGTGATTTGCGTTGAGCCGTTGAGCGAAACGAGCTACTGGTTCCGGTTTGTTCTGGCCGTCCTCGCAACCTGGCGGGTAACCCACCTGCTGGCAAGCGAGGATGGGCCGGGAGATCTGATCGTGCGATTTCGCACATGGATGGGCCAGAGCATCATCGGCAAGTTGATGGACTGCTTTTACTGCCTCAGCCTGTGGATCGCCGCGCCTATGGCACTGTTGATTGCCCGTAGGCCCCTCGCGTGGTTGTTGGGCTGGCTGGCGCTTTCGGGTGGCGCCTGTCTGCTCGAACGACTCGGACAGGATCCGGTCGTGATCCAACCCATGTACCCACCCGCTGAAGGAGAGATCAACCATGTGCTGCGGTCAGAAACGTTCGGGGTTGGGGAACAGTCAGATGCAGAGGACGATGCGGCCCGCTCCTCAATCCATCTCAAGCAATAACCACGCTCGAGGCTTCCAGCCTCAGATCACGGCGCCGGTCTCGATGCCGTCGGCTTCGGTCAGCATTACCTATCAGGAGAGCTCGCCGATCCGGGTGCGCGGGCCCGTCAGCGGCAGGTTTTACGAGTTCTCCGGCTCACGCCCAGTTCAGCAGGTGGACGCCAGAGACGCGTCATCTCTGTTGAACACGCGTTTCTTCCGTCGGGCTTAAACAGACATTCCCGCTTCAGAATCCCCGACCAAATGCGGCGAATACCGAACGAGTCCAGCTTCGGGTCAGCGCTGATCACGGGTATATCGTGAGCGATTGCCGGGGCGGCGATCATGCGGTCAAGGGATCGCGATGATCGCTGGTCAGCCGGCCTGCGCGACGGTCGTCAACCCAGAGCCGTTAAGTTCCATCTCCGCAGCGGGGTCTTACAACCAATCTCTCTTACGGAAAAGAAATAGAAAAACGATTGGAAGACAGATCATCAGCAGCATGGCTGCGACGAACGTCAGCGGCTTGGTAAACCCGGGGATGGTATCCGCGAAGTTCATTCCGAAGAAGCTCGTGATCACCGTCAAGGGCAAAGTGACAACGCTAATGATGGCCAGCGTCTTCATGATCCTGTTCAACCGATTATTGATACTCGACATGTAGATATCGCGGCAGCCCATCAGCAGGTCGCGATAGATGTCGATGGTATCAACCTCGCGGTTCAGATGATCGAGAACATCTCTGAAATAAATCCGCGACATCTGGCCCATAAAGGGCACCTCTCCGCGGGTCAATTGGCCAAGAATATCCCGCTGCTGCGTCATAATGCGGCGAAGATGGAGCAGCTCAGTCTTGTGGTCGGAGATTTTCACCAGGAATTCGGATGAAGGATTCTCGATCGCTTCCTCCTCAAGCTTATCGAGTAATTCCTGAAAATCATCGAGAATCGGGGGATATTTGTCCACCAGACGGTCGAGCAACTCATAGAGCAAAACATCTGTTCCCCAACTCAGCCTGGCCTCAGGATCGGTATGAACCCGGTTAAACATCTCACTGACAGCGGCCATCGGGTCTTCGTGAACGGTGACCAGATACCTCTCCGACAAGAAGATGTCGAGCTCAGTTGTCTGGAACAATCGCCCGGGATCCGGGTCGAGGTCGGGCCCGTGAATGACCAGAAAAAAATACTCGGCCTTCAGGCTATCCCCCACCACGGCATAGCTCTCCAGCTTTGGCCTTTGAACCTCGTGGACTACGTCCTCGATTGCGAGTGGATGAAAACCGAAGAGATCCTTGAGAAGTGCGTACTCGTCATCGGACGGAGTGCAGAAGTCCACCCAGAAATGTGCGGAAGGATCGTAATAGGCCACAGAAAGCCCCGCTGCATCGGTCGCGGTCTCCGTGCGGCCATCGCCAAACCTTATGAAGGCATTCAGCATGCTCCCATGTGTACCAAAGAAAGATTGCCTTTGGATCACAAATTCGCCGCAATGCCCTCATTCTCCCCAAACATTTAGAATGAAAGCTGCACACCCAAACCAAAGCCCGCGGAGCAGACCGCGGCAGGAAAGACACTGCGCACGCAATGCAACGCTGGTCCCGGCTCTTTATTCCCACTCTTCGCGAGGCTCCGGCGGACGCCGAAGTCGCCAGTCACAAGTTCCTTCTCCGCAGCGGATACATCCGTCAACTGGGCGCGGGGATTTACTCGTATCTTTTTCTCGGGCAGCGGTCGATCAACAAGATCGTCGGCATCGTCCGCCAGGAAATGGACAAGATCGGGCAGGAGTTTCTGCTGCCGACGATCCATCCCTCGGAATTGTGGGAGGAGAGCGGGCGCTGGACGACCATGGGCCAGAACATGTTTCGTTTGCAAGACCGCAAGGGCGCGTGGCTGTGCCTGGGCATGACGCACGAAGAGGTCATGACAGACATCGCTCGCAACGAACTGCGCAGCTACAAACAGCTTCCGCAGATCTGGTACCAGATCCAGACGAAGTTTCGCGACGAGCCGCGCCCCAAGGCCGGCCTGCTGCGTGTGCGGCAATTCATTATGAAGGACAGCTACTCGTTCGATCTTGATGAGGCCGGGCTGGACGTGAGCTACAGGAAGCACGACCAGGCCTATCGTGCGATATTTACGCGCTGCGGACTTAGCTTTGTCGCGGTCGAAGCCGATTCAGGCGCGATGGGCGGATCGCAGTCGCAGGAGTTCATGGTCTACACCGATGCGGGCGAAGACCTGATCGCGAGCTGTCCGAAGGGCGATTATGCGGCGAATGTGGAGAAAGCGACTTCGCAGCTTTCTCCGGTAACGGAGCTTGCGCCGACGGGCGATGGGAAGCCGGAACTGGTGCACACTCCGGGGAAGGCTTCCATTGCGGATGTGGCGGAGTTCTTCCAGATTTTGCCGGCGCAGGATATCAAGACTGTCGCCTACATGGCGGCGGTTCGCAACGGTAAAGAGGTGAAGTGGGAGCCAGTGGTGGCGTTTCTGCGTGGCGATCAAACTGTGAACGAGACCAAACTGTCAGGGCTGGTGAAGGCGAACGAGCTGCGTCCCATGCAGACGGAGGAACTGGAGAAGTATTTTGGCGGACCTGCGGGCTATCTGGGGCCAATCGGGCTGGGTGTCTCCGAGCACCTGCATGACGGAGGGGTCAACGTGATTCTCGACGAAAGCCTCAAAGCGCGCCAGAACATGGTCGCGGGGGCCAATAAGCTCGACTACCACTTCCGCAATGTAACTCCTAGCCGCGACTTCGCTTGGACCATAGCCGCCGATGTGCGCAATGCGGTGGAGGGCGAGGGCTGTCCGGTGTGCGGTTCGCCCTTGAAGATTGCCAAGGCGGTCGAGGTCGGGCATATCTTCAAGCTCGGTCCGCGATACACCGAGAGCATGGGTGCCCGCGTGCTCGATCCCAACGGCAAGGAAGTGACTCCGATCATGGGCTGTTATGGGATCGGCATCGAGCGCATCCTGACGGCGTCGATCGAGCAGAATAACGACGCCAATGGCTTCTGGCTGCCTCCGGCGATTGCGCCGTTTGAGGTGGTTGTGACCATTACAAACGTCTCCGACCAGAACCTGCTGGCCGCTGGCGCCCGCATCGCCGAATCGCTCGAATCCGCCGGCTTCGACGTGCTGCTCGACGACCGCGATGAGCGCGCCGGCGTCAAATTCAAAGATGCGGACCTGGTGGGTATCCCTTATCGTATCAATGTCGGGAAAAAGGCCGCCGAGGGCCAGGTCGAGCTCGTTTCGCGCGGGACGGCATCCAGTGAAGACGTTGCAATAGAAGAGGTTGCCAGCGCGCTCCGGCAGAAATCGGGCCTCGCCTGACGACGCGAACGCCGAAAGCTGCATCCGAACGTCTTAAATAGAGTGACCAGTCTCCCCCTTGGTTCATTCCCGGGGCGTTCTACGCCCGAAACAACTAAAATGAGAGAGAGACGTTAGCTTGGCAGTAAAAATCAAATTCGCCGGGCCCGCCGCGGGCCAAGCTGTTCTGGGCCGTAAGCTGTTCCTGCTGGCTGGGTTAGCTGTCGTAGCTGTTTCCCTCGTCTTCGTTGGCGTATTTGTCTTCTACTACGTCAAGTACAAGCATATTGTCGACGAGCGCCTGGAAAAGCCGCTCTTCACCGCAACAGCGAAAATCTACGCGGCTCCCGCCGAGTTGCGGCCCGGGCAAAAGTTCACGGTGGACTATATCGCTCAGCAATTGCGCAATGCGGGATACTCGAGCGATGGCGACAGGAAAAATGCGCCCATCGGCACCTTTACGGCGGGCCCGGAGAGTCTTACCGTTCACCCTGGCCCGGAGTCCTATCACGCGCCTGAAGGCGCGACCATCACCTTCGACAACGGGGCCATCAGCCAGATTACCGGCGACCAGGGGCAGCAGCTGGCGGCTTATGAGCTTGAACCGCTGCTCATTACCGATCTCTCCGATCAGGATCGCTCCAAGCGCCGCCTTATCACTTACGACGAGCTGCCGCAGAACGTGGTTGGCGCTGTAACGGCCATCGAGGACCGCCGCTTCTTCGAACATGGCGGAATTGACTACCACAGCGCGATCGGCTGGACATGGCACGACCTGCGCGGCGATCGCCGCTATGCCGGCGGCGCGTCGACCCTGACCATGCAATTGGCGAAGATGTTCTTCCTGACTCCGGAGAGAACCTTCAAGCGCAAATTTCTACAGATTGTCATCACCTTGCAGCTCGAGCACCGCTTTTCGAAACAAAAGATCTTCGAGTTGTACGCGAACCAGGTGCCGCTGGGACAGCGCGGCAGCTTCTCCATTAACGGATTCGGCGAGGGGGCGCAGGCATATTTCGGAAAGGATGTCCGCCAGCTCACGCTGCCCGAGTCCGCCCTGCTCGCGGGGCTGATCCAGAGCCCCAGCCGCCTGAATCCCTACCGTCACCCGGAGCGTGCCCTGGCCAGGCGCAACGTGGTTCTGGACGCGATGGTCGAAAGTGGCGCGATCACGAAAGACCAGGCCGAGAGCGCGAAGGCCACACCGCTGAATCTGGTTCCGGGCGCAGTGGATGCCGGCGAAGCTCCGTACTTTGTCGACCTGGTGCGGGATCAACTGGCCCAACGGCTAGGCGAAAACAGCTATAACCAGCAAGGGCTGCGCATCTACACTTCGCTCGATCCGCATCTCCAGAGTGCTGCTACTGAGGCTGTCGAAGAAGGCATGAAGGACGTCGATAAGCAGGTAGAGGCGCTCCACGAGCGACGCGTGAAGGCTGGCGATAACTCGCCGATCATCTATCCCCAGGTTGCACTGGTAGCGCTGAATCCCCACACTGGCCAAGTACTCGCACTGGTGGGCGGACGCAACTACGGGCAGAGCCAGTTCAACCACGCTGTCTCGCACCGGCCAACGGGCTCCATCTTTAAGCCCTTTGTCTATGCCGCGGCTTTCAATACCAGCCTTGCCGGTGCTCAACTCAACGGGGCGGATGGCACCAGCGCTACCTTCACGCCGACAACCATACTCAACGACGAACAGACGACATTCACCTTTGCAGGAGACCAGACCTACTCTCCGCATAATTTTGAAGACAAATACCGCGGCGAAGTCACGGCGCGCACCGCTCTTCAATGGTCGTTGAATAACGCCACTATCTCGCTCGCCCAAATGGTGGGCTTCAATAACGTCGCGTCACTGGCGCGCGATGCCGGCATAAAATCGGCTCGCGGCACTCCGGCCATGGCCATCGGCGCATATGACGCCACGCCACTCGATATGTCGGGCGCATACACCGTCTTCGCCAACAACGGCGTCAAAATCGATCCCTGGATGCTGGCCTCGGTGCGCAGCACCAACGGCGACGTGATGAACGACTACACGCCAGTGAGCAAACCTGTGCTCGATCCTCGCGCCGCCTACCTTACCGTCAGCCTGATGGAAAACGTCATCAACGCGGGCACGGCCGGCGGTGTTCGTCGCATGGGCTTCACCGCGCCCGCCGCCGGCAAAACCGGAACCTCGCACGACGCCTGGTTCGCCGGGTTCACCAGCAACCTCATCTGCGTCGTATGGGTGGGCAACGACGATTACAGCGACGTAAAGATCGAAGGCGCGCACGCCGCCGCACCCATCTGGGCTAATTTCATGAAGCGCGCCGTGGCGCTGCCCGAGTACTCCGATACCAGGGAGTTCGTCCCACCCTCAGGCGTGGTCCAGGTTCGTCTCGACAAGGCGACCAATCTGCTGGCCGACGCAAGCTGCCCGGATGACTACTACGCAGCCTTCTTGGACGGTACCCAGCCTACGGATACCTGCGACCACGCGAACGGCGATCAGCGAAATCTCTTCCAAAGGATCTTCGGGCTGGGCGAGAAGCCATCGACGCCTGCTCAGGTACCGACCATCCAGGCCGCACCCCAACCAGCGCAACCGGTTCAGCCCGTGCCTAGCTCCAACGCGGTGACAGCGCAGAATCAGCAGAATCCGGAGGAGCAGCAACCGAAGAAGAAACACGGCTTCTTCGGCCGGCTCTTCGGCAAGAAAGACGACGACACAAAACAGGACACAAAACAGCAGGAGCAGCCGAACCCTCCGCCACCACCGCAGTAGTTATTGCCCCGGGCTGGCGTAGTATCCGGTGCGGTGACGGACAGTATAGGGGCTGTCGGATGGCGACGGCTTGGCCAGTGTCACCGAAATTGCTCGGAACGGCGAGTCGGTCACGCGATGGCTAGGATAGTAGCCCAGCAGGTATTGCGTCCGCAGGTCTTCGGAAACCTTTTTGAAAGCCGTATCCAGATTTCCCTCGTCGGCGTAATAGTATTTGCCGCCCGTCTCCTCGGAAAGCGTAATCAGTGCGTGTTCGCCCGCAGTTTCCCGTCCGGCGTCAGCCACAATCGGCAGATCGATGATGCTGTACACCATCACTTCGCCACGCAAAGCCTGCTCGAGGGCCTGTGCGTAATCCACACCTTTCACCGTATTGCCACCGTCGGAAATAATCACCAGTACTTTGCGGCCGCGGTGCTGTGCGAGGCTCTGCGAGGCGAGATAGACGGCATTGTAGAGAGCGGTAGCCGGTCCGAGCGATAGGTTCTCGAGCCCCGCGTCGACGCGGTGAACACTGTTGGTGAAGGGAACAACCTCGCGCACATCGGAGTTGAAATCCATCAGGTCGAGCTGATCCACGGGACGCATGAGCGCGTGGACAAAGTTGTGCGCTGCGGACTTCTCGATGCTGAGATCTTTGTGGGTGCTGCCGCTCGTGTCGATGGCCAGGACAATCGAAAGCGGCATCCCCGTCTCGCGTTCGAAGAAGGCAATTTTCTGGGGATGGCCGTCCTCGGAGAGGCAGAAATCGTCCTGGGTGAGTCCTCCCACCGGTACACCCTTTTGATCCGTCACGTTCACGAAGACGTTGACCAGGCGGACATCGACATGGATCGGCGGAGCCTGCTGCGACCACAGCGAGGCTGGGCTGGCCAAGGCCAAAAGGGCGAGAATCGAACTGAACTTCTTTCGCGGCTTGGCTATGAACTTGGCGCCTACGGTTGCTCCCTGATGTAGGTCGAGTTCGCGGGATTGGTCGGGAATAAGGTCTTTGAGAACGCCGAAGACGAGAACACGGACGCGCATGCTTTTCCTAGAATACCCACTCCTTAGACGAACCAAAGCAGGACGCGGCTCCGGACAGGATGCCGGATTCTTTTTGATTTTGCTGACAAGTGTCACTTCGGTACTGTGGGGAGCGGCGGTAGACTGCGAGAGTCGATGCAGGAGGAACCCTTGACGAACCCCGTCACATTCCCCGTTATTTCCGCCGGGCCGGTAACTCCCAAAGAGCGCATCCAGTCGATTGACGTGCTGCGTGGCGTGGCGCTGCTGGGAATCCTGGCGATGAATATTCAGGACTTCTCGATGATCGGCTCGGCCTATATGAATCCGACGACCTACGGCGATCTCCACGGGCTGAATTATGCCGTCTGGTACGTCTGCATGCTTTTTGCCGATCTCAAGTTTATGTCGATCTTCTCGATGCTCTTTGGAGCGGGGGTTCGGTTGATGACCAGCCGCATCGAGGCCTCAGGGCGGCGTGCTGGGCCGATCCATTACCGGCGGATGGGATGGCTGGCGCTGTTCGGCTGCCTGCACGGTTATCTGCTGTGGCCTGGAGACATCCTGTTCACCTATGCCATCAGCGGCATGGTCGCGTACCTGGCGCGCAAGTGGAGACCGCGGACACTGATCGTCTCCGGATTGTTGTTTGTCAGCGTAGCCTCGGTGCTTGCTGTGGGGAGCTATGTTTCGATGCCCTACTGGCCGAAAAAGTCGGTCGACCAGATGCGCGAGCACATGTGGGCGCCGTCTCAGGCTGCGGTGACCAAAGAACTGCAAACCTACCGCGGCGGCTGGCTCATGGAGGAGAAAGACCGCGCCATCCAGAATGTGGGGATGCAGATCCAGGGAAATCTCTTCCTGGCCTTCTGGCGCGCATACGGATTGATGCTGGTTGGCATGGGGCTCTTCAAGCTGGGAGTCTTCAGCGCCCAGGCGCCCGCGCGGATCTACCGCAGGTTTATTGTGATCGGAGTGATTTTTGGCCTGCCGGTGATTGCCTTCGGCGTACACCAGGAGTTTGCCCACCACTGGGATCTTCGCAAGAGCTTTTTCCTCGACTTCCAGTACAACTACTGGGCGAGCCTGCTGGTCTGCCTGTTCTGGATTGGGGTGGTGATGCTCGGCTGCCAGAAGGGCTGGCTGCCCGCTGCGCGGCGACGGTTAGGAGCAGTCGGACGAATGGCCTTCACCAACTACCTGACGCATACCTTCGTGTGCACATTTCTTTTCTACGGGTGGGGACTAGGGTTATTTGGCAGAGTCAGCCGCGTGGGGCAGTTCGGAATCGTGCTCGTGATTTGGGCTGCACAATTGATTATTTCGCCCTGGTGGCTCGACCACTTCCTGTTCGGGCCGTTCGAGTGGATCTGGCGGTCGCTGACTTACTGGAAGCTACAACCGATGCGGAAACAGGCGGCTCCGACGATTCCTGCGCCGGCTCAGGTGTAAGAACATCGGGCGAAGACGCGAACAAATCGCCTTCGGCGGGATACCAGAGCTGCTGATCCTGAACGCGGAGAAATGGTGTGAGACGGTGCGGCTCACGACGACTTTTGCCGTGAGCGTCGTAATAGATATCCTCGACAGGAATGCCGCGGACGGTGAGAGCGTCGGCAACCAAAGAGCGATGGCAGCGCCAGGGAACGGCTTCCGCGCACGCGATCACAGTGTGGTCGTGAGAGCTGGCGTTGAGCAACTCTGAAACAGCGGCGGCAAACTCCGGCGTCTGCATATAGTCGGCATATCCGCGAAAATTTGTGTTGCGCCAGCCGGTGTTGATCGAATCC
>CAYVSQ010000555.1:0-6492 GCA_964453815.1 uncultured Acidobacteriaceae bacterium | reverse complement strand
CGAACGAAACGAGTTCTTCGGGTTGTGCTTGGACAACACCTTCGTGATCGCCGCCGTCAACGTCGTCTTCCCGTGGTCAATGTGACCGATCGTCCCCACGTTCACGTGCGGCTTCGAACGATCAAATTTCTCCTTCGCCATTTCCTTCTCCTAAGAAATACAAAAGCCATGCTTGGCAGCCCTTAGCAGGCTGCGCTAAATCCGTGTCCGCTTCAGTAGTACGCGTACACCTTCAAGAACTTCGCTCGGATGGACGGATCAACCTTCTCCACCATGCTCAGGTACTGCTCGCGCACCTGCCCGCGGTCGGAATCACCCAGTGCCGCGTACTTCGCAGGCGTCTCTGCGCCGAGAAGCCCATTCGCCAGAACCGCCTCAAACTGCCGCGCGCGCAGCTTGGCTCGCTGTACATTGCGAAGAAAATCTCCAACATGCCCAGGGTTAAAAGCCTCTTCCAGTGCCCTATGCATTTCGGCAAAGGTCTTCTGGTCCTGTATGGGGAGCACTGCCTGTTCGAACATCTTCTTGCTACCTTGTGCGCTCAGCCAATGGCTATTCGCTTACCTTCCTGCAAACTCTGGAGCGGGAGACGGGAATCGAACCCGCGACCAACAGCTTGGAAGGCTGTGACTCTACCACTGAGTTACTCCCGCCGGACGCTCCAAAGCCGTCGGCCTAAAACCAATTCTGGAGCTGATGACCGGGATTGAACCGGTGACCTCTCCCTTACCAAGGGAGTGCTCTACCAACTGAGCTACATCAGCTTTGCCAACCGCTTCAACAATTAAAACCTAATCCGGATGCTCTGTCTCATCGTACCGCGAACGACCTGCGGTCAGCGCGATGCGAAGAGCAAATCCGCCTAGCAGCACGAAGACCAGCAATCGAATCTTCCCCGCGTCCAACGTCTCCCAGGCTAAGACCGCCAGAATCGCAATCCCGGCGAGCGCCACGAGTTTGCGCTTTCCGCCTTCGAACCGCATTCTGACGCCTTCCAAAACCTACCTCAATCTTCTGGTGCACAGGGGAGGATTCGAACCTCCGTAGCTCCAAGGAGCGGCAGATTTACAGTCTGCTGCCATTAACCACTCGGCCACCTGTGCACATCATTCGAGGGCTATGCGGCAAGCCGCTTCGCTCTCTCGCCTTTTCCGCGTCGTCAAGCCATTCCCTATCCCCAGGACCGCGCCGAGGGCACCATTGCCTGGACGGCCAGTCCCCAGCATTCAGGAGCCGAACTCCGGCAAACTTCATGTGCTGGCTTAGGGATTTCGCTGTGGAGGGTGACCGGCAACCCTGCTCACGTCTGTCTTGCCCTGGAGAATCTGGAGCTGGCGAAGGGACTTGAACCCCCGACCGCCTGATTACAAATCAGGAGCTCTACCAGCTGAGCTACGCCAGCCCAAAACTGCCCATACCTACACACGCTCCAGACACACGAATGCGTCTACAGCAAGGGGGTACAAATCAGGATTTTAGCACGGCGGAAAGAGCGCTGCAATGGCGCGCCACGGCCCTTCGTGGCCTAGCGTTTTCTCCCAAGGGGCAGTTCACGGGATCGCGGATTCGCCTGTCGCAATATGCCAGTCGCGTCGGTCGCTCTCTGCTGCAACTGCGACGCAAAGGCGGCCGATGTGGCAGGCGGAAGCGGCGTACATGGATTGGCTGCGCGAGCGCTGAGCTCGAATACCGACAGGAGCGTTAGGAGGAGTGCCGGCCAACTTTCGGGGCATTAGAAATGGTGGGATTTAAGCAGGGCTCTGTCAATGGAGAAATGATTCTCGATAAGGGTTCAGAATGAACAGCTTGGTTCTCAGTATGATGGACCGATGAAAAATCTCACCCGTCGCGATCTTTGCTCTACTCTGCCAGCACTGGCGTTGCTCGGTGTCGCATTTCCAGACAATACCCTCGCCGCCGCGCAGGCACCGACCGCGGCCTCGTCGTTGCCCACCCAGTCGACGACATTCTCATTCGACAAACTGCCCGTAACTCGCTCGCCCAATGGAGCGGCCACGCGGCCGGTGCTGAAGGGAATCCTGCCGACCGGAGAGACCATCGAGCTGCATGAAACCACCCTCATACCTGGGCAAATGCCGCATCCCGCCCATAAGCACCTGCATACCGAAATGATGCTGATCCGCGAAGGCACAGTCGAGTTCATCATGGGAGATAGGTCAGAACAGATCGGCCCGGGCGGCGTCGCCTTTGCTGCCTCGAATACAATGCATGGACTCAAGAATGTGGGCGCCATCCCGGCGAATTATTTCGTGATCGCGATCGGAGTTGAACCCGCGCATGGCTGAGCACTCCCGGATCAGGCAATCTCCTCTAAGGTAACCGTTCGCAATTTCGCACGCCTGTGCTGTAATGCGCACAAAGGACCCTGTTGCGTGAAACTTCTTGCAAAGCTCAATCTACTGCTCATCCTTGTTTTTGGCCTTGGACTCGTGCTCATCGCGATGAACGCGCGCAGCTTTCTGCTGGAAGATGCGAAGAAAACAGTGCTAAATCAAGCGGAGCTTATGGCGGCCAGCTCCAAAGCCACTCGCGACTACACGGAAGAGGAAATCAGCCCGATTCTCGAAAACACGCCCGACCATAAGAACGAATTTCTGCCCCAGACCATCCCCTTCTATGCAGCGACCGTTACATTTAACCGGCTGCGGAAGACCTTCCCCGATTACACCTATAAGGAAGCGACCCTGAACCCGACCAATCTCGTCGATCGCGCCTCGGACTGGGAGGCCGACATCGTCAACGATTTCCGCAACCATCCGGAGAAAGCGCAGGTGGTCGGCGAGAGAAACACCGCCGTAGGTCAGAGCCTGTACCTGGCGCGGCCCATCGCGGTGGAGGAGGGATGTCTCACCTGCCACAGCCAGCCCAGCGTTGCTCCTGCGGCATTGGTCAAGCGCTATGGCACACAGAACGGCTTTGGCTGGCACCCGCATGAGATCGTGGCAGCGCAAATCATCTCTGTTCCGATGTCGGTACCGGTCAAGATGGTAAATGAAGGCTTTCGCAACCTGCTCATCACACTGGGAGCCATCTTCTTCGCCGCCATTGCTCTCATCGATATCGGGATGTACTACCTCGTGATCCAGCCGCTCCGCCGGGTTAGCCAGTCAGCTGACCGCATCTCGACCGGAGAGATCGATTTGCCGCCGTTGCCGGTGAGCGGGAAGGACGAAATTGCCCAGGTGACAACCTCTTTCAATCGCATGCACACCAGCCTCAAGAAGGCGATGGAGATGCTGAGTAACTAGGGCCTGTGCACGCTCTTGTGCACGAACTTAGAGACGGCAATACCAGCGAATTGCCGCCTTTCGTGCATCACAATAAATTTAATGATAGGCCCGGGCATGATTCGGGTAACGCTGGACGGGCGCAGCTCGACGGGATTATCTTCGATCTGCGGTGTGAGGGACGAGTGGCGGTGCATTCGAATGAGTCGATGCGTGCCCAGATTGGAATGCTCATCGTCGCTACGAGCATCATCCAGCTCGCCAATGGCTTCTTCAACACATTCATTTCCCTGCGGTTGGCGATTGGGGATTTCGGCGCGGAGCTGGATGGTCTCGTGCTCAGCAGCTACTTCGCCGGCTTCACGCTGGGCGCGTTGCGCTGTGGACAGATTATTGAGCGGATCGGACACATCCGTTCCTACGCCGCCTTAGCTGGCCTAGCCGTCGCAGCAACCGCGGCTATGCCGATCCTGACCGGACCGTTGTCTTGGATGTTTCTGCGTGCGATCGTCGGTATCGGTGCCGCCGGAGTCTTTGTCACGACTGAGAGCTGGCTCAACGCCAAGGCCCAGCCATCGGAGCGGGGTAGGGTCTTCTCGATCTACATGGTCGGCACCTTCGTGGCTCTAGCTGTGGGACAGCTCCTGATCGGCGGGGTCCAGCTCGAGGGAGCGAAATCCTTCAGTGCCATCGTCGCTCTGCTTGCCGTGGCGCTGGTCATGGTGAGCACGACCCGGGCCGAGCCGCCCGTGGTGACCGTCACAGAAAAACTGCCTTATAGTCAGCTCGTACGGGCAGCACCGATCGCAGTCATAGGCTGCGTGGTCAACGGGCTCATCACGAGCGCGTTCTATGCTCTCGTTCCGGCCTGGATGCAGGACGAGGGAACGGGGCGCGAAACCATCGCGCTAGCCATGCTCGTGGCCGTGATCGGTGGGCTCGCCTTCCAGATCCCGGTCGGCCGGCTCTCGGATCGCTTCGACCGGCGCATCGTGCTGGCCGTGCTTGGCGTAGGCTTCGCCGCGGCTGCCATCACCGTGGTCCTCCTGCCTCCCACTCTGCGGTTCGTCCTGCCCACCGCTGCTTTGCTTGGCGGTTTTATGTCGACCCTTTACCCGGTCTGTGTTGCCTACGCCCACGACCGCATGCCGGCCGACCGAGTCGTAGCAGTCAGCGGTCAGCTCATCCTCATAAGCGGGCTCGGTTCGGTGGCCGGGCCCCTTATCGGCACAACCGTCATGGCGCGTTTCAGCATCAATGGCCTGTTCTACTTTATGGCCTCCGCAGCGGCCCTTTTGTCCATCCTGGCCGTGGGGTGGAGTTTGATTACGTCTGCGCCCAGGCATCTGCGACGGACCTTCAGCATTCTTGCGCCGCAGGCGGCATCGCTCGCGCACGACCAACTCGACCCCGCCGACATTCCCTCGGAACCTATCGAGGTCACCTCAGAAGAGAGCTGATCTTCGTAAGTTTCCACACGACGCAGCCAACACTTTAGTTTCGAAATTTGGGGATGCGACTAGGGTCTGTTATACGACTAGCTTCGCTTCGATTGCAAAAAACGTTGCCGGTCAGCTTCAGACGGGATGTGTGCGGCCGCCTCTTTATAGAGCTGGTCGAGATCCGAGCAGTTGGCGGCCAACTTACGTATAAGAACGCTGGCGATGGGGCCGATGTAGACAGCAAGCTTCTTCGTGATGTCGCCCACGGGAAAACTCTGCGGGGTCGAGTTTGCGGGTTGGCTGCCACTGGGCTGCTGAGCCCGCTGCCCGGAGCTGCCCGGGACCCGCACCTGCGTGGTCGCGACCGAATAGACGTCATCCATTCCAGCCACAGGAACGGCGGAAAGTGCGGCCAGAAACTCCTGCGCGCTGGCAAACCGGTCTTCTGGCTTCTTCTCGAGAGCCTTGAGGATCGCATTCGAGAGCGCAGCCGGCAGGCGTGGGTTCAACCCATTGGGAGCCGGAGGCTTATCGATCAGGTGTGCACGCATGATTTCAAAATTGCTTCCGCCGCCCACCGGCAGCTGTCCGGTGAAGACTTCGTAGAGCGTCACGCCGACTGCATAAAGGTCCGATCGGACAGTCGCCTTATCGCCGGAAATCTGCTCCGGAGACATATAGGTAATTGACCCGACGATGAAACCCGGGGCGGTGAGCTCCGACGAGCGATCGGTGATGGCGATGCCGAAGTCGAGCAGCTTGATCTCATCTTCGGCAGTAATCATAATGTTCGTCGGCTTGATATCTCGGTGCACTACTCGCCGGTTGTGAGCATACTCAAGCGCCGAGAGAATCTGCCGGGCATATTGCAGCACCTCGGGAACGGAGAGCAGCGTTCGGGTGCTCTTCGCGCGCAACGTCTCGCCAGAGACCAGCTCCATCACCATGATGAGCTGTCCATCGTGATAAAAGGCATTGTGCAGCGAGGCAATGTTAGGATGGCTGAGCGCCCCCAGCATCTGGATCTCGCGGCGGAAGCGCTCGCCCATTTCCGCAGCCGCGCGTTGGTCGGGAAGCAGAACCTTCATCGCTTCGGCGCGCTGGGAGATGGCGTGCCGCACCTCGTAAACCTGGCCTAGACCGCCCGTACCCAGCACGCGAACGACTTCGTAGTCGCCAACTCGTTGTCCCGTCTCAAATGCCATAGCATTGTTAGCATCATTCTGCGGGAAGAACGAACCATTCAGCAAATCCATACCGGAATCGCTTGACAAAACCAAGCGAAGGCACACGTCTTATTCATCGCGCAGCGTCGTCGCAGGATCGATCCCTGCAATTCGCAGAGTTGGGACGATAACCGCAATGAGCGTTACTGATGCGAGCATCAACACGACTGTGACGATTGTGGGTGCATCATAGAAGCCCACTCCATAGAGCACACTTCGCATCGCCCGCAAGGCTCCTACGCAGAAAATTAAACCGAGAATAAGTCCGAGCAAGGACGCTCGTACTCCCGGCCCTCCAACATGGAACATGGCTTGGCGAATGGTGGAACCCAAAGCGATGCGAATGCCGATTTCGCGCGTTTTCTGCGCAACGATATTTGCTACCAGTGCGAAGATTCCGACAGCACTCAGCAGCAGAGCGAGAGCCGCCATCGCTCCCAGGAGCGCCCCTTCAACACGCTGCGTCGCCAGGGTTTTCGCCAGCAGGTCGCGCATGCTGTAGAAGCCTGAAAACGGCAGGTTGGGATCGACACCCGCCAGCGCGCGCTGCATCTGCGCGGTCAACCCTTCCACCGG
>CAYVSQ010000554.1:0-6900 GCA_964453815.1 uncultured Acidobacteriaceae bacterium | reverse complement strand
TTTCTACGGAGCGATCCGCAGATGCGCGCTGTTTATCAACAAGGTGGCAGCTCCTGTTGCGAACAAGATGTTTGAATGCGGAATGATTCCGTAATTACCCCAACACGCTGAAGTCCATGAACAGCCTGGGCGCCCATCAATGCCCAAGCGAGCAACAATTTTGAGCCGGGCGTAGATTCATCAGGACCGCCTGCCGATAATCGATCTCGTGGAGACCTTTAGCATCAGAGCCGCGCGAATGGAGTTGGGCGCGAGCTTCGGGTCGTCGGGTGTGCCCAGAAGCGCTTCGATTATTGGTTAAGGCAGACTGTCAGCATTTCGCTATGGCCTGCTCAGGCTGCTGGATGAGGTGTCACCCGTTGGTGGTGACTAGTAGACTAGGGCCCAAGCAGCCCGAATATCCCATAGCCAGGAGGGTTGCGACAGACACTAACGCTAGTTAGTGTCCGCAGCCCGCGAGAATAGGAAGTCAAGAGACACATCTTCAGCGCGGATTGGTTGACGCTTTTCACAAGGCCACTTTACCGAATGTCCCCGACCCAGGCGGTTTCCCGAAGATGTTTTGCGGCACAATCGGCTGCATGGCATCATCAGGAGTGAGCATATCAAGGGCGAAGTAATGAAACTTTTGGCTTGGATTGTCCTGGCATCCTACTTCGTTCTCATGATCGTCGTTGGCATTTGGGCCCGAAGAAAAGTGAGGAGTGCGAACGACTTCTTTACTGCTGGCGGTGTCATGCCTTGGTGGTTAGCCGGGATCTCTCACCACATGTCGGGGTACAGTTCGGCGGTGTTCGTCGGCTATGCGGCTCTAGCATATACCTCTGGCATCACGGTTTATTTCTGGTGGGCATGTTCTATTTCTCTATCTCTCCTAATCGGTTCGCGGATATTTCCCATGAAATGGGCACGGATGCGACAGCATCTGCATGTCATCTCTCCACTTGAATATCTGAAGATTCGCTACGATCTGCCAACCCAGCAGTTGCTGGGCTGGAGCGGCGCAGTACTAAAGGTATTCGACGTAGGTGCAAAATGGAGTGCATCCGCGATCCTGCTTCATGCTTTCGCAGACGTCCCATTCCTCTGGGGAATTCTTCTCACCGGTGGCGTCACCATTATCTATTCAGTGATGGGCGGACTCTGGGCCGATGCTCTGACCGATCTTAGTCAGTTCATCATTCAATTGCTCGCCGGCGTTGCAATGCTGGTTGCAGTGCTGCGTCGCCTTGGCGGGAGAAGTTCCATATGGACAATGTGGAAGCATCTGCCACCTGACCACCTCAAGCCCTTCCATGGGGACTATACTGTGGTCTTTGCTGCGACCTATTTCTTTGTAAATCTGCTGTCCTACAATGGGGGGAGCTGGAGTCTCGCACAGAGGTTTCTCGCTTCCTCAACGGGCGAAGATGCGCGCAAATCCTCGTTGCTGTCCGCGAGCCTCTTTTTGCTTTGGCCACCCCTTCTCTTTTTCCCCATGTGGGCCGCGCCGCTTATCCTTCCGGACCTGCACGATCCCTCTGAATCCTACGCGATCCTCGCCAGGACCCTACTACCATCGGGCCTGATTGGTTTAGTACTCGCTGGACTTTTCGCCCACACCATGGCCATGACCTCATCCGACGCCAACGCCGTGTCTGCCGTTATCGTGCGCGACATTCTTCCAGTGCTTCGCAGCGGAAAAGCCAAGCTGCAGGATGCTACGCAGCTTCTGCTCGGTCGCATTATGACCTTCTGCTTCCTGACGATAAGTATGGTGCTGGCGCTCTTTGCGTCGCACTTTGGCGGAGTGATTGGAATTTTAATTCTGTGGTATGGCGCACTGCTCGGACCCATTGCCATTCCCATGCTACTTGGGCTTCTACTTCCCTTTCGGCGAAGCGGACCCAACGCGGCCATCGCCTCCTGGATCATGGGAGCCGTGACTTTCGGCGGATTGAAGCTTTTTCCACCTGAACGTTGGATGAGCCTCAATCCTCGCTTTGGCAATGCGTTTACCGTCGGTGCCCCCATGTTTGCCTCTCTTCTCGCCTACGTCACTGTGGGCCTGTTTGTACCCTGGCGAGACGCCGGCTCCCAGGCATTTCTGCATGCGCTGGATGCGGAGGTTATCGCCACACCGGAGATACAAAGCTCACTGATAGCGCGACTTTGGGGAGAGCGTCAGCTTTACGATTGCGACAAGTAAAGCATTGAACACTGCGATGGATCTTCGTATATCCGCCACACGAAAAGAATTAGGCAAGCAAGCCGCCACCGACATCGCGCGCGCGATTCACGCCCGGCTGCAGACACAGTCTCATGTGCGGATCATCTTCGCCGCCGCGCCCAGCCAGAGCGACATGCTGCAGGCCCTCATCCAAGAAGTTGGCATTGAGTGGAACCGCATCATAGCCTTCCACATGGACGAGTACATCGGTCTGCCGTCAGGCGCACCGCAACGCTTTAGCGTATGGCTGCGCCGGGCCATCTTTGATCGCGTTCCCTTTGCCAGCTTCCACCTGATCCAGCCCGGAGATGATCTGGATCAGACGTGCCGCGATTATGCGCATAAGCTCTTAGTATCGCAGATTGATTTCGTCCTGCTCGGCATTGGTGCGAACGGCCATCTCGCCTTTAACGATCCTCCAGCAGACCTGGAAGATCCGCTTCCTGTGAAGGTCGTAACGCTCGATGACGTTTGCCGCCAGCAACAAGTGGACGATGAATGTTTCGCGTCCTTCGAAGAAGTTCCGCAGAAGGCGATTTCACTTACTGTACCCATGCTGCTGCGTGGTGATCAGCTCTTTTGCTGCGTTCCTGGCTCAAGCAAGAGCAAAGCTGTGCGCAGCATGATTCATGATCCTATCAGCGGCAACTGCCCTGCGACCGCCCTGCGAAAGCATTCGCGCTGTACTGTGTATCTGGATCTGGAGTCAAGTGCCTTGATCGACGAGTAAGGGATTCTCAAGGAGACAATCGTGAGCCGAACCGAGATTCTCGGGCGTAATTTGTCAACCGGCGCGTCCATTCTAGTCAAGCTCGAGGAGAAGACGATTTTTTCGATCGAACCCTCCAACGGGGCGCCCGATCTATGGATATCTGCCGGCCTTGTTGACTTGCAGGTCAACGGTTATCTTGGGCTTGACCTTAACGGGCCGAACCTCACGTCGGAGACAATTTCACAACTAGTAAGGTCATTGCATGCGACCGGCGTGACTACCTTCGCGCCCACAGTCATCACCGCGGCTGAAGAATCAATCATTCAGCGGCTCACATGTATTGCAAAAACGTGCGCTCACGATCCAGTAGTAGCGGCGTGTATCCCGCACATTCACGTAGAAGGGCCCCACATTTCCCCGCTCGATGGATATCGGGGCGCGCACCCGGCAGAGTGGGTGCGGCCGCCGTCGCTTGCTGAGTTCGATCGATGGCAAGCAGCCTGTAACGGTCTTGTCGGAATGGTGACCCTCTCACCTCATTTTCCTGAATCCAATGAATACATCGCCGGTCTCGTTTCCCGCGGCATCCATGTTTCCCTGGGACATACCCATGCGTCTCATGCGCAGATTCATGACGCCGTTCGCTCTGGAGCACGTCTCTCCACGCATTTAGGAAATGGTATTGCTCCGCAGATCGATCGTCATCCTAACCCCATCTGGAGCCAACTAGCAGAAGACAGCCTCACCGCATCCTTCATCGCAGATGGTCATCATCTTCCTGCGGAAACACTCACTGCCTTGGTGCGAGCAAAAGGACTACACCGGAGCATCCTCGTTTCCGACGCAGTTGCGCTCGCCGGTATGCCGCCAGGCCACTACGTCGCTTCGGTGGGAGGCCGCGTGGAACTGACGGCCGATGGTCGCCTCTCGATGGAGGGTACCTCGACATTGGCTGGAGCTGCCATTCCGCTTATGGACTGCGTCAGTCGTGCCGCGCGGATGATGGGACGGCCCTTGGCAGAAGCGATAGTAATGGCGACAGAAAACCCGGGACGGTTCGCCGCCAATCGTGGCCGACTGCAGCCGGGACAACGCGCGGATATCATTCGTTTTCATTGGAACGAGCAGGACAAAACGGCCATCATAGCTGATGTATGGCTCGCCGGCGAACACCTGCCTGGAACGCGGACGACTTAGAGAATACCTCGATGCTCGAACGCTTGTCGCAGAGACGGTGGATTCAGTAATCTGCGATGGCAACCCTTCCTCTGTTTCAATTTCATTTTGCTGCAGCTGCGTATAGATTCAGACCTGTCACCGACGAGGCAATCTTCGGCACCGACCATTAGTGATCTACCGAAGGCCGGCGGTGTCTACTTCAACTGTCCATTCATCGATGAAAGTTGTCCGCGGAGCTGCTCCCATGTTCTAGTGCAATCTTTTCCTTTGTGCCAGCAGTTGTTCTCTCTATAGGAAACGAATCTAATAAGGTTTAGAGGAGCGATCAATATGATCGATGGTTCTTCTCCGCAGACGTCGACGAAACCGTCTCAGCGCCTCGTTTCTCTCGATGTAGTTCGCGGATTGACCGTCGCGTTTATGATTCTGGTCAATAACAACGGTAGTGAACAGCATGCCTACTGGCCCTTGAAGCATTCGGACTGGAATGGGTGGACGCCGACCGATTTAGTGTTTCCCATATTTCTCTTTCTGGTTGGCATCTCCATCGTCTTTTCGACCGCGTCGCGGACTGCTCGCGGTGATGCAAAGAGTGTCCAGTTAATGCATGCCTTTCGGCGAAGCGCGATTCTGTTCGCCCTGGGGATCATGATCCATGGATTCCCAGACTATCCTCTAGCAACGCTGCGTATCTATGGCGTGCTACAGAGAATCGCCATCTGTTACTTAGTGGTTTGCATACTTTATCTATGGGACCAGCGGGTGGTCACTTTGGTGAGCGTCACGGCGGCATGCCTCCTGGGATATTGGATACTCATGCGTTGGGTCCCCGTTCCTGGACTCGGCTTGCCGGGACGCGACATTCCGTTTCTCGACAAGGACATCAATTGGGTTTCTCTCGTCGATCGGCAGATATTTCCGGGACGGTTGCTGGAGAAGACGCGTGATCCCCTTGGTCTAATCAGCACCATCCCAGCGGTTGCAACCTGTTTGCTGGGCGTGCTGACCGGGCTTTGGCTGCGTACGCAGAAAGGGATGACGGCGAAGGCGGGCGGATTGCTCGCGGGCGCGATCGCTGGATTGGCTATGGGTAGTCTCTGGGCGATTTGGTTTCCGATCAATAAGAGACTGTGGACAAGTTCGTATGTTCTGTTCGCTGCAGGGTGGACGCTCTTGCTTCTCGCTGTTTGTTACTTCGTGATCGAGATTAAGAAACACGCGGGCGCATGGACCTATCCATGGAAGGTCTTCGGCTTGAACGCCATATTCACGTATGCCTTTGCTGAATTGTTGTCCACCGTAATTGAAATCATTCATGTCGGAAAGAACGGTCAGACGATGAATCTAAAGGACATGATTTATACAAGAATATTCTATCCGATCGTGAATCCATCGTTTGGCTCGCTGCTCTACTCGTTGTGCTATGTTGTGATCTGCTTTGTACCGGCCGTTCTCCTCTTCAGGAAGAAAATCTTTGTAAAGATTTAGTCTTGAACAAACCTTTGCGGAGCGACCCGATTAGGTGGACTATGCCGAATCTTCTGAGCAAAGGTTCGTTCGATCCGCGCGGCGAGTCGATAGAGATTTAGCGAGCGCTAATTTGCGACGGCGCATGTTTCCCAGAACCGTGAGCTAGGTCGGGTGAATCTGTGGCAGAACGGCTGACGATGTGATCCGCAGACCCCGATTTGCGCCGCCTCGTAGTGGTCAGGTCCACTCGGGTCCGGGTGGGTATGGCATCTTCGCCACCGATGACCGAGAATGAAAGGCTGGATGCCCTTTCTAGTTGCATTCCCATTCTTATTTAGTGCGCTCGTGGCCTTCTTCGCCATCCAGCCTATCGTCTTCGGGACGTATTGGGCGGGGTTTGCAATCCTTCTCGTGGGGTTAATCGTCGCCTTCCGCAGGGACATCCCGCGTGCGCACGGCCTCGACAAGATCGTCTGCCTCGGTCCGGTGCTCTTCGCCGCGCCGCTGGCGGTGTTCGGGGCCGAACATCTCACGGCGACGCGCGAAATCGCAGCCATGGTCCCACACTGGATCCCGTGGCATCTGTTCTGGGCCTTGTTCGTCGGCGTGGCGCTGATTGCCGCCGCTCTTAGCATCGCGGTGCGGCGCGTCGCGGGACTCGCCTCCGCGTTGCTGGGATTCATGTTCTTCTGCTTTGTGCTGCTGATGGACGTGCCGGGGTTGGCCGCCACTCCAGGCGACCGCTTTGCGTGGGCGCTCACTCTACGCGAGCTGTCGTTCAGCGCGTGCGCCTTCGCCCACGCATCGACTCTGGCGAACGACCGCTGGCGGCTGGCCGGACAACGCGCGGCCACGGCGGCTCGCTATGTGGTCGGCGCCGCGGTGATTTTCTACGGCGTAGAGCACTTCCTGCACCCCCAGTTCGTCCCGGTGATCCCGCTCGAGTTGCGGATGCCGGCATGGATTCCCTTCCACCCCCTGTGGGCGTATGGGGTGGGCGCCGCGCTGATGGCTGCGGGACTGGCAATGCTCGCCAACTGGCGCGCCCGGGTGGTGACCACGATTCTGGGCATCGTGGTGTGCGTCGTGGTGGCCCTTGTTTACCTGCCCATTCTCGCCGCGCATCCCGGCGATATTGACGTCGGCATGAACTACTTTGCCGACACGCTGTTCTTCGGGGGCGCCCTGCTGGTTCTGGCCGGCTCCATCCAGCCAGAGCATTAGGGGCGATCCGCCGTCTCCGAACCGATCGCGGTGAGATTCCAGACCGGGTGATGAATCCGCAGATCAATTCGTCTCGGCATTGAGAGCGGCACCGAACCCCCGAGAT
>CAYVSQ010000553.1:0-4348 GCA_964453815.1 uncultured Acidobacteriaceae bacterium | reverse complement strand
CCTTCTGAGGATGGATGACTAGTGGATAATCTCCATAGGAACTCTTTATGTCATTCATGCCCGCGGTGCGCGCGTCACTTGCCGAACGATTTATTTTCAACTTCCGTTTGCCGGCAAAGGCGCTGGCCCGCTACCTGCCGGTTTCCTGGCTTGCTCCCCAAGAGGTACGAGGCTACGGCGTTGCCTCGTTTTGCATTCTCGATTTACGCGGCATCACCGTTGCCCCGCTGACCACCCAGATCGGTCTTACCAGTATCAGTTGTGCTCCACGTTACGCGGTGCTTGACCTGTCGCTTGAGCAGGAGACTCCAGCTGTTTTTGTCAGCGAGCGGCAGACCAACTCTGCCTTTGGTGCTTGGTTTACCAGAATGGGATTTTCGGCTCCTCATCCTCAAGTCCAGGCTGCTATTAGTTATCAGGACGACCGAACTCTGTTGCGCGTCGAAAGCCTGGACGACGGATTGCTCTTTGCCGCGACCGTCCGCCCTTCCGCAGAAACGAAATCGACGTTGTTCTCGTCGCCACAGGAGTTTGCTTATTTCATCGCGCAGGGCGTCAGCAGCTACGGGTGTTCCCAGCATGGTTCACGTCTGACAAAGGTAGATTTGCAGAAGGACGACGCGGCCTACACACCACTGGAGGTCTCGAATCTCGGCGGTGCATTTGCGGATGATTGGCAGCGTCACGGTGGTGTGTTGGATAGCGCATTTCTTACACGCGGAGGCCGATACGAGTGGACCTATCATGGCCTGACCGTTGAATGCGTGGAAGATAGAACCCTGTCTTAGCAGATGCCCGATCTAGCGAGCGTGCATCTGGCCCGTCTCGCCAGTGAAGGCCCTCTTGTAGTTGAGCATTGTCGCCGCGCGAAGCATCTGCGTATATAGACGCGAGCGCGATGCGTGAAACTCGTGATGAATCGGGCTGAACTAGTGAGGGACATTGGAGGCAACGAAATCGCATATGCTGAAGGAGTGCCTCTTGACTGGAACTGCGGAGCGCTTGCGGAGGGCCTTACCTGCTATGGGAGAGCAGAATTCTTCTTGGCTCACGAGCATTGGGAGATCGTCTGGCTAACATTGGAAGAGCCGGAGAAGAGCTTTCTGCAGGCGTTGATTCAGATAACGGCGGGATTCCACCACCTTCAGGCCGGTAATTCCCTAGGAGCGGTCTCTTTATTGCGAAGAGCGTTGCGACGGCTCGAACTCTATCCCTCGTGTTTTGGAGGGATCACCGTCACTTCCCTATATACGGAAGTTTGCGAGTGGCTGCGAGTGATTGAGACCGAGGCATCGTCCGTTCCGGCAACTTTTCCGCAGATTTGCCCCATTGAACTGGCTGGCCGAGACTGTCGCGGCTGCTAGTACCACAACGACCATAGCCAACGTCGCCATATCCCACATCAGGCGATCCCAACCGCTCGAAAAGTCCGGGAATACCGACGCGGGAATACCGACATTCAGCGGCAACGGCGGATTGCCCTGCGGTAGATCAACCGCAATGGTGATCAACAGCCTCGAGACCCTATCGGTCGATGTCGTCGAAACGGCTCCAGAGAGTCTGGTGATCGGCCAAGCCTAATGAGAGGCCACTAGCCCAGCCTTCTATGCCAAATAATTAGCACAGAAGTGCGCCAGATGATTAGTCAAGCAACAGACAGGGTATCCATCGTTCCGAAAACCGAATAGCCCACCCCAAATTCTGTTTTCAAAAAAATATTGACGGTCGTAAGTTATTGCGCTTATGGTAGCAGTCGTCATGAAACCAATAGGGATATGTTTTCATATGTGCAACCGTTCCACCCGGTACGCAGCGGTCCTTCTCTTGTTCATTGCCTGTGCCGCAGCTCGTCTTCAGGCACAAGGTTACGCATCGATCGTTGGAACCGTGACCGATCCAAGCGGAGCAGTCGTGCCATCCGCAACGGTTTTGGCGACACAAATCCAAACAGGCAGAGTAACCAAGGCTACACCGGCAAAGGACGGAACATTTGTCTTCCCCGCGCTGCTGCCTTCTGTTTATTCGATATCGGTTTCCGCACAGGGTTTTGAGAAATATTCACAGAGCGGGATTGTGCTGCAGGCCGATCAAGCGGTCACCGTCAATGTCAAACTGCATATCGGCTCGTCGACGACGACCGTCGAGGTTGTGGCCGGTGCCCCGCAAGTGGACACTACGACAGGGACCTTGTCCCAGGTCGTCGACCAAGAGCGCGTCGTGGACCTGCCATTGAACGGCAGGAATGCGGCCTCGCTTATAACCCTGGTCGCAGGCGTAGCCGACGCTACCAACGAAGGCAACGGAGTCAACCAGGGCAATGGAAAGACATTTCCCGCTGCCGTAGTCACCAGCACCAACGGAACGCTGCCCAATCAATCGAATTACCTTCTCGACGGCGGCAACAATGTGGACGAGATGACCAACGTGAATGGGCCTTTTCCCTTCCCGGACGCGCTACAGGAGTTCAGCGTTCAAACCAGCAACTACAACGCAGAATACGGTCAAAGTGCAGGCGCGGTGGTGAATATCGTTACCAAATCGGGCGGTAGCAAGTTCCACGGGTCGGCATTTTGGTTCTTGCGCAATGGTTACTTCAACGCGAAGCCATACTTCGCGACAGTGGCTGATAACCTGCACCGCCACCAGTTCGGGGGCACCATCGGCGGGCCAGTGATTATCCCGCATATTTCGACCGGAGCGCGCACGCAGTTCTTCTTCGGCTACCAGCACACGCTTTATCACCAGAATTCAAACGCTGCTACGACAACGGTCCCGACCCTCGCTGAAGAAGGGCGCGCTCCCGGCGGGAGTTACGCCGATTTTGGCAACTTGTGTACAGCCGGCTACAACGCAAGCAACATATGCACCTCTGCAAGCCAACGGATTACCAATCCGTTCACGAATGTGGCATATCCGTTGAACCAGATTCCTGCCAGCGACTTCGATCCGGCTTCCGTAGCGTACGAGAAGGTCTTCCCCACGTACTCCGGCGTGGAAGCGCCCGGGAAGATCGGCGGGACGGTCAACTTCTTCCGGCCCACCGTTCAATCCTATGACGAGTATCTGGGGCGCGTCGACCACGACTTTGGCGCCCGCGACCACCTCTTTGGTCACTACTATTCGAACTACTTCGACCAGGCGCCGATCTACAACCCTACGAATCTGGCGAGCTACACATCGTACTTCAACACCCGTTATCAGAACGCGCTGCTCTCTGAGACGCACACGTTCACCAACAACCTGCTGAACAACCTGGTCTTCAACTATCAACGCATAGTGGCCCTGCGCGGCGGGCCTCCAGGAAGCCCGAACATCACAGCCTTTGGAGTAACCAATCTATGGCAGCCGTCGACCGGCCCCTATTTGCAAGCGACGATCTCCGGCTATTTCGGGGCGTCGTCCTCGGCGTTTGCAGGATGGTTCCGCAACAATTACACCTTCAATAATGATCTGCACTGGGTGAAAGGCACGCATAACTTCGCGTTCGGCGGACACTTTGAGCTAAGCAAGTTCGATGTAACCAACGTATTTCAATCGTACGGCACGTTCGGTTTCAATACCGCCACCAATACGATCGGCGGCACGACCTATCAATATCCCAATGCGATGGCAAACTTTCAATTAGGCTTCATGGGCGGAACGAGTTCATTTAACCAAGGAAACTACGAGCTGCTCAACGACCGCAACCACTTCCCCGGTATCTACGCTCAGGACAGCTGGAAGGCGACTCGCCGCCTGACGCTGAACTACGGCGTGCGCTGGGAAGCCTTCGCCCCATGGGCGAACAGGATCGGCTCCCAGACCGCATTCAGTCCTGCCAACTACGCAGCAAACATCAAAACGCCCCAGTTCAGCACCCTGCCGGCGGGCATGTTGCTCTCTGGCGATCCTGGCATGACGCCGAACGGCGTGCGCACAAAATACACGCAGTTCATGCCTCGTGCCGGCTTCGCACTCAACGTCTTTGGCGACGGCAAAACGGTGGTGCGCGGCGGCGGGGGCAGTTTCTACCAGGACCGCCTCCCCGGCTTCTTCAACCTGAATCAGGCCGGCAATGTCCCGAATACCATCTCAATATCGCTGTCCAACCCAGGGATGCGCGGCGCCACTCCCGGCGCCAACCCTGGGGGACCATTCAGCAATCCGTATTGCACGGGATGCACTGTAGGTTCGTACTCCAATCCATTCCCCTTCACTCTGCCATTCCCGTCCTCACATGTCTTCCCGAACGGGATTCTGGTCGAGGAGTACGATCAATCCGGCAACTTTCAGGTGCCGGTCACTTACGACTACAACCTGATCATCGAACAGCAGTTGGCCCACAGTCTGGCGATGCGGATCGCTTACG
>CAYVSQ010000552.1:0-20203 GCA_964453815.1 uncultured Acidobacteriaceae bacterium | reverse complement strand
TACTGGCCCGAGGATTACCTGATGCCTCCCATGCGCGAGGCGACGACTGCCCAACATATCCTCGACACGTGGGGGAAGAAGCCTCTCGATTTCGATCCGGGCACACGCTGGCAGTACTCGAATACGAACTACGTCATCGCTGGGCGCATCGTCGAGCAGGTGAGCGGCATGCCGCTGATGCGCTTCCTGCAAATCAACGTCTTCAAACCGCTGGACATGCAATCGGTGTGGAACTCCGACGCCGAAAAACTGGGTGACACGGATGCGTCCGGCTATATCCGGTACGCACTGGGGCCGCTGCGCCCCGCGCCCAAGGAGGGCCAGGGATGGATGTTTGCCGCCGGCGAGCTGGCCATGCCTGCGTATGATCTGGCCCAGTGGGACATCAGCGTGATGAACAGATCTCTGCTCGCGCCGAAGTCTTACGATGAAATGTTCGCCTCGGTAAAGCTGAAGGACGGGAGCGATCCTCACTACGGCCTGGGGCTGGTCGTGCGCAACGCCATGGACCGCACCTTTTACGAACACTCTGGCGAAGTTTCGGGATTCGTCTCCGACAACATGGTTTTCCCCGCCGACAAAGTTGCCATTGCGGTGCTGACGAATCAGGATGCAGCGCGCGCTGCGTCAATCATCGCGCGCGCTCTTGCGCCCATCGTCCTGGGAGTAGATACCGAGCCTACTAATACCGATCGACAGGCCGAAGCGGAGCGGCAGGCTTTGGAGATCTTTACGGGGCTGCGGCAAGGAAAGATCGACCGTGCGCTGTTCACTGCGAATACCAATGCGTACTTCGATCAGCAGGCGCTGGAGGATTTTCAGTCGAGTCTCAGTCTGCTAGGTAAGCCGTCTGCTATGAAGCAAACCACCGAGGAGCTGCGCGGCGGCATGACATTCCGGGTCTTTAGGGTGGTAATTCCTGACAGCACGCAGCACCTGCAAGTGACCACCTACACCATGCCCGATGGAAAGCTCGAGCAATATTTGGTGATACCCGGGTAGTCGGTTACTGTGCGAGCGGCCGATCCGTGTACAAGGTCTTGTCCGCAAGCTCCTGGATCTTGTACAGCCTGCCGCCCAGGAGCTCCTCGACGTGGCCGTGGAAGTCGCCCGGCACGAAGAGGAATTTGCGAGGTCCAGTGCCCCACATCGAGCGAAGGTCGGGATCTTCGAGGAAAATGTGCGGGGCATCTGGGTAGTACGAGCCCCAGAGCATTGACGAGGAGCGGCCGTTGACCAGCAACGCTCTGCGATGGGTGTAGAAGAGCACCGAGGATCCATAGGACTGATCTCCGTAGAGAATCAGCTGATCGTCTTTGGGACCGGCGGGGGGGCCGGCAAGGCGGTTGATGGTGTCGGCAATCGCGCGCGAGGAGAGCAGCGGCTCGAATCGCACCAGCGCTATTTGCGCCGCGATCAGGAAGATCGCCGCTGTGAAGGCGACGGAGACGGTCGCTTCAAACCCATGTCCGCGACGGCGCAGAGTCCATGCAGATAGGGGACCGAACAACAGCGTGAGAACGGCAATGACTGCGGGCAGGCGCAGCGCGGCGAAGGAAGGGCCGGTCAGGTCGAAGAACTGCGATGTTGCCAGCGCATAATCGCCGACTCCCCGATGGGCGAGCAGTGTTCCGATGTCTGGCACAAAGGGCAGATGCCGCGATGTCCAGAGCCCGTATCCCAGAGCAAGGGAAACAACTGTGCCGATGAAGGCGAAGACTGCATGTGCGCCTGTCAGCCACCTGCTTGATGCCTTGATCCAGCGGGCGTTCCCCTCCGGCGCCTCTTCGATCGCAGCCAGCGATCCGGTAATCAGGATGAGAAGCGCGAACCATGCGGGAAAGGTGTAGTACTCCTGATTCGTTGAGATCGCGAAGAAAGCCAGGATGAAGGCCGCGAAGATTGCCAGCAGCAGACCGGTGCGAGCGCGGAAGCGCAGACGCGCAGCTGTCGAAGATGCGTGATGCGCGCTCATCCGCGGGTCGAGAAACTGGATGGTATTGGTCGCATCGTAGCGAAGGTCAGAGGCGAAGATGCGGCGATTGCGCCAGGCGCGGACCAGCGCCGCCGGGAGAAAGAGGCTCCAGGGAAAGAGCCAGACTAGCTGGCCTAGCCAGAAAGCAAACCACGGCTGCTTGTTGTAGTCATGGGGATAGCGTTTGCCCAGGAAGCGCAGAACATGTTCGTTGAGGAAATAGAAATAGAAGAAGCCGTGCACGTTTCCCGGCGTGGGAATATTGCCCACGGGGTGTCCTTGATCCGGATTGCGCAGGCCTGCGAGTATGTGCCATGGCGCCGCAATCGCGAGAAACAGCAGAATACCAGTGAAGAGTCGAAACTGCCGCCAGCGCCGCCATTCACCTGTAACGAGGAGGTAGGGAACAACGGCGGCGATGAAGAACACCGGAGCGATAAGCCCTTTGGCGAGCACCGCAACGGCCAGCGCCGCGTAGGCGAGATAAAGCCGGGCTGGCTTTCGATCTTCCAAACCCGTGAGGAACGTGTAAAGCGCGAGAGCGAGAAGGAAAGTGAGTAGCGATTCCGGGATCAGAAAGCGCGTGAACAAAAAAATGCCGGCGGAAGTCAGAATCGCCAGGGTCGCATAAAACGCAGCACGATCTCCGTAAGCCCTTCGCGACCAGTTCCAGGCCAGAATGGCACAGGCCAGTACTGCCAGCGACACGGGCAAGTGAGTCGCAAAAACGTTGTACCCGAACAGATGATAATCAATTGCGGCAAGCCAGTAGGGCAGCGGAGGCTTTTCAAGGTAGCGAATGCCATTGACCGAAAGCGTCACCCAGTCCCCGCTCACCGTAATGTGCTGGGCGGCATTGGCGTGCGTGGCGTCGGCATCGTCGAACAACGAAGGCGAAAACAGGGCGGCAAAGTGAACCGCGAGAAAGACCAGTAGCAGCAGGGACCACGTCTTGACAGAAGACGAAAGCAACGCCGGTTTGTCGGAGGCGGTTTCAAGCTGCGTAGGAAGATCGGGAGTTATCATCGAAATCATTTGAGTCAAAAAATCAGAATATCAGCCGGAGAAGTATGCCAGTAAAGCCCACCGTGAACGCTGAACTCGATCGTTTGCAGCAATTGACCGCAGTATTAAAGCAGAATCTGGAGCTCTGCGCGAAAGATGCAACCGTTGACGCCGTTCACGATATCCGCACAGGAACACGGCGCATCGAAGCCATGCTCGACGCCATTTTGCAGGAGCGCGTTCCGCCGACGCCTGGCCTCGAGCTTGAGAGCACGGCCGCTCTCCGTGAAGCGGCAGAGCGCTGGCTGGGACTGCTCAAGCGGATCCGTCGGACCGCTGCACCCGTGCGCGATCTGGATGTGCACCGCAAGCTGCTCGAAAAACTCAAGCCGCTCGCGAAAGCCGTCAAGGACAGCGAAAGTACACTTACACGGACATCGCACCCGAGTGCAGGCGAATCCGTGGACGGACGGCCCGCAAATGCGAAGGCGAACCTCTTCGATGCTCCGCCTAGGCCCACGAACCCCATCGAGCTGCAGGCTGACGACCTCGACGCATGGTTGAAACAAACACGTCAGGAGCATGCCCAGCCTCTTATGAAGGCAGCGCCGAAGTGGGCGCCCAGAGTCGAAGAGCAGCTGGTCTTCCTGGAAGAAGTCATGCGCCAGAGCCGGCTACGCCACAGGGGTCCGCGTCGCGCAGCCGTCACCGCTCTCGAAGCTTTCGCGCGCCTTGCTAACCAGATGCAGCAACTCGACGCGGGTAACCTGCATGACTTCCGCAAGGGCGCGAAGAAGGCGCGATATATGGCCGAAGCAGGCGGCGACGACGAACACGCGGGGGCGGTTGGTAAGGCGCTCAAAAGGCTGCAGGACCAGATTGGCGACTGGCACGACTGGCTGGTGCTGGCCGAGGAGGCTCACCACGCTCTGGGAGCGCAGGGGGCCGAACTGACGGTGTTGATCGAGACGAAACGAGATCAGCATTACGCATTGGCCATGCACATCTCCGAGCGCATGCGCGGATGCCTGATGGGGGAGTGACAAGCGCTCAGCACTCCCCGCCGCTCGCGGTCAAGACCTCCGCGCTCTACAGACGCCAGAGTTCCGTAATCTGCGCATCTCCGACAATCTCTCTCGTGTATCTTGCTTTGGACGGCCAAATCATATTTAAGGCACACAGGATTCAATGCAGACCTTTGCCGCAATCGATATCGGTTCGAATTCGTGCAGACTCAAGATCGCCCGCGTGGTCCAACATCGACTGCGTGTCGTTCACGAAGGCCGCGAAGTCACGCGGCTGGGCGCGAGCGTATTCGAATCGGGTCTGGTTTCGCCGGATGCCATGGCCGCAACCCTGAGCGCGCTCAAACGTTTCTACCGGGCTGTGCAGTTGCATGGGGCTGACAAGGTCCGCGCCGTGGCTACATCCGCGATGCGCGACGCTCGCAATGGGCGCGCCTTCCTCGCCTGGGTGAAAGACGAAACCGGCTGGGAGGTCGAAATCATTTCCGGGCTGGAGGAGGGCAGGCTGATTCATCGCGGCGTGGTGAACAACGAGCCCGGCACTTCTGGCCGCTGCCTGCTGATCGACGTCGGCGGCGGAAGTTGCGAAATCTCTCTTTCCGTACGCAAACGCATCCGGGAAACAGTCAGTCTACCGTTGGGAGCTGTGCGGTTGACGGAAGAGTTTTTGAAAAGCGATCCTCCGCCAAAGGACGAGATCGCTCGTATGAAGCAATTCATCGCGCGCGAACTGAGGCGGGCATCGCGACGCGTCGCCGCAGACCATGTTCAATTGGTGATTGCAACCTCGGGCACGGCCGCCGCCTTGTCCGAGGCCAGCAAAGCAATCCACAAGGTGCGCGCCAAGGAATACATGGCGCCGGCTCAGGACATAAAACGCCTCGCCGACAAGCTCACGAAGTTGAAGAATGACGCTCGCAGCGCGATTCCGGGCATCGGACCGCGCCGTTCCGAGATCATCGTTGCCGGGGCTCATGTGTATGCCCAGTTGATCGAGCACTTCTCGCTGCCCGGCTTCCGCTATTCGGATATGGGCCTGCGCGACGGTATTCTCGCCCAGATGCTTGCCGAGCAGGACGCGCGCACCTCGGCCCACCAGCAATATGAGCGCGACCGCTGGGAGGCCGTGCTGGAAACCTGCCGACGCTACGGCGTCGATCCTCGTCTGGCCGAGCCGGTGCGCCAGCATGCCGCGCAGCTATTCCACGACCTGGTTGCGGTTCATGAGCTCCCGTCCGAGTACAAGACCTGGCTGGAAGCTGCGGCCATGCTGCGGGACATCGGCAAATTCATGAACTACCAGGGATACCACCGGCACGCGCAGTACATCATCGCCAACTCTGAAATCTTCGGCTTCAACACGACACAGCGCGTGGTCACCTCGGCCGTCGCCCGCTACCTCGGCAAGAGTCGCCCGGAACCCGAAGGGCGCACCATGCGGCAGGTGCCTCCGGAAGAGCACGAACACGTCAAGCGGGCCGTGGTGTTGCTGCGATTGGCTGTCGCGCTGAATCAGGATCGCGCGAGTGACGTGCTGCGCGTCAGGGTCCGCGTTTATCCCCGGCAGGTCATGTTGGAAATCAGTCCTGGCCGCACCGGGGCCGAACTGGAACTGTGGTCGCTGCGCAAGGAGGCTGCCTACTTCCGCGAAGTCTTCCGGCGCGAGCTCCTGGTAACACTTGCATAGACACCGCGCAGGATGCGCGGGTCTACCAGCCAGTGCAGCGTGCCAGGGCGCCGCGTGCAGTCGATGCGCGCGATAGCGCCCTTACGCAGACGAATATTGATGCGGCTAGCACTGATGATCGATCCCAGGAATAAAGGCAGATTCGGATTGTGACCTACTATGAGGATGTTTTCGTACTTCGCGATCTCCATCAGCAGCTTTTCAAAGGCGGCGACTGTCGCTCCCGGTGAAAGACTCTCCGATACCAGAATCTTGCCATCGTAGCCGGTCTCGGTTCCCACCAGAGAAGCGGTTTGCAATGCCCGTTTGAGGGGGCTGGAGACCACCAGATCGAAGTGAACCTTCAACGCATTCAGGTGGTTGCCCACCAGTATGCATTGCTGCTTGCCTTCTTTGTCGAGCGGGCGTTTCACGTCGATCAGGGGATTGGCGCGGCTTGTTCCAGCGCTGGCATGACGAAGGATGTATAGATTCACGCGATAATTCCATTCTGTTCGAGATTTGAAGGTTGCGATTCACGCAATTGTAACAATTGCCTCTAAGCTCACAGAGCGCGTAATGCCTGCTAATTTACACGCTGGGCACTGACGCAGGATGAATCGAGACCTGTAGAAGCCGAGATTTCCACAGCTCGCTCACCAGCAGGCCTCCAAGCCAGTGTCGCCTCTCACTGAGCAAGAAGCCCGCGCCGCTCAAGGCTGCCGAGTAATCGGGCAGCCAACGAACCTGTAGACCGGTCATGAGGCCAAAAGCCGCGTAGAGAGCCCACACAATGAACCTTGCCAGAAGAGACATCGGTCCGGAAGGAGTGGCAAACTCAGATAACACCCAACAAGCGTCCTGAGTCAGATGACAGCGGATCCGGCCGACAAGCGCATGAAGTTCGTCCGTCGTAAAGCAGTCTAGAAAGAAGTGAGTGATTACCAAGTCGTAGTTTGCTGGAGGCATAAATTCGCGCGCATCGACACAATGCAGTTTAATCCGGCTAAGTGCACAGGCCTCCACGCGTTTTCTTAGCAACTCCAGCATAGCCGGGCTCAGATCGACGGCGTCGACCTGTATCTGGGGGTTCTTTCTGAGCAGGCACGCGAGGAATCGGCCGTCGCCATCGCCCAGTACCAGTGCCCTTCGTGCATTCGCGAGTTGAGGCAGGCGATAAAAGCGGCATCGTTCGAGCATCGGCCCGAACGAGAAATATTCAAGCCAGCGGTATGGCCGCGCAATACGATCAAAGTCTGGTTGCGTCACCGGGTGACCAGGACAAAGAGCAGCGGCGTCAACAGGGCAGCGTCTGCGGCGATGCGCAGATGGAAGCTCCCGAGCCGCGATCTGTCGAACGCAAGAAATAAAATCGCCGAGACCATACAGGCCAGGTAGAGAAGCGGCATCGTCACAGAGTCAGCGGACAAAATTGATCGAGTACACGCGATGGCGGCCATCAGCGCGATGGCGCAGCTCACGAACGATAAATACCGCTGCGCCCAGCGTGTGGTGGCATGCGCCAGTGGTGTAGTCGAAAGGTGCGTCGCGGCCGGTGGAGTGCGCTCCCACTTTTCGATGGCAGTGCAGTTGAGCCAGCAGAGCGAGGCGAACAGCGTGGCCACGGGTATAAGCGATGTTCGCTGTCCCTGTAGCCTTGACCAAGCCGGGACGGCGACCGCGGCCGCGAATACCATGCCTACCACCATTTCCTTGGGGAACCAGCGCTCGATACTTGACTCGCACAGCGATTCGCAGAGGGGTCCGCAGATATGGATCAGGCAAAAATAGGCCAAGGCTACTCCGAAAAGCGCCATGTCTTCGAAGCGTGCGGCTGCCGTCATACGTGTGGCGACGAGCCAAACGAGGACAAGACTGACCATCACCGTGGCAAAGAGAGACTTGCTTCGGTGTCTCATGTAAAAAAAGTGACGCTCGCGCAGGTGCGCGGCACTCTGAATCCGGAGGCCGTCGAGGATGCGGTCCGCGACATAGACGATCCACGTTCCCAAGGCAAGCAGCAGGAGAGCACTCCAGGGCAGCCGTATGTGCATCGCGCGCGCCATACTCCACGACCAGAGAGCAGCCACGGTGGGCGCATCCAGCGAGAGCAGATGCCACCACTGGAGTGCCGCAAAGAAACCGGAGCCGCGCCTGATCGGGATGGCCACAGGTCGAGTTGCGAGTGCCATCTTCTCATTTTAGGGCGTTAATCGGCCGCGGACTTTTCCTTCGCCACGGCCCTCTTCGCCGGACGCTTCACATGGTGCAGGTGCGGCTGCGGCTCGGTCACGGCCGGTATATCTTCCACCGACGCCTTACCCTCGGCCAGCTTTATGAAGAACTCCTGTGAATTGAAGGCGGGCAGGGCGCGCGCGGCTTCAGAGTCACGCACACGGTGATAGGTGCCGCCGCCGTCGAGCAGGCGAGCCTTAACGGTATCGGCCAGGTAGGCGGCAAGGATCTCGTTGCGTATGCGGTTCCCGATCTGGACGTCGCGAATCGGAAACACCACTTCACAGCGCTCGAAAAGGTTGCGGGGCATCCAGTCCGCACTGCCGCAATAGAGTTCCACTTTGCCGCCGTTTTCGAAGTAGAAAATGCGGCTGTGTTCGAGGAATCGTCCGATGATCGAGCGGACGCGGATGTTCTCGCTTACGCCTTTCATCCCTGGTCTGAGAGAGCAGATACCGCGCACGATCAGATCGATCTTGACACCCGCCTGCGACCCCGCATACAGCGCCTCGATCACACTCGGCTCGAGCAGGGAATTCATCTTGGCAATGATGCGCGCAGGGCGGCCTCCGGCTGCGTGCTCTGTTTCGCGCTGGATGAGGCGAATGAAGCTCTCGGCCAGGGTGAGGGGCGCCACGAGCAGCGGAGCGTAATCGTCGGACTCGGAATGCGCAGTGAGGTAATTGAAGACGGCGCCCATGCTGGCGGTAATTTCCGGATCGGAGGTCAGCAGGCTCATGTCGGTGTAGAACCGTGCCGTATTCGGGTTGTAATTGCCTGTTCCCAAGTGCCCGTAGCGGCGCACTACGCCATCCGGATCGCGTCGCACCAGCAGCGCCAGCTTGCAGTGGGTCTTCAGGCCGACGATGCCGTGGAAGACCTGGACTCCCGCATCCTCCAGATCGCGTGCCCAGCGAATATTCGACGCCTCGTCAAAGCGAGCCATCAGCTCAACCACGGCCGTCACTTCCTTGTTCTGGGCCGCTTCGGTGAGAGCCTGGAAGATGGGGGAATCGGCGCTGGTCCGGTAGAGAGTCTGCTTCATCGAGACAACCTGCGGATCCTGCGCCGCCGCCTGGATAAATCCCACCACGCCGTCATACGAGTCGTAAGGGTGATGCAGCAGAATATCGCGATGCCGCAGCTCGTCAAACAGGTCGGTTGACTTGCGATTCAGCCGCAACTCGCGCGGGACGAAGGGCTGAAACTTCAGGTCGGGCCTCGGCGTATCCGCCAGATGCATGACCCGTGAAAGATTCACAGGCCCGTCCGTGCGGAAGACCTGCGAATCGTCGAGTTCAAAATTCAGTCGTAAGCGGTCCACAATCTCCGTGTCCGCCGATTTCTCGATCTCCAGGCGCACAGCATCGCCCTTACGCCGGTTGTGCAGCTCGGAGCGCACGGTCTCCAGCAGCGTGCGCGATTCCTCCTCCTGAAAGTAGAGGTTGCTGTTTCGTGTGACTCGGAAAGCAGCCTTCGACAGGATTTCGTAGCCCCGGTACATCCCTGCCGCACTGCGCTCGATCAAATCATGCAGAAAGAGGAAGTCATGCGTGCCTGCCGTCGAAGGTAGCTCCACAAATCGTGGCAGAGCGCGCGGCACCGTCACAACGCCCAGTACAGGCCCTGCCGGGCCTCCTTTGCGCTTACGTCGCAGCAGTAGGGCGATGCACAGGGCCTTGTTCAGCACACGCGGAAACGGATGTGCAGGATCAATGGTGATAGGGGTGAGCAGCGGGTCGACCTCGCGCTGGTAGTACTCGGTCGCCGCTTTACGCGCCACATCGTCTATCTCGTCCCATCGCAGCACACGCACGCCAGCCGAGCGCAGCGCTGGCAGCAACTGTTTGTTCCAGCAGAGATATTGCTCGGCTACAAAGCCATGCATGACCGCGGTGAGTAGCGTCAGGGATTGCTCCAGCGTCGTGCCGTCAGGACTGGGCTCGGCATAACCGTCTTCAATCCGCTGCAATACTCCGGCCACGCGGATCTCGACAAACTCATCGAGGTTACTGGCCGTAATCGCCAGGAACTTTACGCGTTCAAGCAGAGGATTCGATTCATCCTGGGCCTCTTCCAGGACGCGGCGGTTGAAGCTGAGCCAGGATTCGTCTCGGCTGAAGAATGGGCTTTGCTGACGACTTTGCGCTTTAGCCATGAATACGGGGTGACGCCAAGTACCTAAAGTCTACATAAATTGCTATATATCAGGTCCGATGCATCCCGATGAAGGGTCGCGAAAACATTATTCAGGCCGGCAATTTGACTCCCGGCTGTGCCTCAGTAAGGATGAAAGGAGAAGTGTAGCGGAGATTCAAGCCATGCAGACTGATGATTGTGAAGGCGGCCTTCTGAAGGCGCAGGATACGGCGGTCGAGCTCTACCAATTGGCCGCACTAATGCTGGGCAACGAAAGTGATGCGCTCAACCTCGTTGAATCCACGGTTGCGCAGGTCGAAGTCGATCCCTGCGCTGATGCGGACAACGCTGTCGACGCAGCCCGTCATCATCTCATCGAAGCGGCGGTAGCCCTTATGAACCGGGCGGATCCCCAGGCGTTCGCCGCACCTGTTTCCGATGGGAGTTCCACCGTCACCTGTATCGAGGACGACGATCTCATGGCTGCCGGAATCTCCCCCGCCCAGATGGCCGAACTGATTGGGGGCGCCGGGCGTGAGCAGTTGCGTATCTGGCTCGACCAGTTGCCTCTGGCGCAGCGCGCTATCTTCGTTCAACGTGCCGTGCTCGGTTGGGACAACGGAGCCACCGCGGCGTCCTTAGCCACCGGCGCAGGAGAAAAGTCCGGATGGTCAGCCGAACAGGTCAGCGAACTCTTTCGTCAGGCGCTCTGCTCCCTGGCCAATTCGCTGGTCCATTCAGAGGCGCAAAAGGCCGCCGTCTAAGCCTCTTCGGAACCGCCTGCGTGGCCGTATCAAGGGATCTAATGGGCGGATTCGGCGTTCTTTTTGAATACTTTCCGCGACATAGACATCCAAAGCAACGTACCCTAAATAAGAACTTCTATCTAAATGTATCCAAGGGAATCTTTTCCACGGTGAAATCTTTCGCGTTCAAGGCTAGTCGAAGAGGTTGGGGGAGCGCTGCGCGCTTTTTGGCGTTTGCTGCCCTCCTTCTCATTCCCGCCGCCTGCCCGAAGGCGTTTGCGTTTCAGTTCGGCGGGGGTTCGGGTGGCAGTGTCGTGCAGCCGGCGCCGCCCATCCAGGTTACGCAGCCACAGATCAACAGTACCACCTATCAGGGTGCTGAGACGACCGACAAGGCGACCAACGGCGTCCTGGACCTTTCGCTCGACGATGCCATTGCGCGCGGCCTGAAGTTCAATCTCGGTCTCATCCTCACCACGCAGAGCCAGCTATCGTACCGCGGATCTCAGTTGCAGGAGTTGCAGTCTCTTCTGCCCACGGTCAATGGCAGCCTGAAAGAGTCCGTAGACCAGACCGACCTCCAGGCGCTGGGTCTTCGTGGCGCAGGCTTCCCGGCCATCATCGGGCCCTATGGCTACACCGATCTGCGCGGCTCACTGGACTGGTCCCTGCTCAACATTTCATCGCTACAGAACTACCTCGCCTCAAAACACAACTTCACCAGTGCACAGCTCTCCGTTAAAGATGCTCGGGAGATGGTCGTGCTCACCGTCGGCAACGCTTACCTGACCTGCATCGCCGACAAGGCGCTCATCGAAGCCGTACAGGCCCAGGTGGATACAGCCAAAGTTTCTCTCGATCAGGCGATTGACAATCATCAGGCCGGCACCTCTCCGCTGCTCGACGAGTTGCGCGCGCGCGTCGATTATCAGACGCAGCAGCAATCGCTCATTTCGGCGAAAAACCAATATGAGAAAAACAAGATTGCCCTGGCGCGCGCCATCGGCCTGCCTTTAGAGCAGAAATTTCAGCTCACCGATCAGGCGCCCTATGCAGCCCTCGACAACCTTGATGCTGACACCGCAGTGAAGCAGGCCTTGGCCAACCGGAACGATCTGAAAGCCATGGACGAGCAGGTAACCGCCTCCGAGCATGCGCGTACCGCCGCGACAGCCGAACGCCTGCCGACCATCAAGTTCCTCGGGGACTATGGCCTCATTGGCGTGAACTTCGGCAGCTCGCACGGCACGGGCAATGCAACCGGCTCTCTCGATGTGCCCCTCTTCGAGGAAGCCAAGCTCCGCGGCGATGCCCAGCAGGCGCAATCGCAACTCGATCAGAAGCGCGCACAGACGAGCGACCTGCAGGGCCAGATCGGCGCCGACGTTCGTGACAGCATCCTCGACATTCAAGCCGCCGCGAAGCAGGTAGAAGTGGCGCGCAGCAACTCGGAACTGGCCAAGGAAGCTCTCAGCGAAGCGCAACAACGTTTCAAAGCTGGCGTTGCGGACAATCTCGCCGTTTCGCAGGCGCTCCAGTCCGTTGCACAAGCCGACAATCAATATGTCAGCAGCCTGTACCAGCACAATATCGCCAAGCTTTCACTGGCGAGAGCCCTGGGCGTGGCTGAGAGCAGCTACAAGATGTACTTGGGAGGAAAGTAAACAGTGGCGGACGAAAAGCCCGAACAACAAAACGCAAGTCCAGACCCCCAGCCGGAAAAGCCGAAATCGCGGCGAAGATTCCTGATTATCGGGGTGATCGCGCTTCTTGTGGTCGGCGCGGGGCTGTTCTGGTGGCACTCCGCCTATTATGAGAGTACCGATGACGCCCAGGTGAACGGTCACCTCGTCCAGATCAGCTCACGCATTGCCGGCCAGGTCATCAAGGTCAATGTCGATGAGAACCAGGCCGTCGATGCCGGAACGGTATTGGCCGAGATCGATCCCAAGGACTTTCAGGTAGCCGTCCAGCAGGCTGAGGCGACCTTACAGAGCTCCGAAGCCAGTTACGAAGCGGCAAAAGTTAATGTACCTCTTACGGGTATCAATACCGGCAATACGCTCTTCTCCGCAGGCGCCGACGTTCACGGAACTCAAGCACAGATTGCGCAGGCCGAAAGGCAACTCGATGCCGCCAAGGCACGTGTGGTCGAGGCGCAGGCGAATGCAACCAAATCACAGGCCGATCTTGATCGCTACAGGCCGCTGGTTGAAAAAGATGTCATCTCCAAGCAGCAGTTCGATGCCGCCGTCGCTGCCGCCGACGCTAACAAAGCCGCCCTCGTCGAGGCGCAGGCCAACGTAACTGCCGCCGAGGACGCGGTCCGCGTTGCGCGGGACCGCCTCTCGCAGTCCCAGGCGCAGCTCAAAACTGCACAGACCGCGCCCCAGCAGATTGCTATCCAGAGGGCCAGGGCCGATCAGGCAGCGGCCTTGGTGGCGCAGTCCCAGGCGCAACTGGACCAGGCTAAGCTCAACCTCAGCTACACCAAAATCGTTGCACCTCAAGCCGGCATCGTTACCCGTAAGAGCGTCGAGGTCGGTCAGAACGTCAGTGTGGGTCAAAACCTGATGACTCTGGTCTCGCTCGACGACGTCTGGATTACGGCGAACTTCAAGGAAACGCAACTCCAGCATATGCGCGCCGGGCAGGCTGTGGTCATTGAGGTGGATGCCTACGGTGGGCGCAAGTTCGACGGAAAAATTACGCAGATTGGGGGAGCAACCGGCTCTGTTCTCAGCCTCTTCCCGCCTGAAAACGCAACCGGCAATTACGTCAAGGTCGTTCAGCGCGTTCCAGTGCGCATTGATCTCACAGATCCCAAGCAGAACGCCGACCATCTGCTGCGACCGGGGCTTTCAGTTGAACCCAGGGTGCGCGTCAGGGAGTAATCACAGCTTATAGGCATCCTCTCGAAGGATGCCTTCCCCCTTTTGACCTGAAAATCAGCGGACCGGCGTAGAATCTCGCAAATGTCGCGCCCCAACGGTGCGCTTCTGCATCCAAACAATGGGAGGAAAAGTGGCAATGAGCAAGCCTGCCTTGAAGGAAGTTCCAGCAAGAGGTCATGATTTCATCACTCCGCACTGGCATGAGAATGCCAAAGAAATTCAAAAGTTCGGCACTGTAATTCGGGATTTACCCATCGGTATCGATGAAAAGGCGCGCACCCAGATCTGTGATCGCCTCAACGTGCTGCTCGCTGACACGGCCAGTCTCCGCGACCTTTACAAAAAGTCACACTGGCAGGTTAGCGGCCCCACCTTCTATCAGCTTCACCTGCTCTTCGATAAACATTTTGGAGAACAGGTCGAACTCGTGGATCTGCTCGCCGAGCGCATTCAGACCCTGGGCGGCGTCAGCATTGCCATGGCACACGATATCGCCGAGCTTACTCGCCTCAATCGCCCTCCACGCGGTCGTGAGGAGGTGCCCGTGCAGATTTCACGGCTGCTCGAGGCGCATGCCTTGATCCTTAAGGACGCGCACGATCTCGCGAAAAAGGCTGCCGATCTGGGTGACGACGGAACTAACGATATTCTGGTCAGCAGCATCATCCGCACAAATGAACTCCAGGTGTGGTTTATTGGCGAACACCTGGTCGATATGCCTCTCGTGCACGCCAGGTAATCAGGCTGCGCGCAGAGAAGCAACCAGTTCCCCCAAACTGCGGGCCGGATCGCCAAGCGAACCGGCCCATTCTTCTTCAAGACGAATCGTTTCCGGTCTCTGCACATCTTCTCTTATAGTTATGGGTAGGTAATTGTCACAGAGGGCCACTCGCGATGCCGATCGCGCTTAGTTTTTTTCTGAAATATGCTTATTTGATTCTCTTTCTCTGGGTGCTCGTCGAGCAGTTCGGCGTGCCAATACCCAGCGTGCCCCTGCTTCTGACCGCGGGCACGCTTACCGCTACCCACCGGCTGAGTCTGCCGCTGGTGCTGATTTTTGTGACCCTGGGAAGCCTGGTGAGCGACAGCCTCTGGTATTTCATGGGTAGAAAATATGGCGGGGCAGTCGTCAAGCTCCTGTGCCGACTCTCAATGGAGAGTTCGACCTGCGTGCGTCGCACGGAACATTACTTCACCAAGCATGGAGGCGGAGCCCTGGTGCTGGCCAAATTCATTCCTGGGCTTGGCTCCGTCGCCGCGCCAATTGCCGGGCAGACCGGCATGAAGTACCGCTTCTTTGCAATCTTTGACACCGCTGGGATTCTTCTGTGGGCTCTGGCCTTTGTCCTCAGCGGACGCTTCTTTGGAGACGTCTTGAAGCGAAACCCAGAGGCGCTCCAGTGGGTAGGGCATTTTGCCTTTCTGCTCTTCGTAATGCTGCTGATGGGCTTCTTCGTCTGGCGGTCGTTCCGGCAGCGAGCGTTTCTTCGTGAAATTTCCATGGCTCGCCTTGAGCCGCAGGAATTGAAGACCATGCTGGACCGCGAGCAGCCCGTCTATATTGTCGATCTGCGCCATCCGCTCGACTATTTGCCTGATCCGCGAACCTTGCCCGGCGCAGTGCTCCTTACGCCGGACAGCCTAGTTCTGCAGAGCGATGAAATTCCACGCGACCGCGACGTGGTTCTCTTTTGCACCTGCCCCAGCGAGGCCACGGCGGCCAAAATGGCGCTGACCATCCGCAAGATGGGAATTTACCGCGTGCGCCCGCTGCGCGGAGGTTTCGATGAATGGAAGCGGCTCGGTTATCCGCTCGTGGAGATCCCGCCGCAGGCAGCTGCCTAGCCTGATAGGGCCATACACGACGGCTACCCTCCGAGCAGAAACTTAAAGAAAGATTCGGCCCACCTTCCCCCTTCTTGTGCTAACTTCCAGAGACGTGCCACTGGCTACTTGTAATTCGGGGTTTGAGTGATGACCTGGACTGAAATATATTCGTGCGACGTTTGTGGCAAGGCGAAGAGCGAGGCGGCTGAGGACTGGTGGCTGGCCTGGAGCGAGACGCTCTCACCCACGTCCGGTGATCCTAAGCAGCCGGTCTTGAAGGTTACGCGTTGGAACGCCTTCCTCTCGCATGACGCTGATGCTAAGCACCTGTGCGGCGCCCGCTGTGCGCAAACGATTATGGACCGCTGGATGCTCGCCAGGAATGAAGAGCACAACGACTGAGCTCTGAGTTCGCACCTGCAATGACAACCGGCCTTAATCTCAGCTCGCCGCTCCAATTCATCCACGGCGCATTAGTATGAAGTGTTGTGCTCCCTCCACCGGAGCGCCGGGGATAGATCATTGGCATACGACGACCTGAGAGAGTGGATCAAAAGGCTGGATAAAGCCGGCGAACTTAAACGTATTCGGCAAGAAGTCGATCCCATCCTCGAGATTGCAGAGATCACGGACCGCGCTTCGAAGTCCGGGAAAAAAGACGGCGCGCCCGGCGGCGCGGCGCTGCTCTTCGAGAACATAAAAGGCTATCCCGCTTCGAGCGTCCTGATGAACCAGTTCGGCAGCGAACGCCGCATGCGGCTGGCCCTCGAGGTCGACTCTTTGGATGAAATTGCGGGCCGCATCCGCGCGTTCATGGATATCAAATCGCCAGAGGGCTTCCTCGAAAAATTCAAGATGTTGCCCATGCTTGCCGAGGTGGGTAAGTTCTTCCCCAAATCCATCCCTGCTAAGGAAGCGTCCTGCAAGGAGGTTATCCACCGGGAAAACTTCAACCTCCTCGACTTTCCCGTCCTGCAATGCTGGCCGCTCGACGGAGGCCGCTTTATTACGCTGCCTTGCGTGGTTACGCGTGATCCGAAAACCGGCAAGCGCAACATGGGCATGTATCGCATGCAGGTTTATGACAGCCAGACCACCGGCATGCACTGGCAGCGCCAGAAGAATGCGGCCGAACACTTGCGTGAACGCCTGCGCGCCGCGTCTGGATCGACCCCCACCGCGCATGTCCAGGCTATGGCGGAGACAGCCGGAGGCACGACAAAGATCGCTCTGGGCGAGGTGAAGAACGACCGCCTCGAGGTCGCAGTTGCCATCGGAACCGACCCGGCTACTACATTTTCCGCTATCGTTCCCGCTCCACCCGAGGTTGAGGAGTTCGTCATCGCCGGCTTCCTCCGCCAAAAGCCGGTCGAACTGGTCAAGTGCGAAACGGTGGACCTTGAAGTTCCGGCGCACGCTGAGATCATCCTCGAAGGCTACGTCAAGCTCGGCGAACTCCGCACTGAGGGGCCGTTCGGCGACCATACCGGCTTCTACACGATGGAAGAGGAATATCCCGTCTTCCACCTCACCTGCATCACCCACCGCAAAGACCCGATATATTCCTCCACCATCGTCGGCAAACCGCCCATGGAGGATGGCTGGATGGGCAAAGCCGTTGAGCGCATCTTCCTCCCACTCATGCGTCTCACTCTGCCGGAGATTGTCGATATCAATCTGCCCGTCGAGGGCGTCTTCCACAACCTCATGCTTGTCTCGATTCGCAAGAGCTACGCAGGCCAAGCTCGAAAAGTCATGAACGGAATCTGGGCTCTCGGCCAAGCCATGTTCACCAAGTGCATCATCGTCGTCGATGAAGATTGTGATGTTCAGGACATTGGGGAAGTCACACTGCGCGCGACCAACAACATCGATCCCGAGCGGGACATTCAGTTTACCCTGGGCCCGATCGATTCCCTCGACCACGCCTCGCGCATGCCCAACTATGGCAGCAAGATGGGCATCGATGCTACCCGCAAATGGGCCGCGGAGGGCTTCACGCGCCCCTGGCCTCCGATGATCGAGATGGATGCAGCTACCAAGGCGCGGGTAGATGCGATCTGGAAAAAGTTGGGGCTGGATTGAACATTATGCGGGACGTCAAAGGCGAGTGAAAAGGCTGGATGGCTTCAAGACGCCTTGTTTGTTGGACTGCTTGTAGGGTTAACTGCGGAAGCGGGTTCTTCCCCGTCATCGTCCCAGTTGATCTGCAATTCTTGCGTGCGGTCGAGAATCGCATCGCCACGGGCTTCTCCGAAATAGTCCCAGGCCCATTCCACAAAGGCTTCGATCTTCGCGCGGGTGGATGTTAGCAGCGCGGCGTGCACCCCAATCCACGCCGCGAAGGCGATTACTCCTTCGAGTTCGTGGCGATGCTCTCCGACTTCGGCCACGGCCGAGTTACGTCCGATCATCGCCATGATGCCTTTATCCAAGTAGTGGAACGGCTCTCTTGGCTTTCCGGCAATGTCAAGCAGGATATTTTTCGCGCACCGCTTGCCGGATTGTTCTGCGACAGAGCCAAGCTGGGGCAGCGGGCTACCGTCTTTGCCCGGGATATTGGCAAAGTCCCCCAGGGCATAAACGCCTTTGAAACCGGGCACAGTAAGGTCAGCCTGGACATCAATGCGGCCGCCATCTCCTGTCTCGACCCTAAGGTTGCTTGATAAGGACGCAGCCTTAAGCCCTCCCGCCCAAATGACAGTGTGCGTCAGCACCCGGGTGCCGTCTGAGAGCACAACGTGCCCACTCCCGACCTCCTTCACCTTTGTATGCAGGCGAAGTTGCACCCCTCTTTGCTCCAGCATTTTAGCGGCGTATGTCTGAGCCGCAGGCGAAAAGGCGCTCAACACCGCATGGCCTCCATCTACAAGAAGAATCTGCCCCTGATCCACGGCAAGATCTTTGTACGGCTGGTTGCGGGTCTTTCTCTTCAGCGACGACTGCAGCATATCCCCGAACGCACCTGCCATCTCCGTGCCCGTAGGGCCAGCCCCCACGATGACAAAGTTTAGCGCCCCCTTTGCAATGAGCGACGGGTCGCGATCAGCAGATTCGAGCATGGCCAGGATGCGTGAGCGTAGCCGCTCGGCGTCATGCAATGAGTACAGTGGATAGCTGTGCTCGTTTGCTCCCGGTGTATCGAAGAAGTTTGCCTGCGAGCCGGCCGCCAGCACCAGAAAGTCGCCCTGGTATTGCTGACCCTGGGCTGTTTCCACCGTGCGCGTGTTGAGATCGATCGAGACGACCTCCGTCATTTTCACGTCCACGTTGGAGTGGCCGATAAGAGTGCCGCGCAAATTGAAAGCGATATTGCTTGGAGAGAGGTTAGCGGTGGCCACTTGATAGAGTAACGGTTGGAACTGCTGATAGTTGTTCTTGTCGAGCAGCGTGACTCGAACATTCGGATTCGCAGCGAGCTTGCGGGCACAGTTCAGTCCGGCGAATCCGCCACCTACGATCACGATGTGATTCACGCTGTTCCCCTTTTCGCTCAATGGATTGGATGCTTTGTTATTGGCAACCGGCGTTCGCCTTCAGTATAGACAATAGACAGATCGAGTCGTGGGCAGGGGCATCTGCGCCAACCAGGTGTACGCGCGGAGCGATATCGGAAAAACTTGCCGGTGTGATAATCGGAGTCATGCAGATCACTATGGACAAATTCCGACGCATAATAATCCCCAAGGTGTTACGCGACCATCTTGGTTTGCAGCCCGGCTGCAGGCTGGACCTGGAAGAAAGCCTCGAAGGACTTGTCCTCAAGGCGGCTCAAAGTAATTCTTTTCTCGAGAGAGTATAGATACGGACATTTCGTCTATGCCGGTCAAGCGGCAGCCGGCTTTGACTGGGATCGAATAGTTGAGGAAGATCGCGAAAAGCATATGCGGAAGATTGGCGGCTGGTGAAGATCGCCATCCCTGAAGAAGTTGGGCATCGACGAATGCCCCTCGTGTATACAAAAGACGTAGTTCACTCGCGCCAAGGACGGAACGACGCTTGCCAATGCTCGCACGCCGCTCTCCCAACAGCCTGCTGCTGTGTGCAATAGCGGTTTTGGCAGGAATCGTTCCAGTCGCTGTCACGCACGCGCAGGCTGTCGTGCAGGAACCGACACTCAAGCCTGGCTCAAGCCCACGAACCTGGTCGATCTTCGCTGAATACTCGCCCGGGTCCAGCCACATCATCCTGGGCTACACCAACCAGCGGGAATTCGTCACACTTGGCGCAGCTTTCACACAGCGTCTCTTCCGAAACCGCATCTGGGCACTCGATTACAGAGCAGAAATCCGCCCGCTGATAGTGGAAAGTGATCCCGTCCTCACTGGAAACTACTACAACATCAATCTGCCCTCAATATTGGGGAATCCCGGATTGCAGGAGTCGGGCTACATCCGCATGCCGCACGAGATCCCAGTCTTATCGGCTGCGCGGAAATCTTCGAATTACACCTTCACCTATAACGGCCAGACCTATTATCAGGATTACACTTTCACCTATGGACGCCGCTGGACTTACGTCGGCGGCCTCAGTCCAGCAGGACTCGAAGCGAAATTTCTCCCGCACTCCCCTATCCAACCTGTTCTCACACTGATGACCGGCTTCGCCGTTTCCCCGCGCGATATTCCCATGTTCGATAGCTCTGCATTCAATTTCACCTTCTCATTCGGAGCCGGCCTCGATCTCTTCCG